>JANYCR010000458.1 GCA_025360185.1 Leptospiraceae bacterium | reverse complement strand
CCCATTTTTTTTGCTTTTTCTTCGAGTGCTTTAAATCCTTCCCCACCCCAGCTTACTGCAAAGAGGATATTCTTAATTACCCCTTCTTCTTCTACAGTCCCTAGTATTTGAAAGTCATCTGTTGTCAATTGATAGATCGTTCCTTTATTTACAATGAGTGGTGTTTTCACATCGCGGTAAAGACAAGATGTTGTGGCTAAACTACATAAGCTGATGGCTAGAATTTTTATATAATTGAATTTCATTTTATTATCCTCTATTTTATAATTCCTTTTATTTTTCTTGTTTTCAATTCTTGCAAGTCTTTAAAAAATTCTATTTACTTACTATAGAATTTTACAATGTGACTAGCGATAGTGATTGAACCGTCGTCAAGAAATTGCGTATATTCGATATTGTGTTTAACATATACAAAATGACTGCAATTTCTTGACGGGAGGTGAAAGCACGGTCGGCTTTTACGTAATGTAGAGACAGGTCTAAGATAGCGAAAGCGTGTCTCTACTACGATAATGTGCCGAATTGCCCAAGATTTCAAATTTGACAAAAAAAATACTTGGCATTAGAAGTATTCGATTTAATTTCTTATTAGAATTAGAATAAGGCATACGATTATGCCAATGAGGTAAAAAATGTCATCTAAACCACCTGTATTAAATACATCCAGGAAATTTTCCGATGGAATGGCTTCTGCACACAGTCTACTTATCCAAGCAAAAAATGGAGTCAAAGGAAACCAGAAAGGCGAACGTTATGCGATTCCGGCTTTCAACGTAACTACGTTTCAGTCTATCAATGCAGCCATAGCCGCAGCGGAAATGTTAGGTGGAAGTGCTATATTAGCTTTTTCTAATAGTGCCTTGAAATTTTTTGGAAGTAACGACCAGGCGTTTGGAATCGAGCTTGTTTCTGATTACATAGCTAAGTTAGCTAGACGTTCTAAAATCAAAATCGCAACTCACCTCGATCATGGAGATTATATTTCGGAAGGTGGACGTAAGGTTGTGCAAGCTGCGGTTCAGGGTTTTACCTCTGTAATGGCTGATAATTCCACCGACCATAAGGCAGAAAAAGCAATGCCTCTTAGCGACAATATTGCATTAACCCGGGAAGTGGTTAATATGGCTCACCCGCTCGGACTTTCTGTTGAGGGAGAATTAGGAGTATTAGCCGGTGAAGAAGATGAGGATACAACTTCCCATCATAGCACTTATACGAATCCAAATGAGTTAGAACAATTCTTAAAAGACACAGGTGTATTGATGTTAGCCCCTACCATCGGAACCATGCACGGTCCGAATAAAGGCAAACCAGGTCAAAAAGTAAAACTCAATATAGAGCTCGCCCATGAATTATTAAAAATGGCAGACTCCATTAACAAAGAGATTTTATTTGTAGCTCACGGAGCTTCTACTCTTTACCCAGAAGTAGTCGAGTATACATTAAAAAATCTTCCGGCAGGTCATGCATCTGCACAAAAATGGAAAGACTTTGTAGGAACTGATTGGGATCAAATCCAGGGATTAATTGGCGCTGGCTTTGCAAAAATTAACACTGATACAGAAAACCGTCAAACTTATGTTGCTGCTTTAATCGGAGCCTTGACTAAAGATTCTGCTAAAATTGATATTCGTTATTATGATAAAGTTACAAGTGAAGCGCTTACTCAGAGTTATCTCCAAAAATTTATTTTAGCTGGAGACTACGGCGTTTGGTATGAACCTAAGATTGATATTAAAAAATTCAAATTTGATTTGAGTTTAGATTTGGCTACGGCAACTGGCACTGGGAAATAAAGATATTTGCCACGGATGAACACGGATAGACACGGATAAAAGATTAAAGTTGTTGCAAAATTCACAATAGTGAATACTGTCAGTTCGAGCGATAGTCGAGAAGTGCTAATAAAATAAAGGCTTTGAGCACTTGTAGTTCTCGACTAACGCTCGAACTGACATTTAATTTCGCAACAAGTTTATTATTAAAACCATCTGTGTTCATCTGTGGCAAACAAACTATAGGTATAAATTGCAAAAGATTAAATTTACAAAAATGGAAGGCATTGGTAACGACTATGTTTATATCGATGCTACTAAGGATAATATTCGTTTAACCCCAGAACAGATTCAAAAAGTTTCGAATCGAAATTTTGGAATAGGTAGTGATGGTGTTATATTTATTCGTAAATCGGACAAAGCTGATTTTATGATGGATATGTATAATTCGGATGGATCTTCCTCTGAAATGTGCGGTAACGGAATTCGTTGTGTCGGCAAATACGTGTTTGACTACAGGCTTACTAAATCAAAGACTCCTAAGATAGAAACTGGTAAGGGCGTTTTAGAGCTAGATATGGAAACAAATTCTTCTGGTCTTGTGAGTCTTGTAACAGTTGATATGGGAGAGCCAATTTTAATTCCAGAAAAGGTTCCAGTACTGCTTCCGGGAGTTACTCCAATCATCGAGCATGCAATTGAAATCAAAGGTCATAAGCTCAAATTCACAGCGGTTAGTATGGGTAATCCGCACGCGGTGATTTTCGTCGAAGACTCGGATAAATTTCCAGTTACTGAGATTGGACCTATTTTAGAAACCCATTCTCTTTTTCCCAGACGCACCAATGTGGAGTTTGTTTCTATTCGCGGCAAGGATCATTTTTACCAACGTACATGGGAACGTGGTGCAGGTGAAACTCTTGCTTGTGGAACGGGAGCCTGTGCAGTTCATGTAGCGGCTAATCTCACCAATCGTGCAGGGCGCAAAACGCGCATTGACCTCCGCGGTGGAACTCTATACATTGAATGGACAGAGAAGGGAAATGTGATTATGAAAGGTCCCGCGACTACCGTATTTGAGGGGGAAGTGGAAGTTTAGGGTCACGTCTCGCTAAACGAAAAATAGTTAGCTAAAATATTTCAAATGATTTAATAACCCGCCCTGGTGTAAATAAATCCCGCTTCCATTTATCTTTTGTTTGCGTATAAACTCTACAACGGTTAACAAGGTTTTACCCGAATAGACTGGCTCTAGCGGAATTTGTTTTTCCTTCCAGACAGTATATATCCAATCTTCTAGCATTTTATTTTTGCTCGCGAAAGAGGGTGAAGTAAAAGGAGGAAGAATTTTCAACCGGGAAACTATTTTCTTATCTAGACCTAATTTTTCTACGTTAGCTGCCATATCGTCTTCAATTTTATCTTCTTTATTTCCGATTGCAACTCCAATGATCTGCAAACTTTTATCTTTGAAATATTCCAATGCGGATAATGCAGTATAGCCAGTTCCTATGTCTAAAAATAAATAATCAAAGTTATATTTATTCTCAATGTCTTTCCATATTGTATATAGACCTTTTAGACCAGATTCATGAATTCCGAATTCAGGAATTACAAATCCATTTGGAAAACCTTTTTTAAATTCATTGATATAGAATTCACGGTTTGCCTTTGATTTTGCATAAATGACTGTGTTCGAAAATCGCTTACTTAAGATTGAATTAGCTGTGATTAGTTTTTGGTCATTCGTATAAAAGATTGTATGAACAGTAAATCCTTCTAGATTTAATATGGTGACAAAGGTTGCGAGAAAGTTGGAATGGGGATTTCCATACAAGAGAACATCTTTTACTTGTCCTCTATTCAGGAATTGAACTAGTCCATACATCTTTTTTAGTTTCACTCCAAATCCTGCGAAGGATTTATCTTCTCTTTTTATAAATAAATTGAAATTGGAATAAGATTGAAAAATCTCTATAGGAGTTTCTGTAAAATAAAGATTGTTAAAATTTTTAATGGGCATCATAGTATTCCTAACTGTTCTTTCACACTTAATATATATTTCCTTACCTAACCTCAAACTCAACTTGATCAAATATTTTATTTTCTTTATTTCGAATGGATAACTTGTATTTGCCAGACTTAGGATTCCACAGATGAATCTTTTTTACCTCACCCAGAATTTTACCGTTTAATACCCAATATGCGCTTCTATCGAGTCTGGTTGATTCAAAATACACAGCCTGATTATTCTGTGGTATATCAGGATCTACCGCTATAATAGTACGGTTTACGGGATAAGTTATTTTCATCAGGCTTGATTTATTTATGGAAGTGGTAGAAATAAATACATTTTCCTTTGGAATTATTTTTTTCTCTCCGATTTGAATTTCACCTTCAGAAAGTTTATTCATAATATCTCTCCAAGCAGGTGCCGCTCCCGTTACTCCACTCACATTCCACATTGGCTCACCAGAAAAATTTCCCACCCAGACTCCGACCGTATACTTATGATTATACCCCACGCACCAATTATCTCGCATGTCCTTACTCGTTCCTGTTTTGACACTACTTGTATGCCTTGTCACAAGTGGGTTTTCTAGTCCAAAGCTAAGAGCCCTTGCTTCTTTATCAGAAAGAATATCACTAATTATTTCGGATGTCTCTTTTGTAAAAATTCTTTTTGGAACATCCTTGGGGTCTTCATCTTTAATTCTGATTTCTGAATAATTTCCTTCATTGGCTAATACTCTGTAGGCGTTTGTAAGCTCTTTTAAATTGATATCTAAAGAGCCAAGGGCAATGGACAAACCATAATATTCCGCTTCTCTTAACTCAGTAAAACCAAGCTCACTAAGTTTAAAAACGAACTCATTCAAATTTAACATCGAAAGAACTTTTACAGCAGGTACATTCAAAGAAGATGCAAGGGCAACTCTAGCAGAAACATCCCCGTGAAAAGTATCCTGGTAATTAGAAGGACTGTAAATTCCTGTTCCAACTTGGATATCAATTGGATTGTCGTTTAATACGGTGTTATCCGTTAAAATTTTATTTTGTAAAGCAAGTCCGTATATAAATGGTTTTAAAGTAGAGCCTGCCTGACGCCTCGATTGAACTCCATCAATTTCGTATGCAGAAGAAGTATCTCTACTTGCCCCACCTACATAAGCGAGCACGTTACCGGTAGAGTTTTCCAAAACTAGAATTGCTCCATCTTTTACATTTTTACTTTTTAGATTTAGAAGTTGTTTTCTAAGTATTTCTTGGGATAAAATCTGAACGTCAAGATCAAGGGTTGTTTTTATTTCCCGTTTGCCCGTTTGAATCAATGCATGCGCAATATGATAAGTAAACCCATTCCTGGGTTTTATAAAATAGGTTCTAGAAAATATTTCTCGAACTTTCATCCGAATCTTTTCGCACTGAAAATCTTTTTCTTGCTCAGTTGCAATATAACAAGCCCTGTCGGCAATTCTATTTTCTTTTCCAGAAGGCGATTTAAAAAAAGAAACAATGATACTCGATTCGATTTCATTTAATCCATGCGCTTCTTTGTGAAACAAGGCACGCGAGGCTGCATCTATTCCGACTAACTCTCCCTTGAAATTTACTAAATTCAAATAGGCTTCAAGTATTTCTTCTTTAGTCCATTTTTCTTCTAGCTCCTCTGCATAACGAATCTGATCCCATTTCTGAGAAATGGTTCTACCACCACTTCTTCCTTTTAAAATTGGATTTAAAATAGAGGCGAGTTGCATCGTTATCGTGCTCCCCCCACGCCTACCTCGAAAGGTAAAATACCGTAATGCGCCATCTGTAACAGCCTTCCAATCAACTCCTTTATGTTCAAAAAAACGACGGTCTTCTGCGATTAACAAAGATTTTAAAACTGCTGCTGAAATCTGGTCTAGACTCAACCAGTTCATTCTACGGCTATTCTTATCATTTCGGATTTCGTGTAACGGCTTATTATTCTTATCCAATAGAGTTAACTCAGAAATCTGAATTGTTTTTTTTATCTCACTTAACTTTGGAATGTCTCTTGACAAAATGGAATTTACCAAGAGAAAATTAAAAAGTAAAAATCCAGCTTTTTTAAAATTAATTATTGGGTTGCCTTTATTTAGAATCTGCATCTCTTTCATTATGAATCTTTTGAGACAATTTCACAAACACTACCTAATTATTATCTCCTATTCGAAAATTATACTCTTGCATAAAGTAAAAAAATGCAGGCTGATTACAAGTAATATATATACCAAACGCCAAAAGTAATTATCTGCGAGGATTTTTTATGAGTAGCGTTCAGTATAAATTAACCCTTTTTGGCTTTATCAAGTCTACCTAATGTGAATGTTATTGGAGCAGAAACTAAAATTTTAGTAAAAAAGTTATGGAAAAAGTTACCATTAGTTTCAAACTTATCAATTGTAGAGGGAATATTGAATATTTTAGATTATTCGAACATAAAGGATTTTCCAGTTGTAATTGAATTTTTTGAAGCCGGCGGACCGGTGGCTTCTGGTTATAAATACATAACACATATAAAAGTATTTAGCAAATCCGAAAAAGTATTTTTAAGTTACCGCGAGGTTAGGGATTTTGTAAACCCCAAACCTCGATTAGTAGTTTCGAATGAAAAGGAAATACCACACGATGTTTATAAAGAAATTCTCACTGACCTAAATAATCATAAGGTTACAGAGCTAAATCGCAATTTTATTTCTAATACCATTTCAGAAGATAAGCCAAATTTCTTTTCTCTGACGTTAGGCAACATTATTCGTGTTCGCTTTGATTATCTTATTTCCCACAAAGACCTTCCTGAATTTGAACCCTATGAACACATCATTCAACTAATGAAAAATATACTGTTTTCTAATTTAAGATAAAATTTTTAAAATTCAGACTTTGCAGAAGCGTAAAATAAAAAGCCTTTCCTTATAGGCTTAGACCTAATTTTTCAAAAGATAGAAATTTTATACTTGAATTATGGCAGATACATCGGTAAGCAAATGTTATATTAATCAAAGACCTTTATTTTCAAAGAAGGATTTAACTAGCTTTTTTCTCTAGAGAGGTATATGACAATGAAAACAAGAATTCAACGTGACTGCAAAAGTTTATTTTTTTTTCTGTATGATAAAAATTTCTTTAGGCTTAATTTCTTTTTTTTTAGGAAAGCTTTTATTTTTTTCTTGGTTAGCATCTTCTTATCTAAATGCTCTCAAAATATTTCAAATGAAAATTACTCAACTATCGCATTCGAATCTTATTTGCTTAGAATTTCAAATTCCAATCCTATTTTCAGCTCAACTTCCAGTTCATTTGGAGTTTCGGTAACGCCGATTTCTGGTTTAACTACTTCTGAGTCTGGACTCACTGCGAGTTTTACAGTCGTATTAAACTCTGCACCAACTTCAAATGTAACGATTCCAATAGCAAGTTCTAATACCGCAGAGGGAACGGTTAGCGCAACGAGTTTAACTTTTACATCGGCTAATTGGAATACTCCTCAAATGGTTTTCGTCAATGGAGTTAACGATTTCATTGCAGATGGAAATATTTCTTATTCAATTCTGACTGGAATCGTAACTAGCTCTGACTTAAATTATAATGGCTTAGATCCATCCGATGTAAGCTTAACAAATACAGATAATGATTCAGCAGGAATAAGCGTTAGTTCTATAAGTGGGAATACAAGTGAGGCAGGCGTTACTGCAAATTTTACAATTGCTCTTAATAGCGCACCAACTTCAACGGTAGGCATTACACTTTCTAGTTCCAATGCAGCAGAAGGAACGGTAACTCCAACCGGGATTTCATTCACATCGGCTAATTGGAATATTCCGCAAACAATTACAGTGACCGGAGTAAATGATTCAATTGCAGACGGGGATATCAGCTACTCAATTATTACAAGCTCTGCGACGAGTTCAGATATATTATATAATGGAATCAATCCAACTGACTTAAGTCTCACCAATATCGATGTAGGAGAAAAACGAACATTTGTTTCTTCGGCGACTTCAATAGGAAACTTAGGAGGAATCTCTGGAGCTGATTCTATTTGTAATTCAGATGCAGCAAAGCCCGCAATCGTTCCCAATATTTATAAAGCAATGATTGTAGACGGAACAAGTCGAAAGGCCTCTACAACCGCAAATGCAGGGGATGGCCAGATTGATTGGGTATTATTACCAAATACTGCTTATTTTAGATCGAATGGGACAACTCAAATTATGACAACGAATGCAAATGGTATTTTTATTTTTGGAACATTAGCAAATTCTTTTGAAGTTGCAGCAATTCCTTATTGGACGGGACTAAACACTAATTGGACAACTTCCGCTAATATTTGCAGCAATTGGGCTTCAATGGCGGGTAATGGCCAAGTAGGACAGGCAACCCCAACAACAAATGCTAGTATTTCAGGAGCTAGTCAAGCCTGTAATATGTCTGTTCCCTATCTACTATGTGTTCAGCAGTAAATAATCATTAGCCACTATTCTTCATCTAAACCAATTAAGTCTTCAGGCAAACTCTTACTACCTTTTCCACCGAGGGCTTCAATTTTTTTTGCTCGACCAATTAAATTTCCTTTTCCTGAATGCAACTTACTAAAAGCTGAGTCATAAACTTTTTCAGTCTTCTTTAAAGAAACTCCAATTTCTTGCATGTCTTCCACAAAGCCTTTAAATTTATCTAACATACCGCCGGCTTCTTTTGCAATTTCAATCACGTTCCGGTTTTGTTTTTCTTGTTTCCAGATAACACTGATTACACGCAGCGCCCCAATTAAAGTAGTAGGAGTAACGAGTAAAATATTTTTATCAAAAGCATGATTATATATGCCTGGGTCAGTGTGCATTGCCAGTGAGAACGAAGGCTCTATAGGGATAAATAAAAGAACGAAATCAGGAGAGTTGATTCCCTTTAGTTTAAAATAATCTTTAGAAGAAAGTTCTTTTATATGATTATAAAGAGAATTCAGATGTTCCTTTAAAAATTTTTCTTTTAAAACCTCATCATCCGTTCCACAATATTGGTCATAGGCGACGAGAGAAACCTTTGAGTCAATGACTAGATTTTTATTATCAGGAAGATTTACAATTACATCCGGAGTAAAACGTTGATTATCTTCTGAAAGAAGTTGTTGTTGGATAGTATAATCTCTTCCTTTTTCGAGTCCAGACTTATCGAGGATACGCTCTAAAATTCCCTCCCCCCAATTTCCCTGGGCTTTGTTATCTCCTCTGAGCGCATTCGTCAGATTACGCGCTTCTTCCGTCATAGACAAATTTAATTTTTCCAGAAGGGAAATTTGCTCTTTGAGAGAGCTTGTTTCTTTTGCTTGTTCGAGTCTTGTGCTATCAACTTTCTTTTCAAATTTTTCTAGATTTTCTCTTAGCGGTTTCAGGATAGTATCCAGTGTCTCGCCAGTTTGCTTATTGAAGGAAGATGAATTACTCAATAGAATTTGATTTGCAATACTTTTAAATTCTTCATTGAACTTTGCGTTCAGTTTTTCAACTTCTTCTTTTTGTCTTTGTATATTTTCTTCGAGGGTTTTAAATTCTATGTTTCGACCGGAAAGAGTTTTTTCTAGTTCGATGGATTTTAATTGTAGGGATTTGAATTCAGAGGTTAATGTCTCTTGCCTGCCCTCAAATTCTTTTACACGATCTTCACTTGCTTTAAGTTCTGAGCTTCGAGTTGCTAAATTTTGACCGAGGTTACGAGAAGTTTCTTGCTCTAATTTGAGTAAATTTTCTTTTTCGCCGAGAGTTTGCTGGACTTGGTCTAGTTTCGTTTGCAAGACTGCATTACCATTTCTAAGTGCATTCACCTCGTCGGGACTGAGACTATTTTCCGATTGGTATTTGAATTTGGCTAAATAAAAGCCTCCGAGTCCGAAAATGATCATTACAATCAGGTTTGTGATAAGAACTAGTTCCAAGTATTACTCCTATTTATGTCATATTGAAATGCTATAATCTCTTAAAATACTATTTTTTCCATTTTAGTAGCCTGACCGGACAAATTAGATAAAAAAGTAAAAAAATTTTGCAACCTTTGCAACCTACTTTGCATCTTAAAATCTAGAAAGCGGGTTTAACTAACCGCGTTCAATTTATATTTTTTCGAAGGTGGAGTTATGGAAACTCATATAGAATCAAAAAAAACGACTGGCTCAACGATTTCTCTGATCGCATTTACTTTGATTTCAATGACAGTATTATTTGTATTTACGGTGCCTTTTACATGGGGACTGTTTTGGATTGCTTTCTTTTCTTATTTCATAAGAATGTTTGCCATCACAGGAGTATATCATAGATACTTTTCGCATAACGCATATAAAACATCTCGCATAATGCAATTTTGCCTCGCGTGGCTTGGTTGCACGGCACAGCAAAAAGGTCCGCTCTGGTGGGCGGCACATCATAGAAATCATCATAAGTATTCTGATACCCAAAAAGATCTGCACTCTCCAAGACTTACAGGTTTTTGGAATTCGCATATGCTTTGGTTTTTAAAGAGTGATTTTAATGAGTATGATGAAAAAATAATTAAGGATTACGCGAAGTATCCGGAACTTGTTTGGTTAGACAAATACCATTGGATTCCGGCATTATTATTTTCTATCGTGCTTGGAATGATTAGCTTTCCTGTGTTAGTTTATGGATATGCGGTTGCAACATTTTTTCTAGGTCATGGAACTTGGACGATTAATTCTCTTTCACATGTCATCGGCAAAGTGCGATTTAACTCTGAAGACGATAGCAAGAACAATTGGTTCTTAGCAATCATTACGATGGGTGAGGGCTGGCATAACAACCATCACTACTATAGACATTCTGCAAACCAAGGATTTTATTGGTATGAGTTCGATATTACTTATTACATTCTAAAAGCAATGAGTCTTGTAGGATTAGTCTGGGACTTAAAAAAACCACCGGTTCACGTATTAGAAGAAGGAATGAAACTCGATGCACTAAAGAAAGGCAAGAAAGAATTCAAAAATCTTTCCGGTCAGTGGGTTCCAGTTACAATAAGAATTCCGTCAGCGCAAACTTCTACCTAACCTACCTCTCCCAACTTTTTATTTTCTGAAAAATTTTCTATAATAAGCCCCTCTCCTAAAGGAAAGGGGACTTCATTTAAAAAGTTTCTCTAGTAATAGCTTATACCTAAAGCCCCCTTCCCTCAAGGGAAGGGGCTAATTCGGAATATTCTACATTGCTGTAAAATGCGGGGTTAGGTACTAAAGATCAATATTTTCTGGATAAATTTCTTCCGGGACTATATAGGACATTCTTAGTTTAGGATCTCTCTTTGTAGAGAATTTGGTCTTTGTTATAACTTTTTCTGATTCTTTTTCTTTCGACTCATCCTCTTCTTTTTTTGTAGTCTCTATTTTAGTTAATGTTTCCATCTTTTTTGCCCACCTCTTTTAGGCGGAAATCATTCTACTAATTATGTCGAATCCGTCAACATAAAATTGTCTATAATTTATTGACTTCGCCGAATTTTAAAGAGATAATTATTTTCCAATTACACAGGCTAGACAGCAATTGCAGCCATCTTACGATTAACTGTAGAATCAAAGTTTTTGCAAAATGTAATTTACATGATTTGTGGACTATGCCTTTGATTACTAGGAAGGAATAAATAACCACTTGAAAATTTATTATACAATTTGCTTACTATTTATTTTCCATTGCTCTAATGAAATGGGAAATAAACAGCCAGAGGAAAAAATCCAACCCAAAACACCAGAAGCTGAATACACAGAAAACAAAGCCGGGGAATGGGAAGATATCAAAGACGAGCATGTTCCATTTATAAAAATTATATCCAGGTCGAAAAAAGATAATATTGAAATCAAAGTGAATGGAGAATTTACACTAGATCATTACATAGAACGAATTGGAATTATGGATGAAACCAAGCAAGATCTCGCGGGTCTTAGCCTAAAAAAAAATCAAAGACCGACTGCAACTCTTACACTTTACCCAATACCAGAAAATCCCAAAGTCAAGGTCTATGTAAAATGTAATTTGCACGATCTTTGGACAAAACCATTATTATCCTCTACAAAGGACTAATAATATTGGGCGGTATTAAGCCTTCATCCCATTAAACAAAACATCTCCTAAAATTTTTATGATACGGGAGTTGTTTTCTGAAATCCATTTATTTCGTTTTTCAATCGTAAGAAGAGACAAACCATGAATAGCCGACCAGGCAACGAGTGCTAGCTGAATAGCATTTGATTTTTTAACAATCCCTGCTTTCTGGCAATCCTTTATTGTTTCAACCAATAACCCAAAGGATTTTTCGGAAACTTGTTTGAGACTCGCATACTTTTTATAATCCTCGAGCACATTTCCAAACATCACTTGTAAATGATTAGGATTTTCTATCGCAAACTGAACATAAGCCTCTCCGATAGCGTAATGACGCTGGAGAGGATTATTGGGATACTTCGCAATACCCTCTTCTAGTTTTAGAATGAGCCTTAAGAAACCTTCCTCTGCAATCGCAGCAAGAAGTGCATCCTTGTCTTCAAAATGTCTATAGGGTGCAGTATGACTCACTCCTGCTCGGCGGGCGGCTTCTCTTAAGCTTAGGTTCTTAATCCCGTTTTCAGCGAGTATGGCAACACCTGAATCAACGAGTGCTTTTTTTAAATCGCCGTGATGATAAGGAGAGCTAGATTTTATTTTTTTCATAATAGTTTAATGTTGACAAGAGTAACATATATATTTACATTGTCAACATTAAACTAGATTTTAGAAGGATTGGAAAAGAGTCAATGGAAAAAGAAAATCATTTTGATGTTATTATGATAGGCTCTGGAATGGGAGCCCTTACTACGGCGAGCATTCTAGCAAGGCTCAAAAATAAAAAAGTTCTGGTCTTAGAAAAACATTTTAAGCTAGGTGGATTTACACATACATTCAAACGAGAAGGAAAATATCTCTGGGATGTTGGTATACATTATGTGGGCGATATGGCAAAGAATGACATGCTTCGAAAATTATTCGATATAGTTACTGAATCAAAAGTAGATTGGCAGAAAATGCCAGACCCATTTGAGCGCTTTGTCTATCCTGAAATCACGTTTGACCAATTCAGCACAGAAGAAAAATTTCGTTCTAATTTAATTGAAAAATTTCCTTCCGAGAAAATTGCGATTGAAAATTATTTTTCCGATGTAAAGTCTTTTTCCAATTGGGCTACTCGTCAGTTTACGCTCAAAGCAAAACCTGCCTTATTAAATTCTGAATCAAGTAGCTTTAAACTCATAGGTGCAAAAAGCCCTATGATTACTACCCAGGATTACATGGATGCAAACTTTAAAGATCCAATCCTAAAAGCAGTTCTAGTTTCGCAATGGGGTGATTATGGTTTGCCTCCATCACAAAGTGCATTTTATATGCATGCAGGTCTTGTTGTGCATTATCTTCGTGGCGGATACTATCCCGTAGGCGGATCTGCAACGATAGCCGAAAGCGTTAAACCTATCATTGAAAGAAATGGAGGTGAAATGCATATATTCAGTGAAGTAACTGAAATCATAATGGAAAATGGAAAAGCAATTGGCGTAAAAGTCAAGCAAAAAAAGGGTAAAAACGTTATCGAAAAAGAATACTTTGCGCCCATAGTTGTTTCAGATGCAGGAGTATATAATACATATACTAAACTCGTTCCTAAAAATATAGATCTTCCAAACAGAGAAAGTATTTCTAACTTTGCAACGGGGGCAAGCAGTGTTACCCTCTACTTAGGATTTAAAGAAAATCCTGCAAAATTAGGATTTAAAGGCGAAAATTATTGGATCTATAATTCCATCGACCACGAAAAGAATTTTTCTGAAAAAGATAATCTTTTACTCGGAAAGCCTACTGCTTGTTATGCGTCGTTCCCCTCCTTAAAAGACCCAAAGGCTGAATCTTTTACAGGCGAAGTGATTAGCTTTGTAAGCTATGAGCCATTTCTTAAATGGAAAAATGGAGAATGGAAAAATAGAGGTACAGAATACAAAGAATTAAAAGAGCGAATAACAGATGGTATGCTTAACTTTATGGAAGAGCGCTTCCCTGGTTACAAAGAATTAGTCGCATTTAAAGAACTTTCGACTCCACTCACGAATGAATATTTCACAGATCATAAAGCTGGAACTATATATGGAATACCCTGCACTCCAGAACGATATACGAAAGACTGGATGGGTGTTAAAACGCCGATTGAGAATTTATTCATCACAGGGGCAGATGCTTGTTCGCCGGGAATATCGGGCGCACTCATGGGAGGATTCTCTGCCGCAACCGTGATTCTAGGTTATAATAGTATGATGGGTGTGATGAAGGACGCTTCAAGATTATAATCTAAATTCTTTTTCCAATTTGAATTAAATGGCGTTTAATAAAATTTTTAAACTGATAGCAATTATACGCCATTGACTTCAATTTTAAAACCTTTTCCAATTCCTGCTAATAACCTAAAAGAAGTTTTCTGCCAGTTAGAATCTTTGTTATATAGAACAAGAGCCTCCAATTTATTTTCACTAATTGCCCTCATCCAACCAATTGATTTCATAATTCCTCTTTTAGTTGCTTAGTCGCAATAATTGTTAATTTATTTCCAGAGATCTCATAATCAATAAAGAATTTTGTTTCACAGGCTATTCGAAGTAAGCCTAACTGGCTTTTACCTGATTTTGGATTCAAGGCAATTTGTTGTAACCTTTCCATATATAATTCCTCTATATTGGGAGAAGCTTTAATTTTATTAATAAAATCTAATAAGTTTTGAATACTCTCTATAGATTCTATTCCATTTGAAACTAAAATTTTTAATTCATTTGTTTCATCATAACTAATATCCAATACTACATCTATAGCGTCTGCAGTGGATATACCGTATTTAATTGCATTTTCAAATAGCTCCATCGCGGCTGTTTCTAGATTCTCTATCGCATCTTCTATAAAATTTTTTTTAGATATTAAAGATTTTATTTGCTTTCGTATATCAGAAACAATACTCCAAACAGGCTCAGCGTTAAATTTAAAGAAAAATTTTATATCAATTTCTTTACTCATTTTCTATCGCATCCTATTTTTTTTGCAAACCATGAATGTAACATCATCATCTGTTTTAAAATCTTTTAAGGAATTTAAAACCCTATTTTTAATCTCTTCAGTAGACTCTTCACCTGATTCATTTAAAAGTGCAACTAGTCTTTCAGTATCATACATTTCTTCACTCGCGTTCATTGCCTCTGTAATGCCATCCGTAAACAACAGAAGTGTATCCCCTGATTCCATCTTAATACTACCAACTTCATATTCATTGTGTAAATCAAAATACCCAAGCCAACTTCCTTTCGTTTCGATAATTTCCACTTTTTTACTTTTTGAAACATATAAAAGTAAATCTTGATGCATTCCTGAGTAGTAAATTGTTCCATCATGTTCTTTCAAGAATAATGTGAGAGTCATGTATTTGCTCAGCTTCATCTTTTTAATATTAGAAGTGATAACTAGGTTAACCTTTTTTAATAACTCTGCGGGATTTTTCGTATCCATTGAATTCAAAATAGTATGAATTGCAGTTTGAGTCATCATCATAATAAGACCTGCCGTTACCCCATGTCCACTAACGTCTCCGATAACAAACCATTCGTTACCACCGGCATGGATAACATCGTAGTAATCCCCACCTACAAGATCAGCAGTTTGCATATAAACAGCCACATCAAAACCTGAGAGCAATGGATTATTCGGAAGTAAAGAAGTCTGAATATCCTTCGCAATTTCCATTTCAGTCGTAACTTTCGTTTTTTCTTTTGTGATATTTTCTAAGTTAGAATAGAGTCTTGCATTTTCAATTGAGATTGCTGCTTGCGAAGAAAGCATTTTTAAGACTTCAATCCGGTCTATGGTAAAAGCACCCGTCGTAAGATTATTTTCAAGATAAATAATTCCTATCAGTTTGCCTTGATTTAAAAGTGGGGTACATAGAACAGATTTAGGTTTATACTTATTGATATACGCATCATTAAATCTATTTTCTCTTAAGACATCAGATATCACTAGATCTTTTTTTGTTCGGCTTACATATGTAATAATAGTAGGAGATAATAATTCATTATCCGCATCTATTGTAATCTTTTCTATAAGTGGTTTGTTTGAATTAGAATCCCATGAACTTTCAATAAATAATTTGTCGTCATGATAGAGCAATAAAAATCCTTTTTCTGCACCGGCATTTTCGATCAAAACTTTCATAAGAGACGTCAGTAATTTCTCTAGAATGATTTCGCCTGAAATAATCTGTGAAGCTTTTAAAATAGAAACAAAATCTAGAGATAGATTTGCCTCCATTCGCGTAGTTTTTTGAGTTATTGTTCTGCCAGATGTAATAGTTCCACCACTAAAAACATCTCCACCGGAATCTTTCATGCGAACTAACCCAGTTGGATATTTTTTTTCCATTAATTCCAACTTACGGGTAGCACCCCATACCGAATAAGCATAATATGCCCTTTGTAAGTAGATTTGGGCAAACTCTTTTTTATCTAAACTAATCCAAAGTTTGGCACAGAGTTCATTTGCAATCGCTTCATCTTGTATATAACCGTTTTTCTTTGCAAGATCAATCGCTATGTCATATAGTTTTTGTGCATCGAGGAAATTTCCCATTATCCGCTTTTTTTCTGCTTCTATTAATTTTAATTTATGCGAGAAATTATCAGAGCCAAATTCTGACCATTTGGACATCTGCGCCATAAAAGAATCCAGAACTTTTAACAATTCCTGTTTTTCTTCTAAACTTCTTGAATGGTAAATCGCTGTTATGCTCAAACAATAATAAAAATTATGTTTAGTCACAGGAAAAAATCCAATATTAGAGGGGATTTTATCTACTACAGATTTAAGAATTTGATAAGATGCTTCTGGATTATCGTATAAATAAAAAAGCTGTCCCTTTGAATAACTAAACCAATTAATTCCATGATCGAAGTTATTGGACTGCCATAACTTCATGCATTTTTCTTCATCTAATCCTTCATCTGTAAATGATTCAAAATTAGGAGTTTTTCCTAATAAATTCAGCACTAGTCTTTGTAAAATCTGAAAAATATATGTGATATTCAAATCATTATTCTTTTCAACGGACGGCAAATACTGTTCTGCCGCTTCTGATATCGAAGCTAAATTTTCTCCAATCTCAATTCTTGTCCAAATAATAAAAAATAAAGCCCACCCGGCATATGTCAAGTCTCCACAAAGCATCGAGGTATGATAAGATGCCTGATAGAAAGGAATATTCGTTCTTAAATGACGATTATAAGGGTTGATCGAATGGGAAAATAAATTATTAATTTTACCTGTAAGGCTAGCATTATTAAATTTTTCATTTAATTTCAAAGCAAGCTCACCGAGATCATAGGCTTCTTTGTATTTGCCTTCGCCAGCTATTGTCATTCCATATACAACGTAACCGAATGCGGATAATGAAGTATTACCTTCTTTCAATGACATATTTGTAATTTTTAAAACAGTATATCCAAGAAGCGTATAATTTGCATCTAAATAGGCTAATGCCCATAAATCAACGAGCAACTGCATGATAGCAATTTTTTCTTTATCAGTCTGGTCGGGAATGTTAAAAAGGGAAAGTATATTTTTATCTTGCAAGCCTGTTAATACTTCTTCACCTTCCTTTGCAACGAGTTTACCCAGTTCTTCCTGGGAGGTAGGTAAGGCAAGACCGAGGGTCTTTAATGCATTTAAGCCAGAATTAATTCCTGTTTTAAAATCTCCCTGCGTCATGTATAAATTCATTTCAATAGAAAAAATTTCAACCTTATCTAAATTTGATTTTGCATTTTCTAAAGCAGTGGCAAATAAGTATTTACCCTTATCAAAGTTACCCATTGTATATTCGATTAAGGCTGTTTCCCGATGAAGATTAAAACACAATTCATAATTATCTTTCCAACTATTTTCCGGCAAAATAGAAAGCCCTATAGTATAATACTTTAACGCAGTACTATTTGCGTTGGAATTCTTAGCTTTTAAGCCGGCTATTAAATTTAGTTTGGCTAATTCCAATTTTTCGCTACTACTCTCGATTAATTCGAGTCCAGAATTTAATTGATTTATTATTTCAAAAACTCTATCTTCTCTTTCTTCCACACTAATATTTTTTAATAATAGTCTTCCAATTTTTAAATGCACTTCTTTTTTTAAGGAGTCTTCAATCAA
Source organism: Leptospiraceae bacterium (assembly GCA_025360185.1). Classification (GTDB taxonomy): domain Bacteria; phylum Spirochaetota; class Leptospiria; order Leptospirales; family Leptospiraceae; genus UBA2033. The sequence goes on along the minus strand of JANYCR010000458.1, from coordinate 12,976 downwards.
ACTGTAAGCGGCTTGTTGAACTCTATCATGGGTAAATTTGTAATGCATGATAACTAAATCAGCAGTTAACTTTGAAAGTGGAAAAATTTCACCTGTTTGAATAATCTCTGAAAGTTCATCAAATACTTTTTCTTCTGATTGTTCTAAAATAATAGATAATGTCCGTAAATCAAATTGTGCACCCACGCAAGCAGCTAATCGTAATATGTTTTGAGATGTCTCTGAAAGTTTTTTTAAATTTCCAATCATTAAATCAACTACATTATTTGTTATACCCTTTGATTTAATCTGCTCTATATCCCATTTCCAAGAACTGGATTGATTTTCAGAATATTCAAATCGTAATAGGTTTTCCGAATATAAAGTTTTCAAAAATTCGTTTACAAAGAAAGGATTCCCACCTGTTTTTTGCTCTATCAAATCTGCAATCGGTTTAATTTCAGAAAGGGGGCTATGCAAAGTATCCGCTATGATTTGTTGAATGTTTTCATTTTTTAATGGTATGAGATTCAAATCCTGAATCGGAATATTCATTTTTTTCAAATCGTCAAGCATCATTATAAATGGATGTGTCGCGCTTACTTCATTATCTCTATAGGCTCCGATTAAAAAGAAATGCTTTAATTCCCTGTCTGTCATAATGAGTTCTATGAGCTTTAATGTTCCTAAATCTGCCCATTGTAAATCATCTAAAAAAATAACGAGAGGATGATCTTTAGAACAAAATACACGGATAAAATTTTGAAAAACCAGATTGAATCTAGTTTTTGATTCTGTAGGAGGAAGTTCGGGTAAGGCTGGTTGTTCTCCAGTAATTAATTCGACTTCAGGGATAACGTCTGTTATTACCCGTCCTTTAGAATCAAAAGATTCTAGAAGTTTTGATTTCCAGATTTGAAGATTGGCTTCACTTTCAGTCAATAGCTGCCTGATTAAACCTCGAAATGCATTTACGATCGCACTATAGGGAACGCTACTTTGAAATTGGTCAAACTTTCCAGAAATAAAATAGCCCCGTTTCTCCGTAATTGGTTTATAAATTTCTGCGACTAATGATGATTTTCCGATTCCAGAATAACCGGACACTAACATTAGCGCAGCTCGATTATCATCCTCTAATTGATTCACTTTTTCAAAGGCAGAAAGAAGAGATTCAATTTCTTTTTCACGTCCATAAAGTTTTTGAGGAATTTGAAATTTATCAGAGATGTCTTTTGTTCCTAGTTTAGGAAATTTATCATTGTAATTAGTCAAACCAGCGGCTAACGTATCTAAATCGAATTTTAATCCATAACTACTCAGATATCTTCCTTCTGCTGTTTTAGAAATCAATTTCATGATAAGATCAGAAAGAGGAATTGGAATTGTAGAGTCAACCACATAAGGCGGAGTAGCCTGTTTGGCGATATGAGAATGAACTAACTCCATTGAATCAGTAGTGGCAAATGGTAATTTGCCAGTCAAAAGTTGATAGAAGGTAATACCTAAAGAATAGTAGTCAGTTCGATAATCCATTGAACGATTCATTCGTCCAGTCTGTTCCGGTGAAATATAAGCTAATGTACCTTCTAGAACATTTGGATTTTCTAGCATGGTGTTTTCTTTTGAGAATGTAGTAGATATACCAAAGTCTATAATTTTCAGATTTTCAGCCTTGGAGTTATAAATAAAATTAGATGGATTCACATCTTTATGAATTATATTATTTTTATGAACATCGCCTATCGCATTTACCATTAGAATTGCAATTTTATAAAATTCGGCTAATCCTAATTTACCCCCATCCACATATTCTTTTAAAGATATTCCTTCTATATCCTCTTGGATAATTCCAAATTGATTTCCTTCTTTTTCAATAGAATAGGCTTGGATGGAGTACGGAGAATTTACTTGTAAAATAATTTGGTATTCCTTTTTTGTCCTTGTAACTAATTCTGGTGCTGGAAATTCATCTTTAAGTGCTTTTAAAATTGCCTTAGTTTTTTTGGGGGGATAGTATACTTTATAAATTTCTGTATACTTTGTTTCGTAAAGTTTTTCTATTATTTCACAGTTACCAAATTTTTTCATGAAGATACCTACTTGATTAATAAGCATCATTTGAAAAAGCGCTTATCTTTATTACAAGAAATTATATTTTAAAAAATTAAAAAAAATAAAAAAAACTTAATCGAGATTAGGGACTGTGTAAAAACAAAGAAAATATCTCTCACAGAGAGCATTAATGACTCTTTTCTCTGTGAGAAAATCATGTTTTTACACAGCCCCTTAGTGGAAACAAGCTCACATCTATAATTGAAATATTAAAGTAGTTATTGAATTTTGGAAAAACGTTTTTTAGAAAAGGGGAAAATCCCCCGTAACCACTGGGGGATTCTTAAAAATAGTAGGTAACAGTTACTTTTTGATGCTAACTAATTCGGATTTATTAATCTCCATTGTTTTTCCATCTTGAGATGTAATAAGCACTGTGGTTTCTTTGATAGTTGCTTTTACATTTTTATAAATGGTTCCATTTTTCAAAGTTACTGTATCCGAAAATCCTTCAACTGGAAGAGCACCACTTGGGTTAATAGTGTTTGCCGCAGGAGTAACGCTGCTCGCTGGACCGGTAGTATTTGCTGGCGGCGCTGGAGTAATTGAATTACCAGATGCAGGCGCATCTCCAGTCATTGGTTTAATTACTTCTGTGTTAATTTGAAAATACTTAGGAGCGCTCACTAAATTCCATTCTCTATAGTTGAGTTTTGCTTTTTCAATATCTACAACGGAGGTAGCAATTTTTGTTTTTTCGCCTTCGAGAGTGGTTCCAGTTTTAGAAACAGTGCCTCTCATTTTGTCCTTGAAAATTTGCATTTCAGAGGGAGTTAAGATAAATTTCTTAGGACTTTTTTTCTCAGCAGGAGGTTGTTTGTCATTTGCCTTTTGGTATTCAGCAACAATTGCATCCAACTTCTTCTTGTTTGCCTCTCTGACTTCTTTAGTCACAACTTCGTCTACATAGGTGCAAGGTGTTTTTGCATTATTGCTTTGATTACAAATTTGTTGAAGAAAAGGCTCAACATAGACCAATTCTAAGTTTACAGAAATGTAAGAGTTATTTGGAGGTAGCTCGTTTAGTTTTATAACTTGTGGAACTCGTTCTTTTTCTGTATAGATTTTACTTTGAAAGCTTGTGGAAATTTCCGGTTCACTTTCTCGTTTGCTAGATTGCGGACGAACAGGAGTTTCAAATCCATCTCTCGTTCTTACAATTTCTTGCATAACTTTGAAAGTCTTTTTTTCTACGGCAGAAAAAGCCTGAAAGTTTACTACATCAGAGCCAATGATTTTTCCAGTTTGGTCTCTGACTATGATATTGTTATCTAAGATTTCACCCGATTTAATCGCCTCAATAACGGAAAGTCCAGAATTCTCGTAAATTAGATTTAAAAATAGATAGTTGTTTCCGTCAGAGCCTTTGTAAACGCCTATCGGCTCGGTTGGTAATTCATTGATTGACTCAACTTTCACTTCACTAAGATTAATTTTTTCAGGATAGACTCTTGGAGTAATGTAGTTAGGAGCAGGAGTCGCAGGTGGTTTACTTGCAAAAAAATTAGAGAAGGTTGTACAAGCTGAAAAATAAGGAGTGAGTAGAATGAGCAGTAGTAAAGAGTTTTTCATTATGATTTTTTCCTCGTAAATAGTAACGAATTTTAAACTAAAAATGGTTAAGCTTATTGGCAACCCTTTTTTGTTGCCACCTTACAACAAGTTAATAAATTTACTATTTACAAAAGCTAGGAGTGGCGATTCATTGAACTATACAATAAACAACTCTTGTAATGAAAGTGAGTTAAGGGAAAGAATGAAAGTTTAAGCTATATGTAATTGTTGCCCTCGAAGCGAAGGCGCGAATCTTAGTGTAAAAACTGAAGCCATAAATCAAGGTTCTGTTTCCTAGAGAAAAGATTTCGAAGGCAAAGATTTTTTTCTTTTACTTCTAACTAAAAATACTTTCGGCAAATTATCATGGGTTGTGTAAAACATATTAAAACCGCAGAGGACGCTGAGAGCGCAGAGAAAAAGTTAATAGCGCGATAGCGAAACTTGCACTGAGTTTATCGAACGCGTCAATACTCTCTGCGAACTCCGCGCCCTCTGCGGTTAATATTTCTTTGCTTTTACACAACCTATGAGGATGCTTATAATAAAGTTGGTTTAGAGTAAATTTTAATAAGGTAATTTCAATGAAACTAATATCTAAATTTTGCGTTCTCCTCTTCTTCTCTTACTCTTTTCTCCATGCTGATTCAAATAGTGACTTACTGAACTCTGCCAGAATAGGAAACTTGGATGGTGTCAAAAAGTCTTTATCGGAAAAAGCAGATATTCATTTCAAAGATTCACTTGGCACGAGCGCATTAATGTTTGCGGCTAATAACGATCATTTCCCCGTTGTAAAATACCTCGTTGATAACAAAGCTGACATCTTAGCAAAAAATACAAACGGATGGACAGCTGCCGTCATGGCCGGAGCGCGTGGCAATACACTCATCAAAGAATTCTTGGAAGGCATTGAGCACAAAATTAAAAAGAGTCAATCAACAGGAATTGTAATATCCGTCTTTGGTGATGTCACAGTCGAAAATAAAAAACTGCAAGTAGGAGACATGGTCTTAGAAAATCAGACTATCTATGTCGGTAAAAAATCTAATTGCGAAATTCAAGTAAAACAATCTCTTTCTGAATTTACAATCCGTCTCAGGGAGGAATCATTATTTGCCTTAAAATTTAAAGAAGCACCTACAGAAAATATTTTTTCGGGATTGTTAAAACACGGATCTGCCCTATTCAAGGTAAATAAAGTTTTCACCGGAGAGAAGATACAGGCAATTACTCCCACTGCCGCTGCTGCTGTTCGTGGCACTGCCTTCGATGTTTTCGTCGAAAAAAATGGAGGAACAAAAATCCTTGTATATGATGGGGTTGTTAAGACAAGAATAAGATCTCCCGAAATAGAAGAGGATGAGATAATAGAGAATACCCCCGAAATAAAAAAATTAATTTCTAATTTGGAAAATAATTCTCAAATCGTTCCAATTGGACATTCGATTGAAGTAACACCTGAATTACAGAAAGAAATTTTACAAAAAGCTGACGCTGATGGTTTAAGAAAACGAGCTCAGCGAAAAGAATTTTCATCTGCCCCAATTCCTACTTTATCTCTTAGGTGCACTGAAAAGCCAACGATAACTAAAGTTGATAATATGGTTACTTTCAATGCACAAAAAAAAGATACCGAAAGTTTAATCGGAGTGGAAGGTGCTAAATTGAAAAATACCTGGGAGACTCCTGAAATCGTCTCGCATATTGAAAATAGAAAAGAAGAAAAAACTATTTCTAACTTCCAACCAGAAGTTTTAAAACAACCGGAACGCATTTTATTGAAGAATGGGTCTATTGTAAAAGGTTCCATTTACCAAATTGGGAAAAAATATATTATCTTTTCAAACCAAGGCAAACAAGTATTAGACGAAGAAGAAGTTGATCGATTTATTTTTGATTAAACAAATCATGAAAGTGCTAAGAATTTTCATCTTTTTATTTTCAATTCCTTTTTTATTTGAAATATCGGCAGATACTATTTCAACCGACCCGATTCTTCGAGTCGATGCAGGAATGCATACGGCTGTCATAAGACGGATCAGCACAGACAAAGACAATCGCTTGTTAGCCACAGCCTCGACTGACAAGACTGCAAAATTATGGGAGTTATCGACTGGAAAATTACTTAGAACACTCCGAGTTCCGATTGCTGCAGGTCACGAAGGAAAAGTAAATGCAGTAGCTCTTTCGCCTGACGGTAAAACGATTGCCGTAGCCGGATGGACAGGAATGGAAGAAGCAGATGGGTATTTTGTTTATATTTTTGATACAGAATCGGGAATTTTAAAGCGGACTATACCTAGTGTAAACGAAATCATTTACCATATGGCTTATTCTCCTGATGGAAAGTATCTTGCTGTAAATCTAAAACTCGGATTCAAATTATATAGTGCAATTAACTTTAACTTAGTTGCTGAGGATTTGGATTACAGGGATAGGAGTTACGATACTGGATTTATTTTACAAAATGGATTATTAAAAATAATAACAATCTGTCTTGATGGGTATATACGCTATTATGTGCTCGAAGGAGAAAAATTAAAACTCTTAGATAGAAAGGAAGGACGAAACGCAAAGATTCCAATTTCAATGAGGGTTTCTGCTGATGGGAAAAAACTGGTAGTTGGTTATGACCTGACTCCTATCATCGAAGTTTTCGATATTGAAAAAGATAGCATTAATTATTCATTTGCCCCAAGCGTTAGTGGCGTTAATAATGGTGACCTGAGTAAAGTAACCTGGTCAGAAGACGGACAATCGCTCTATGCCGGTGGGATGGCTCAAAGAAATGGCTACTACATTCGAAAATGGGCAAATGGTGGACGAGGGGATTACAAAGATTTACCCGCGTCTTGGAACTCTATCATGCATGTCATCCCCTTAAAAGACGGGGGCATTGCCTATTCCACTCACGACCCTTCGTTTGGAGTTTTAGATTCGCAGGATAGAAGAATTATTTATAAAATTCCAGATACGCCTGATTTTAGAGACGGACAATCCAATTTTTTAGTTTCCGAAGATGGAAAGAAAATTCAATTTGGATTTGCTCAATTCGGAAAAGAATTAGCTCAATTTTCTATTCCAGACCAGAGAGTCATTTTAGATGAGCTAGGTACAAGTGGAATGTATTCACCTGATACAAGTTCTTTGCGTGTTACTAATTGGAGAAATAACTATTCACCGCAAATAAACGGAAATCGAATTGTTCTAGAAGATCATGAAACATCCAGATGTCTTTCTATTTTGAATGATAATTTTGTTCTTGGGACAGAATGGAATTTGCGGTACTATGATAAATCGCGAAAGGAAATCTGGAAAGTTCCTGCTCCCGGCATTGCATGGGAAGTAAATCTCACTCGTAACGGAAAATATGTAGTAGCCGCATTTGGAGATGGAACAATACGATGGTATAAAACGGAAGATGGAACTGAGCTACTCTCTTTATTCTTACATAAAGACAAAAAGAAATGGGTCATTAGCACTACCTCCGGCTACTATGATACAGCCCCTGGAACGGAGGAATTTTTGGGATGGAATGTCAACAGAGGAAAAGAACACGCTGCTGATTTTTTCCCACTCGCAAAATTTAGAAGTAAATACTATAGACCTGATATAATTGAAAAAATTTTAGATATTGGAAATGAAGCAGAAACAATTTCTAAAACAAATGGAGACTCAGGGCGAAAAAACGAACAGGGAAAGTTAAATGATCATTATCCTCCTATAATGGAAATTATTTCTCCTAAAAGCATTTTCAAAACTTCTAATCGAAATTTAACCATTCAATATAAAGTTAGAACTCCTTCGGGAAATCCAATTACGAGTATCAAGGTTTTAATTGATGGAAGACCAATTACTGGAACGAAAGGAATGACTCTTGTATCGACTGAAAAAGAAAGTCAGCCCAAAACAATCAAAGTAGATATACCACCACGGGATTCTGTTGTTAGCCTCATCGCACAAAGTAAATACAACGCAAGTGAGCCTGCTAACCTTGTAATTGATTGGGAAGATAAATCCGAAAAGCAAATTGAAAAACCCAGGCTTTTTATTTTAGCAGTTGGGGTTAGCGAATATAAAGAAGAGAACTTAAAGCTTCAATTTGCATCTAAAGATGCCTCTGATTTTGTAAACACAATGCAAAAGCAAAAAGGCAAGATGTATAGTGAGATAACTGTAAAGACCTTGTTAGACAAAGAGGCTAATACGAGTAATATCCTAGACGGACTCGAATGGATTCAAAATGTAACTAAAGTAAATGATTACGCGATGATTTATATTTCCGGGCACGGAGTAAATGATGCTCTGGGAAATTACTATTTTCTCCCGTCCAACTTTGATCCAGATAAATTTAAAAGCACCGGGGTTTCGTATTTAGAAATTAAAAATACGCTCAATTCTATCCAGGGGAAAGTTATCTTCTTCGGGGATACTTGTCATTCGGCGAATATCTTCGGAAAGGGAAGTCCTGCTGATATAACTGTATTAATCAATGAGCTTTCAGATGCAGAGAATGGCATAGTGGTGTTTACCTCTTCTACCAAGAATCAACTTTCGCTAGAAGATAAGAGTTGGGGCAACGGGGCATTTACCAAAGCCCTTGTAGAAGGCTTAAGCGGGAAAGCCGACTACTCCAAAAAGGGAAAAATTACAGTTAATATGTTGGATTTGTATCTTTCCGAGCGCGTAAAAGAACTCACCAAAAACCAACAAACACCGGCTACTGCGAAGCCAGATACAATTGCGGATTTTCAAATTATAGAATTAAAATAGGAGAGAATATGTTTAATTTAATTGGGATGATTATAATAGGGGCAATCGCTGGTTATGCTGCCGGACTTCTTTATAAAGGGAAAGGTTTTGGGTTCTTAAAAAATATGCTACTCGGTATCGCTGGCTCTATTGTAGGTGGATTTCTTTTGCGGTTAATCGGCTTTGCCTCATTTGGAATTATTGGTAGTCTAATTTCTGCCCTACTCGGCGCACTCGCACTTCTATGGGTATTCAATACCTTTCTGAGCAAGAAGTGATAAATTTAACAGGGATCCTGTAAGAACAAAAGAAAAGTATCTCACAGAGAGCACGGAGATTATTGATTCTATTGAATTTTTGCTCTGTGTTCTCAGTGTGCTCTGTGAGAAAATCATGTTTTTACACAACCCTAGAATGGAATGAATTTATTTACACAGAAAGGGGCTTATAATGTTTTACCCTATGACGGAATCGCTGAATATTATGGAATAGTGTTAGAAAAGTTAGAGGCAAATGATTATTTTACTCGCCTGCTAAATACTATTCAATGGAAAAACGATGAGGCAATTATTTTCGGAAAGCATCTTGTCACGAAAAGAAAAGTTGCCTGGTACGGAGATGCAGGATATAACTACTCTTATTCGAATACAGACAAGAAAGCATTAACTTGGACAGAGGAGTTAATTCATCTTAGGCGGAAAGTTGAAACTATTTCCGGCACAAAATTCAACTCCTGTCTTTTGAATTTATATCACGACGGAGAGGAAGGAATGTCCTGGCATAGTGATGATGAAAAGTCTTTGGGGGAAAATACCTGTATTGCGTCAGTGAGCCTTGGTGCTGAGCGTAAGTTTTATTTTAAGCATAAGAAAACCAACCAGACATTATTTATAACACTCGAACATGGAAGTCTATTAGTAATGAAAGACTCAACCCAGACTCACTGGATGCATTCTCTACCTAAGTCCAAGAAAATAACGAAACCTAGAATCAATCTAACCTTTAGAACCTTCCTAAAATAATTCTAATTACCATTGACATTTGGGAATTGGGAATTAGAATGGAGTTATTATGACAGTTATGATTGACAAAGTTGGTAGACTCGTAGTCCCTAAAGAATTTAGAGAACAGTTAGGAATTAGTCCTGATACGGAATTAGAAATTGTGATAGATGGATTCGAAATGCGCGTAAGAAAAGTAGAAGAAAAATCTACCCTTCGAAAGAAAGGAAAATTTACAGTAGTCTCAACCGACTGGATTGGCGAATCAGACCCGGTAAAGTTAATTCAAAAAGCGCGCAAAGAAAGAGATAGTTTTTATGACAAAAAAAGTTTTCTTTGATACTTCGGTTTTAATTCCGGCTTTTGCGGAGAGTCATCCTAATCACAAAGAATGCTTTTCGCTTCTAGAAAAGACTTTGAATAAAAAAATGGAATTAGTAACGTCAGCTCATGCACTTCTCGAATTTTATTCTGTATATTCCAAGCTCCCGCTCAAAACTAGAATCTCTCCTTTAGAAATAAAAAAAATTATTGAAGAAAATATTTATCCGAACTTTAAAATTATTATCTTAGAAGAAAAAGATTACAAAGAAGTGATCTTACAAATTTCTAGTCTTGGTTTATCCGGTGGAATTATTTATGATTTATTCCATTATATGTCCGCCCGCAAGTCTAAAGCTAATGCACTAATTACATACAATGAAAAAGATTTTGGGAAATTCAGCTTCGATAAAATTCCAATATTCCTACCAGAAGATTTTTAAAAACATACCCATTTGCTATCCTTAGAAAATCATTTACAAACTACATTTCGTCTATCGTCCTTTCGGGACGGGCAAAGAGAGGCTATCAGCGATTTGCTTTCCGGCAAAGATGTAGTAGCCGTTATGCCAACTGGTGGAGGCAAGTCCCTACTCTATCAACTTCCTGCAAGTATTCAGGAGACAGGTGTATCTATTGTAATTTCTCCACTCATTGCACTTATGAAAGACCAGGTGGAATCTCTAAACCGCGTCGGAGTTCCTGCTTTATTTTGTAATTCCTCGCAGGATGAGCTTGAACAGCTTACAGCCATTAGTCGTGCTGTGACAGGAAAGATTAAGCTCTTATATATTTCACCGGAGCGGGCTCTCTCTTCTTACTTTACAACCATGCTTAAAAAGATGAAAGTAAATTTCTTTGCAGTGGATGAGGCTCATTGTGTTTCGCAGTGGGGGCATGACTTTAGACCTGAGTATAGAGAGCTTCACCGGTTACGCATCATTCATCCCAAGGCTCCTTTTATTGCACTGACTGCTACTGCAACGGTGAGAGTTTTACAAGACATTCAAAATTCTTTAAACCTAAAAAATCCGTCCCTCATTAAGAAAAGTTTTCTTCGACCTAATCTATCTTTTCAAATAGAGTATCTCAGAACCGAAACAGAAAAAGATACAAAACTTTTAGAAATACTAGAATTGGAAGCTGAAAAAGAGAAAAAAGGAAGAATCATTATCTACTGCGCCACTCGAAACAAAGTCGATGAAGTCTGTAAGTATTTACTGGATAATGGGCATAAGGCGGCAAGATACCATGCAGGCAAAACCGACTCTATGCGAGAAAAAACTCAAAATAATTACTCCTCTGGAAAAGTTAAGATACTTGTAGCTACTAACGCATTTGGGATGGGTTTAGATGCACCTGATGTGAGGCTTGTTTTACATTACCAAATTCCTTCTTCTGTAGAATCCTATTACCAGGAAGCCGGTCGTGCGGGTAGAGACGGTAAACCGTCGAGGTGTATTTTATTTTTCCAGAATGGAGACTTAGCAGTTCAAAGTTTTATCATTCGAAAAGAATCCAACCGCAAAGGTGGCGAAACGCTATTAGACGCAATAAAAGCCTATGCTTACTCTACAGTATGCCGTCAAAAGTTTTTATGCGACTACTTCGGAGAAGAAATTGAATCCTGCGGGATATGCGATGTTTGCCGATCTAAAACAAAAGAAATAAAGCACTCTTACCTGGAAGAATTGGAAGACAAAAAGCAAAAGAAATTAGAGAAGAGCAAATACGAATTTACCGCAGAAGAGTTGAAAATAATCAAAGAACTATTAGTATATTATCCAGGAGTATTCGGCAAAAAAATTCTAGTAGGAATTCTGCGCGGCTCGAAATCTAAAGCAATCCTGAGAATGAAAGTAGACAAGTCTCCTTTCCATGGAAAGCTTTCAAAAATTCCCGAAGAAGCGATTCTAGCAAAGTTAGAGGACTGGACTTTTATGAAGGAAGTTAAAATCTCCGGACAAAAATATCCAAAGCTTTACCTTGCCACTCACCCGCCAATTTCCAAAAAAGAAAAAATTGAATCGGAGATTGCTTCGGGTACTCGAATTCGTAAGATTCAAACTCCAAGCCAGGTTCTAGTAAAAGCATTAAAAAATTACAGAGATAGAGAAGCTAGAAAATATAGATGGAAAAAATTTATGGTTCTGCATAATGCTGTCATCACGCGAATTGCAAATCTAAAACCGGAGTCAAAGCAAGACTTAATTCATATCAAAGGTCTCGGAGACGCCAAGATAGAAAAATTCGGAGATGGAATTTTGGAGACAATAAGAAAACATGGCTGAAGAATCAAAATTCAATACCTATAAAAACAAGGTAAAAAATCTTTTTACTTTTAAGAATTTTAATAACCTTCCTAATTTCATTGAAATACTAGAAAAAGGATTAGAAAAAGAATTATCGTTTAGTTCCTCGCAAACAGAGCCCCCTATTCCTGTTGAAGAACTTCCAATTGATTTGAGTTTACGCAAATCAGGAATTATCCGCAAGGTATACGAAAAGATATTTCCGGTAACGCATGTATTTCAAATTTCTTATAAATTCAACGGCATCTTCATGGAAAATTTCATGCCGATTACGAACGATGATTTCATTGGGCGCGGAGGGTACAAGTTTGTATACCGACTTCCCTGGAACCAAGTAGTCAAGGTGGGCAAATCGAAATTAGGCTCTGATCCACTTTTCGGTTCTCTCTTCAAAGAAGTTTCTAAAAATTTAGAAATGTATTTAAAACCAGAAGAGATGGAACTGAAAAATTATTTGCAGAGTAGATGCTTCAAACATTCTTCAAAAGAACTTTTAGATTTTAAATTCAAACGCTTGGGACTAGAAAGGCTTCATTACTGGAAAGTAAAGACATTACTACCTGATTTAGTTTTACCGACTAAATTTTTTATGGGTCTTAGAAGCAGAAGAACTCCTGTCGGCATACCGCAAACTACGATTACCCCCTGCGACAACCAGATACTAATTCCCGGAAAGCATTTAAAAGAGTTTGTGAAATTAACTGAAAAAGTAAAACAGAACGCGCTAGAAGATAAATTTCTACCCAAGTGGAAATTAAACTTTGATACACATAAATTTGGAAATGTTCCAGTTGCTAAACTCAAGAAAATCGCGTTTAACTTCCACCGTGTCATAGAGGCAACTCGCTATTTGGCACAAAAAGAAAAACTAATCCTAGATCTACACTCCGAAAATATTATCATCATGCTTCCAGAATTTGAACTTCGTATTTTTGATTT
>JANYCR010000447.1 GCA_025360185.1 Leptospiraceae bacterium | reverse complement strand
GTTCTTAGAATCAAGGGAACAGACATGACTACAAAGGCATACAGCGATAAGTCCTGACCATGAAATAAATTTAGAATATTCAGAAATAAAGTCGCAATAATAAAAACACTGAAATATAAAAGGTAGATAAAATGAATTCGTTTGTGATTTACATTTAAAAAATAAACCAGGAAGGAAAATAATACAGTCAACGCGAGCAAACAGCTATATACTGCTATGTAAATAGAATAGGAGAAAGATTCTCTATTCACACTCGGAAAAAAACTATGCTGTATTAAAAAACTAAATGATGCAATAAATACTACTCCGGCAAATCTAGGAAACCGATTCCAATTTTTAGTCGCGTTAAATACAATGTATTTGTCCCTTTGAATTGTCCTGAGCTGCGACAGTCTTCTTTTAAATGTATTTATAAGATATTTCATTATTATCAAGTTTAGTATTGGGACTGTGTAAAACAGAGAAAATATCTCTCACAGAGGGCACAGAGTTCACGGAGAATATTGATTTTACTAGCGCTATTGATTCTTTTCTCTTGGTTCTCTGTGTGCTCTGTGAGAAAATCATGTTTTTATACAATAAGTCTCAAAGTACAACTGCGTTTTTTGCAGTCATTAATTTTTTTTGAATTACAATACCTGGATTGCCAAGTGCTTTCTTGAATTGCTTTTCGGAGAAGTTAGCTACTATCTCGTAGCATTTTTTATAAAATTCTTCTTGGTCTTCGAAGTAATTCTTCCAAACTTTGCTGGTAAATTCCTTTGTGAGAAATTGTTTACGTTTTCTAGAAGAGCTTTGACCGTCTGGATTTAGAAAACTCAATTGATCGGAAATTTCCATTGGTGTAAATTCTAATTGAAGTAATGCTTCTTCCATGAGCGCCATCTCGATGTAAGAAATATAATCCGACAACTGATCCCAAAATTCAAACCCCGCAGTTCCATAACTACTTAGACAATGAAAGCTAGTGCAGACTGAGCTACGTGATTTCCAGATTCCGCAATTATTTTTTATACGGTCATAATAGGGACATAGCCAATCTTCGCGGTTTCCAAATTCATTGTCTTTGCGTTGTGCAAATTTAATCTGGTGGGGCATAGGTGCCACAATTCCAATCGGTAGAGCATACTCCCGTTTTTCAATCTTTGCCCTTATCCGCTCTAAAACGTCTTTAGGTGTAGTAGGGGATAAGAGTATTTGCCCCATTAAGTAATTGGTTTGAAAAGGATGAAAAGTACAGCATTTTAAACTGGGTTGGTAGGCGCGATGGTCTGGGGTTTTGCCTACGCTTAATGCACAGTTGTCGCAGGTTGCTTTTTTTTCCTCAATCGCAAAATCAAGAATTGCCTCTGGGAAAAGTTTAAGGTAGATTGAAGGGAGGATATTCCTAATCACCCGCGATACCCTCTGAGGCAATCCAAGCAGTAGTCCATGCATTTTGGAAATTAAATCCACCGGTTATTCCGTCTATATCAATCACTTCACCTGCAAAATACATTCCGGGAATGACTTTACTTTCCATCGTTCTAAAATCTATTTCCTTACGTTTTATTCCGCCGCAGGTAACAAATTCATCTTTGAAAATAGATTTACCGTCTACTTCATATATACCGCTACAGATTTCTTCTTTCAGGCGGGTCATCTCAGCATTTGAAATTTCAGACCATCTTTTTTCTAGATTAATATTTGCATTTTTGAGAAATGATTCCCAGAGCTTAGAAGCTAGACTAAATTGAGAATTAGCAGAAATCTTCTTAGCGGGATTTTCTTGCCTAATCGCTGTTAGCCTTGAAATTAATTCTTCTTCTGATACTTGACCAAGCCAGTTTACTTTTACTTTTGCTTTGTATTCACATTCTGCGAAGCTTCTTGCTTCCCAGGCAGAGAGTCTTAGTACTGCCGGACCACTGAGCCCCCAGTGGGTAATTAGGATTGGACCCTGTTGTGGTTTGCCTTTAGGCAGTAAACGAATTTCTCCATTGGGAACAGAGAGTCCTGGCAAGTCTTTGATTC
>JANYCR010000422.1 GCA_025360185.1 Leptospiraceae bacterium | reverse complement strand
TAAAGTAAGTGGATTCAGTATAGTCCCACTACTTAAAACTCCTACTGAACAATTAATGTCAGCATCAGTCACACTTGCTCCGGAAATTGTTCCCGTTGGATTAGCAATTGCACAATTTTGATTTGTTGGTTGAGTCAGAACGGATAATTCATAAGTAGCATTATTAGAAAGACCGCCGAGTGCATAAGAACCGTTAGCTGAAATAGTAAGATTACTACCTTCATTTATTTGAAGAACAAGATTTTTCCCTGAACCAAGAAGATTTACAGTTCCACCAACACTATATGTAGTAGGAGAGGAAAATAAATATCCCGGAAGAATAAATTTAATGCGCGGATCTGTGTTCATATTGCAGGATTCAAGAAATATTAAGAAGAAAAGATAAATGAAGAGAGCATAGGAATATCCGAGTTTAACAAGAAAAGCAGAAATTAAATTACCAAAGCTTTTCCTTCTTTTGTTGATATCTTTATTCTTCATAGCATTACGTTTATAAAAACCCACAACCTCATCCATTCCGACTAATAAAAAAGTCCCTTTTGTAATTATAGCTCAGTTATGCATAGGTTTTTGGGAAAATGTCAAGAACATTCTTCTCTTTTGGTAAGTTTATTCCTAGGCAAATCACACTACTACTCACTTTCATTTTCCGAAATTATTTGACTTATTTGAGCCTTATTTGATTACTTTGGAGCTTTTTTAGGTTTTAGTTTATTCCCTGTTATCATAGCACGACTTTTGGTAGCACCCGCATTCTTTAAAGCCTCAGCGATTGACCTAAATCCAAGTTCTTCTGCAAGCATGAGATGAGTCCAGCAGTCTACTTCAAAATTCACTCGGGCTTTCTTTTCTATTAACTTCAATACTATTTTTTCTTGATTAAAATTGACCGCGAGCAAAAGGACAGACCACTTATTATAAACAGTATTCGGATCTGCACCGGATTCGATAGCTTCTAGACCAGCATTCGTATTTGAGTTATACGGCGCTTAGCCTCTTCCGAATCAATTTTACCCATATCAGTTCCTGCATTTACCTTTAAAGAAAGCAAAAAGTTAAGGTGTTTTTTATGCTTTGCGAAAATTGATTTTACACATAAATCCAGCTATTTCCGATGATAAAATCATGATACAAATTCCGTGTAACTCCTGTAGCGAGGAAATTTTTAAAACTCTATTCCAAAAGAAAAGTAGCAAAGATGAAGTATTCCAAGTTGTTAAATGTAAAACTTGCGGCTTAGTGCAAGTAAACCCTCAACCTTCCATGGAAGAAGTGGCGAAGTACTATTCAGATGAATATTTTACAAAGAGAACAGATAGAGGTTACGATAATTATTACTCAGATAAAATCCGATCTGAAATAGAAAGAGTATTTAGATTAAATCTAGAAGACTTAGTATTTTTCCAATGGGAAAAATCTTTAACTCATAGCAAGCGGACAATCGATATTGGCTGCGCAGCTGGTTACTTCGTAAATTACATGAAGAGCCGGATTTGGGATGCGGAGGGAATTGAAATTGCAGAAGGACCTGTTCGTTTTGCTAAAGAAGTATTATCACTAAAGATCACAAAAGCTGATTTTTTAAATTGGGATATAGAAAAAAAAGAAAAATTTGAACTCATTACTCTCTGGGCTTCCATTGAACACTTGCATAAACCAAAAGAGACTCTTGAAAAAATTTACCAACATTTACGACCCGGTGGAAGAATGATATTATCTACTTGTCGTTACGGAATTCTCGCAAGGCTAACAGGAATTAACTGGCGCTACATGAATGTTCCTGAACATCTTTATTATTATTCTTTTGACGGACTCATTCGAGAGTGCGAGAAAATTGGCTTTAAAAAAATATCTGCAATTACTTATGGAAGTGGAATGACTGCTCGAAAAAATTCTTCTTCTCTTTATAGAATCTCGAAAAAATTTATGGATTGGTTTGTAAAATTAACAAACCAGGGTGATATGATGGCGATTCAATTTGAGAAATAGTTTTCCAAAAAGAGATAGACTTAATAATTTCATTTAGGTTTTTGTAATTGTGACCGCCTATATACAAAGAATCAAAGCAGAGTTTTTTCCGATTCGAATTTTAGATAAGTATTTATTCTCTGAGTTCTTTTATACATTCATCGGAACAGTTGTCATGCTTGTAGGAATTCTTATCATCTCGCAAGTGATGGATAATATGAAGACATTCATTGCTTCCAAAGAATCATCCCTTCATATCTATCTTTTTCTTTTTTACAATCTTCCTAAAATGGCAGCTCTCGTTCTTCCGATGGCGCTTATGTTTTCTGTTTGCTTTGTAGTAGGACAATTTAGCACAAACAAAGAGCTAGTAGCCGCTATGGCAGCCGGCGTATCTTTCTATCGAATCGTTACTCCTATATTTTTATTCGGTGGATTCATGTGGATATTCATGTTGTTTTTAAGTGAAGGGGTCGCTCGCCCGTTTAATAGTCTTGCGGCTTACGAGTATTCACTCATACAAAAAGGAATGGGAACAAAAACCGATTTAGTTTATCAACTCCACATTAAAGGCAAGGAAGGATTTTACTATGTGTATTGGTATGATGCACCTACTAAATCTGTTCGAGGTGGATTTAATTATATAAAATTAAACGAAAAGAATTTAGCGGATTATGTTATTTCGGCGCAAAATGCACGTTACAATGAAGCTGAGAAGAACTGGAAACTAGAAAAAATAGAAGAAATCTACTTTGACGACAAAATGAAAGTTCAAAGCTATACCCGCTATAACGAAAAAATTTATAACTTCCCAGAGTCAGCGGATTATTTCTCTAAGCCGCGTAAGAAAGTAGAAGAGATGAACTTCTTTGAATTATCTGAAGAGATCACTGTACGTAGAAATAAAGGCGTTCCCTTTGCAGACCTAGAAGTAGAACGTCATGCGATATTTGCAGTTCCTATTATGTGTTTAATTGTAGTAATCATTGGAGCTATTGCGGGCGCATACACAACTAAATCTGCTGGTGTTATGTCTTTAGGAATTAGCGTAGGAGTAGTCTTTCTATATTATACAATGTATTCAGCAGGAAAATCTTTAGGGGAAAATGGAGCTATACCGCCGTGGTCGGCGGTCTGGTCTACATCCATTTTCTTTTTTGGGGTTTCGTTTTTCTTGTATAAGAAGTTTAATCTTTAATCAAACGCTCTACGTTTCGTTGGGAAACGTGAATCGTAGGAGGTTGAGATTTCTTTATAGTGTCTAACGTCTCTGCATAATTTCCAGAACCATGTCCGAATCCAATCGAGTGTATATTTTCTGATTCGATTTCAACTGACTTGATCTGCTCTGTAACAAATCGTTTGTGCGCATTTATTTTTTCAACTAACAGTTGTTTTTCCTGAACGATTTCTTCTAAAGATTCCGTAAACAAAGGCGTTGTCCCAAATAAAATACTAGAAAATTCAGATGGCTGAATACTCTCTTTTTCTAATATACCAAGTTTAGCTTGCTCCCTGGATAATTCATTTTGGAGTTTGCTTAACTTGCTCTGCAAGACTTGGTATTTTACCTGTATGGAAGTACTAAACACTGTCGATTCTACATGAGGAGCAGTATCAGATAATATTGTTTTGTCTTTCCAGTCTGAAGCATTTTTATTTTTTACTATATTGTCTAGTGACGAGATGAAAGTTCCAATCGCTAAGTTCATTTTTTTTCTCCTGTATCTCTAAATATTCTCCTAAATGTTTAGAGATACACCTATCTATCTCATCGGCAAACTTTGAGATTGCGCATATTTTTTTTAGATTTTATATAAAAAATTTTTGAATTCCCCTTCAACTTCTTACTTTTATGAATGTTATTTTTGGAATTGTGTAAACTATGTCATTTAACGGGGATTTATCATGAATGTGGACTGGAGCAGAATAGATTCATTTATAGACGTTGATAATGAGGAAGAACAAGAATGGCTAAAGGACATGATTCAAACTCTGATCTCTAATTATGAAGAGCGACTAGTAGAGCTAGAAGAATTTACAGCTAAGAAAGACAACCCGGGGCTAATAGGGTTATTACACCAAATGAAAGGTATTACTTCTAACTTTGGACTCGATGCTCTACGCAAGATTATCCAGCAAGCTGAGACCTTTGCAAAAGCTAACAACCTCGAAACCGCATTAATTGAAACAGCGAAACTAGCACCCGTGTGGCAAGAAACTAAATCAGAATTAAAATTAAAACTAGGGATCTAGTAAAGATAAAGGCTTATCAATTACTGAATGTATAGATAATATTTACTTGACCGACGATTACAGAATCTTTTATTGAGTATTTAAAATCTGCAAGAACGCCAAATCCATCTTTTCCGCTACTGGCTTCTCTGCTGGATTAAAATCGGAAACAGCAGCTTCGAAGTGTTCAATGGATGATTCAATATATTCATTGATACACTCAATCTTTTTCTCTTCTGCAAATTCATAACCACTTCGTTTGCGCTTTAGTAAAATTTGCACTTCTGATTTTACTTTTTC
The DNA here is from genome assembly GCA_025360185.1 of Leptospiraceae bacterium. Taxonomy (GTDB): domain Bacteria; phylum Spirochaetota; class Leptospiria; order Leptospirales; family Leptospiraceae; genus UBA2033. The sequence goes on along the minus strand of JANYCR010000422.1, from coordinate 15,878 downwards.
ATCGGAGACAAGTTCGTCGAGTAAAATCTCAAACTCCATCGGCGGCGCTATGTTTTTTAGTTCTACCCATTTACAAGCAAGTAGCGGTCTTAGAACATAAAAATACTTTTTTGTTTTCACAAGGTCACGCTTCAAATATTCTTTGTAATTTCTCGAAGCCATATGTAGGTAATGGTAAATAGTCGCAATCGGGGAAAAATACTCTTTGGCAATTTCAGTAAAAATTTCGTAGAACTTTTCATTTTTCTTATATACGATCGGAGACTTGAGCCATTCAAATAAAACTGGGTTAGATTTGTTCATTAGAAAAAAGGATTTTCGTAAATCCCATCCACTATAATCCATCAAGTCTTCAATCGGAATTTCGATTACATCTCTTCTTGGGAGAACCGTCAAATACCAACTAACCTCATTTTTGTAAATGAATCTCACATCGTAATCACTATCTAATGACTCGAAACCCCAAGCACGAGAGCCTGATTCCACTGCATAGAGGATTTCCACGTTATGCGCTTTTTCGATTTCGGTGAGTTTGGTTTGGATTTTTTGTTGGATGGATGGGTTTATCATGGTGGGCTAGCTAGTATTTTATTTTCTTTCATCAACTATGTATATAGGTAATCTTTTATTTTCGTATAGAAAGTCTATTTCGTATTCTGACAAGCGACTCAAAATTTTTGTTATATTACTGTATTTTGAAGTAATAATTTGATTGTTTGAGATGAACTCTGATTCAAGTTCTTTTAATTCGTTAGATTTGGAATAATATTCTGAATACTTATCTAAAAAATTCATAGGATTAGCAAACAGTTTAAATACTGCTGTAAACATATCATCTTCCTGTAAGTTATTTTCAATCTGTTTAACCACTCGGAAGTGTTGAAATAAATTTTGTGAAGATAGAATTGCTTTTGCTAAATCAATATCAGTAACATCCGTAACATTAATCATTCGAATATAATAATCAGAGTCTTCGTTTGGACTACCATTCCTCATTATTTTTTCAAGAGTTATTAAATAACGCATTGCTAATGTTTCATTTTGGGATAGAGTAAAAACATAAAAAGCGAATCTATTTTTATAGGCAGTGACTCCTGCAAAAATAAAACCAATTGTAATAAAAATAGCGAATGCTATAATTTTGATTATTCCAGAAAGACTTCCGATAAGCTTCTCTGGAATCATTGAATATCCGCGGCTAATTTTATTATAACTCTGTCTAACAAAATTATTAATACTTTGTATATTCCAAAAAATAATAGCTAAAACCATTATTAGTCCACCAATGGCAAAAGCATAGCCTAGCACAGACAATGAATCTTCAGTTCCGCCCATATTTTTCCTTTTTAAATAGGAATCAAATGCCCAACCCCGAAGCGTATGTCCTGCTTTTTTGTATTCTATAAAAACATATTTACCAGAAATTCCATTTCTGCTGAGTGTCTTTGTATCTTCTAATAGTATGATTACCAATTCTTGATTTTTTAAACGGTCTATCTCTATAGCATCAAAATTAGGCTCCGCTCTAATAAAAAGAAATGAGGTTTCTGAAACATTCACCTCCGCATATCGTTCCATTGAAGAATTATTTGTAGAACAATATAATAAAGAAAATACAAAGCTAGACAATAGAATTTTAATCATAAAACAAACCTACCTTCGGGATAATAGCAAACTTTTTTTTAATTATCTCCATTACTCAATCGTATACCATACAAATCAAGAGTAATTTAATAAATATTAAAACCAAAATTAATAAAGTGCAAAATCGTTTTTAGTTAAAGAATAATGTCAGCTACTTTGAATTATCCTCTGCACTCTGCACAAGTCTATTTCGTAAAAAATCTTCTCTATTCAAAGTAGCGACAAAAGATTCTATGTCCTGCATTGCTTCTAAGATATGTTGTAATCTTATTTTATCATTTTCGTTCATAAATGAGTTTCCAATCTTTTTGAATTAAAGGAAAGATACGGGGAGAAATAGAAGCTGGTGTGACTAAGTCAATTTTTCTATGCAATTTATCTTCTAAATCTAATTTATATTCTATTAATTTCATGAATCCGATACTCTCGCTTAGTTCGACTAATAGGTCTATGTCGCTAGTGTCCACTTCTAAGCCTTTTGCAAAGGAGCCAAAAAGATATGCTTTGTTTATTTTTTTGTCTTTGAAGTAATCTGAAATTGTTTGGATGATTGCAGAATTCATAATTCATATCATTTACATCCAATAAGAAAACACAATTCCTTTTTAGTCTACCTTAGTTCTAGCGTTAGCGATCGAGTGGCACGTTCGATACGCCTGCGAAAAAATGCAGGCTACTCAGTGACCGGACTGGTTCAGGAGTTGGAAGGAGAGCGCGGCGGTGGTTCTGCAATGTAGAGACGCACGGCCGTGCGTCTCTACGTGGAAAATGTCGCCGTAACGCCCAAATTCTGGAAAAAATTCAGATTTACCTATGCATTAAGGCTGAAAAATTGGAATTATGAAAACAATGTTTGAGAAAATTTGGAATGACCACCTTGTTACTGAGAACAGTGGGTCTTCTATTATTTATATTGATAGGCACCTCATCCACGAGGTGACGAGTCCGCAGGCGTTTGAGTCTCTGCGCCTTACTAATCGCAAGGTTCGCCGTCCGGAAGCAACGTTCGCGACTATGGATCATAACGTATCCACCCGCAGTCGGGATATGGATTTTGCAGATCCGATTTCTGCGATTCAAATGAAAACCCTGATTAAAAACTGCAAAGAAAATCATATTACTCTTTACGATCTCACAAACCCAGACCAGGGGATAATCCATGTTATCGCTCCTGAATTGGGACTAACGCATCCTGGGATGACTATTGTGTGTGGGGATTCTCATACTTCGACTCATGGCGCATTCGGGGCATTAGCCTTTGGAATTGGAACTAGCGAAGTAGAACACGTACTGGCAACTCAAACTCTAGTGCAACAAAAACCGAAGACCATGGAAATCCGTGTAGAGGGAAAACTTCTCCCGCACGTTACTCCTAAAGACATCGTTCTTGCTATCATTGGAAAAATTGGAACTGACGGAGCAACCGGTTATGTGATTGAATACACAGGTGAGGCTATTCGTTCTTTGTCGATGGAAGGTCGTATGACTGTTTGCAATATGTCGATTGAAGCAGGTGCCCGCGCTGGATTTATCGCTCCCGATGAAACTACCTTTAATTACATCAAAGGCAAAGACCATGCTCCGAAAGAAAATTTTGAACTGTTTGTTAAGAAGTGGGCTTCTTATGTAACTGACCCTGGGGCTACTTTCGATAAGACGGTAGTTTTAAAAGCAGAAGACATTCCTCCTATGGTGACTTGGGGAACTTCTCCGGGTCAAGTGATTGGCGTAGTTGATGTTGTGCCTAGCCCAGAGGCTGCGACAGACCCGACTGTGAAAAAATCCATCGAAGGTGCTCTTGCTTATATGGGATTACAAGCCGGTCAGAAGATAACAGATATTACCCTGAATAAAGTTTTCATTGGCTCTTGCACAAATTCCCGCATTGAAGACTTACGAATTGCAGCAAGTACTGTAAAAGGCAAAAAAGTTTCTTCAGCTGTTACTGCCATCGTAGTTCCCGGCTCCGGTCGCGTCAAACGTCAGGCGGAATTGGAAGGACTCGACAAAATATTTGTAGAAGCTGGTTTTGAATGGAGAAATCCAGGTTGTTCTATGTGTCTTGCCATGAACGATGACGTTCTTTCTCCTGGAGATAGATGTGCTTCTACTTCCAATCGTAACTTCGAAGGACGACAAGGAAAAGGCGGACGCACACACCTTGTTAGCCCCGCGATGGCTGCTGCTGCTGCTATCGAAGGCAAATTTGTAGACATCAGGTATTGGAGTTAATCATGAAAGCATTTACCACATTAAACGGCGTCGCGGCTATTTTAGATAAGGCGAACGTTGACACAGACCAAATCATCCCAAAACAATTCCTTCGTAAGATCGAGCGTTCCGGTTTTGGAGTGCATCTATTTCACGACTGGAGATTTTTAGACGATGCAGGCACCAAACCAAATCCAGAATTCATCTTGAACCAACCACGTTACCAAGGGGCTAATATACTTTTGGCGCGTGATAACTTTGGTTGCGGCTCTTCCCGCGAGCACGCTCCTTGGGCTCTTGAAGATTACGGATTTCGTTGTATTATCGCGCCTTCTTATGCAGATATTTTTTACAATAACTGCTTTAAGAATGGAATGCTTCCGATTGTTCTTCCATCCGAGCAAGTAGAAGAGTTATTCAAATACATAGACTCTACTCCCAACGCCAAATTGGAAGTAGACCTAATGAGCCAGACTGTAAAAGCGGGTAATGGCAAATCTTATCCTTTTCAAGTAGATGCATTTCGTAAAGATTGTCTTTACAAAGGTCTAGATGATATTGGTCTCACGCTTGAGAGTGAAAATTCTATTACTAGTTTTGAAAAACAAAGACGTAGTAAATTTAGAAAGTGTTTGAGAGAGAATAGATAGGACTACTCCCCTCACCCCGACTTTATACGGGTTGGTGAGTATTACAGGAGTATGCCCCTCTCCCTAAGGGAGAGGGGCTACTTCTAATAAGTTCCTCAACTCCAGTGATATTGGGGTGAGGGAAGTAGAAATAAAAAGTAATGTTTTATTATTAAAGGAGAAAAGTATGTTTAAAATTTTGTTAGTAACAAGTTTAGTAGCATTTAGCAGCGTTAGCGTGGGAGCTCAGGACGTAAAAGACCTGATCGTAAAAGAAGTAAAAGCAGGAACCGGCAAAGAAGCCAAAGATGGAAATACGGTTACTGTTCATTACACAGGAACTCTTACCAATGGTAAAAAGTTTGACAGTTCTAAAGACAGAAAACAACCATTTAGCTTTCAACTCGGTCGCGGTGAAGTTATCAAGGGCTGGGACAGAGGAGTGAAGGGAATGAAAGTTGGTGGCATACGCAAGTTAACCATTCCTTCTCACCTTGGCTATGGAGAACGCGGTGCAGGGGCAGATATTCCGCCTAACGCAACTTTGCTATTTGATGTAGAACTTTTAAAAGTAGAGTAACATACCTCACCTAACCCCGCACTTTTTAGTATTTGTAGGATATGCAGAAGTAGCCCCTTCCCTCGCAGGGAAGGGGATTTTTTTGCATAAGTATTTCAAGTAATAAAAATTCGGGGTTAGGTAGGAGAGGGGCTACTTCTTTGGATTCTACAAGTAGTTAAAGTCTGGGGAGAGGTAAGAAAAGGTCAAAAGCAATCATGTCACAAGAAATATACACATCACAAGAATTAGAACTATATAAAAAAGTACAGAAGCTTGCCTACGATTCTGCAATTGAAGTCAAATCTAGATTATCCGCTGGTATCACCGAAAGAGAAGCGGCGGATTTACTAGATGAAATCCTACAAAAGAAAGGTGTAAGGAATTTTTTTCATACATCATTCGCTTGGTTTGGAGATAGGACTTCATTTACCGGTTTTAAAAACTATTTCGATTTTCAACCAACAAGACGGAAATTAGAAAAAGGGATGTGTGTTATTTTAGACACTGCCCCTACCCTAGAAGGTAGAGCTTGTGATATTGGATATGCTTTTTCCTTTGGAGAAAATTCTGAAGTAGACAAAGCAATTTCTGATTTAGAAATTTTTCGAAAATTAATTTTAGAACGAATTCTTTCAGAGAAAACGTTAAGCGAAATCTATATAGAAACTGACAACCTAATCCAAGAATTAGGATATAAAAACTTTCACAAAATGTATCCTGGCGAAGTACTCGGTCACAAAATTGGACGCTTGCCTTTTTTACAAATTCCACCTTTTAAAGTTTTAGGATTTCATGCGCAAACGTTCCTGTATTTGCTCGGAGAAACTGTAGAAGCAATGCTTCCTAAATTTGGTTTCGATAATAACACACTAGTTCCCTACTGGAATGAATCAACACACCACCGTGCAGAGCCTGGACTCTGGGCAGTAGAGCCTCACATAGGCAAACAAGATGTAGGCGTAAAGTGGGAAGAAATACTAGTAGTTACTGACTCATCTGCTTATTGGTTAGATAACGATTTGCCACATGTACAATCATGGGAAAAAAATCTTAATCTAATCTCTGTATAGTTTCTATTTAGATTTTTTGTTTTCTATTTGAATCAAAAGTTTTTGAATGATAAAATTGAGTAGGCTAATACTATTATCATAGCTTTCACCCGCTTCCTTAGCCATTCGAATACTATTCATCGTAACAAGGTGAGACTCTTTGTATTTTCCCATCTTAAAAAGAACTTGCGCGTATGTTTCATGGTTTAAAAAATTTGGCTCTAATTGGATAGAGCGTTTAACAAGAGTTTCCGCTTTTGCTAAAACTTTGGGGTCTTTTACTTTTTCAGAAAGTCGCCATGCAATTGCATCTAAATCCTTCCAGTCATTCATGGAATATTTTTCAGCGTAAGCTACGGCTACTATTGCGTAATTCTTCCAATCTTCCCCTTTTGCATAATAAGACATCTTAGTAAGATAGATTTTTTTTTCTATGATATCTTTTCCATAGACGGGAAAAAATTTTTCACGATTAGCAGTCAGATAACGAAATGGTTTAGACTTTATATCGTTTACGAAATCATCTAAAATTTTCCAGTTTTTCTTAGATAAATAATCTTCCTGTGTATCAAAGTAGTCTTCGAGTAAATCTGCATTTACCTCACCTTGCGCCTTGAAAGATGCAAAGATATATTCGTACAGGGTCTTCTCGTCTTTAGCACCCTTCTCATATTTACGCTTTAGCTCATAAAAAGCCTTATCCGGCAAAAAGGTATTCGCCACTTCTTTTAGAAAATCATCTACCTCTAGAGGACCTTGAAAACGATGAATAATTTTACCTGTCGAATCAAAGAATAAATAAGTGGGGTACGCCTCTACTTTGTATTTGTCTTTAAATAGAAGTCCCTCATCTTTTTCCATATCCATTTTAAGACTAATAAACCTTTCACCAAAATAATCCTCTGCTTTTTTAGTGTTATATACATTTCCATCCATCCATTTGCAGGGATTGCACCAGACAGTATATGCATCGATAAAAATATATTTTTTCTCGTTAGTAGCCCTAGCAAGAACATCTTTCCATTCTGCTTTTATAAAAGAAATCCCTACTTCTTTTTTCGTTGATTCTTGTTTTGCGGATCCTGCACTTTTGGGTTGTTCCGATTTAGATACCTCTTGCGATAAAACAATATTTACCGTAAGAAAAATAAGAACCAGGAATAAAATTCTTTTCATAATAAATCTCCGAGTGGCAAAGATAACGTTCTTTAGTCTTCCGCCAGAACTACAATTTTGTCTTCCGCAGTAAATCGAATTAAGTCTGATTTTTTAGGATTGATTACAACTCCGTATGCTTTCGATGCATCGTTAGCGTTTGCATAAATCCTATATCCAATAGCGACTTGTTTTTTAAGTGCGGCTGATTCTAAAACTGTATAGAAATTCATCGGGTCCCCTGTTCTTACATAATCAGTAACCGGCTTTAAATAAATCTCAGAGCCTTCCGCCTCGAATAAAATATCGAATACTTTTTTTAATTCTTTCTTTTCGGAAAGTTGTGAGAGCATAAGACTGATAATGCGATCACTCACGATATAATCGTCTGCTTTCGTAACCTCAGCAAGAACACGATTTTTATTGTCTAGCATTTCACTAACTATACTTAAAGCTTTTCCTGTCTTATTGGAAATATCTCTGAGGTGTAGAAGACAAATTAAAGTTTTAGCATCAGCCTCTTGTATATCCATATCTTTCGTGTAACATAGAATGATAATGTGGTTGTACGAGCTAACATCAAGAGAGTCTAATAAGTTTCTATCTGTAATATTTGCATTAATTACTTTAGACTTTTGCTTTTTAAGTTTAACTTCGTCTAGCTGTGATTCGGTTTCATTTAACTCAGACACGATTGTAATTTCTGAGCCCGGTCCAACATAGTTTTCTAACTCATTAATTATTCGTGCACCCTTTTCATTCCATCCAAGAAGTAAAGTTTTTTCTTTTTTTAAACCTTCGGGTTTTGAGGATTGAAACAGGTTTTCTTTTATGTCATAATTAGATTTTTCAGTTAACAAAATTGCGTCATCGTCTTCAGCAATAACGATAATGCTATCCTTTTCTCCAAAAACTGTATCCATTGGTGGATTAATAGAGACTGCTCCTTCTTTAGACATCACACCAATGACCGCAGAGCTTTCGTATGCAAAAATTACTTCTTTAAAAGTTTTTCCCTTCAAAGTAGCTTCTTCTTTAAAATAAATTTCAACTCCATCAAAGTCAAGTAACTCGGTATATACCACACTTAATCCAGATTGTCTACAAGTTTGTGCAGTAACGCGTGCAATTAAATCTGGAGACAACACATAAGTAGCCTCATCTCCGCCAACAAGAGCACCTGCAGAAAGATTTTCTTGGTTTTTCATTTCGGCAATGATATGGTATTTTTCTGCTTTGCGGTGCGGGTTATTTGTAATTGCGAGAATAGTCTTAATTACGCTGATGTCCGGATTGGAATCATCAGGCGCCATAACTATAATGGATTTAGCTTCATCTAAACTGACTACTTCTAAATCGTTTACATCCATTGGACTTCCAGTTCTACAAATGATACGGGTTGTTTTTCTGTCTGGAATCTTTGCATTTAATTCATCTTCCATTTCTACTTTATCTTTATCAGCGAGGATAACAATACTTGCCCGCTTGAGGCTTGAATTTGCAATGATAATTTCTGATATGATAGGAAAGATTTTTCCGCTCCATCCTAAGATAAGAGTATGATCTTTTTCTAGAACTCTTGAACGACCCTTTCGTAGTTCATCGAGCTTAGCATCTAACCCGGATGTAAGAACACCGATCAAACTGCTTAAAATAAAAATTCCACCAATGGTTACACCAAGCATAACAAATCGAAATGACCAGCCCTGGTCTGCACCCACAGCACCTGCATCTAAAGCATGCATTAAGCTTTCCCAGGCAGCTTCATAAAATTCTAACTTACTATCTGGACTCTGTGAAATTTGTCCTAATGTAATAATTGTGCCTGCTACAATTACAATTAACAAAGAGAGTAAGGTCAACCAACCAATAATTGCTATTGTACCCTTTGAAAGTGTGTTTTCAAACTCGTATTTAATTCTTTCTTTAATTCCAACTTTTCTTTTCATAAATTTATTCCTAAAAAATATATCTAATTATACTCTTTTATTTTCGGCTAATTTTTGCAAGGTAAGTTCAATTTACATATGCGGAATTTCAAATATATGTATCATCTCTTCTTTGTGCTTACACCATTTTTCCTGGTCTTCGTTTCGTTTATCAGATACAACAACTATCTCATGCAAACCAAACCAAGATACGCCCTCGATATTACAATATATAATTTCGCCACCTAATCCTTCATTTCCTTCCCTGTCACCAAATGGAAAATAGTAGACTGATCCTTTTTCCATTAGCTCCCATTTTTCAGGATGTAATTCACCTATCCAAAGTGCAGAGGATACCTGCGAAACGATGACAACTCTTCCGTTTTCAATATCCATATCCGAATAATCTAAAAAATTAATCGAAGGAGGGAATTTAATTTCTGTAACGACTATCCATTCATCAGCAGTTTCTTTTAGAACTTGTATGCGTCCATTGCCGCGAGTTTTTTCTTTATCACTATTACAATAATTTCCCTCGCAAAGCCCAAGAACAAAATTTTCTCCATTGCGGGTAATAAAGCTTATTCCCTCGAGACCCTTATTTTTTTTTTCTAATTCAAATTTTACAAACTTTTGTTCTTGAAAATTTAAGTCAGGATCTAACTTAACAATTGCTGGGTAATAAGCGTTATTCCGTTCTAGTGACTCAATCATTACATAAAAAGAAGCTGGTTCTAATTCTCGAAAGGTAATTCCTTCGTAGTTTGATTTATCCAATAGATTGCCTTTTAAGAAATTAGAATCCCCCGCTTGTATCAAAGCAGATTCAATAACTCCGATTGCCTTTGAATTATCAAATACAACATAAAAAAAATTTCCCTTCGCAAAAACACCACTGCCTTCAAATCGAAAACTTTTCTGATACCCTTTAAATAGCTTATAAAATTTCTCTTCTCTGATTGCATGCGGAAGAACTGCTTTAGAAGGAGACCAAAATGTTTTAGGACTTGTTTCATTTCCATAAAGTCCTTCTTTTTCTCTCCGGCAAGAAACGATTAAGAAAATTATAAGCGAAGTGACTAAAATCAAAAAAATACGAGACGAAATGGAAATCATAACTCTAACCTGCTAGAATTATTTTCTCTGTCTATCTAAAACTTGATTGTGTAAAATTCAGCAGGCAATAAGATTACGCCAAAGTGGATTTAGAATTTCTTAAATTAATTTTACAGGCTCCCGAAAAACAAGATACCGTTCCTTTGCTCGAGCTTGCTTTTCGAATTGGCATCGCAACACTTCTAGGTTTTCTTGTAAGCGGAGTATCTTACCTTACCTATACAGGAAAAAATTATGATCGCTCAGTAATTCATTCCCAAATTATCGTAACGATTGTATTTTCGATTATGATAAACGTAATTGGTCAAAACCTAGCCTGGGCGGTTGGAATTTTTGGTTCTCTTAGCTTTATTCAATTCAGAACAACTCTTCGTGATGCCAAAGACACGGCAACCTTCTTCTATTCAGTCGTTACTGGCGTCGCCTGTGGAGCGGGCTACATCAACTTAGCCGGATTTGGTTTCTTAGTTATGAGTAGCGTTCAAGTTATCTTAAAATACTTACCACCTCTAGAAGTCCATCATACTTATATAAAATTCAATTGTAAAAATGTAGAATCCAAAGAAGCGATAAAAAACTTTTTAAAACTTCAAAGGGTTAAATTTGAATTAACCGCCATTTCTGTAAAGTCCGACAATCTTACCTTTGCAGTGAGACTTCCAATGGAAGATGCTTACGAATTAGCAAAAAAGTTAAAATCTAAACTCCCCGAATTAATAGAGGGCTATAGTTTGGACAGAGAAGTTTAGATTCCCATTTTCATGGAATTGAATTATGGGCAGCCCAGAAATATTTTTCCATTCTCATTAGTAAATTCACAGTCCATCTCTACGCCTTTATCAATGTGAGAAGTTTTTTTAATAACAGCAGTACCCTTTTCTTTATCACAAGAATGAAGTTCAAAACTCAAACTCTCATCTCCTCCAGCACATGTTTCTGATGATTTCCCCTGAATATAAATAGAAATAGTAAACTGCTCTCCATCATTCGAAGAGTCCCAACTCCCGCTTCCAAATTTTCCACATTGCTGACCTCCTGATCCCTGCCCATCGATTGCTCCTGAAGATAGTAGAGTTCCTTGATTATCAATTGGCAATCCATAATGAAAATCCGAAAAACTAATTCCACAAAACTTAGCGATTGGTGATTCAGGGATGGAAAAATCAGACAAAGATAATTCTGATATGCAAGTATCTTTTAGTTTTCCAGGATAAACAGAGAGTATTTCAAAAGTAAATTTATTCCCCTCTAACGGGATTGGGAATTTTAGCACCTGCTTAAGCGGGGAATCAGGTATAGCCATAATACCCATATCTTTCCCGTCCACAATTACTTTAAACTCCTTGATCCTTGCGTTCAGAGAATAATATTTAGTATCCCCGTATCCATTTTTAATGTATAAATTTTCAACTAGAACTTTTTGAGAATTTTTGTATGATATATTAATCTGTTCGCCAATACCAATATCCGTGTTCCCTTCACACCAGCTATTGTTAGTTCTATCGTTCAAGTGATCAGCTTTATAGCGATCTTTTGCATCTTTTAGACTAGAGCTTGCCTGAATACTACTCAGCTCTGCCTTGTCAGGTCGAACCCACAATGCTTTCTCTTTGCAATTAGTTATAATAAATAGGATAATAAGTATTTTATATGCATTCATTTTTTTCTCCCAATTTAAAGTTTAAAATCAGGTAAAGATGTAAATAAGAAATTTAAAATAGACTAGAAGATAATCCTATGAGAGATAAATAAATTATTTCTAATTAAAATCTACCGCATAATTATAAAAAAGTTGACTCTTTCTATCTAACTAATTCGAGTAGTAAGTAAGGTTCAAAAATGAGTGGTCGTGATGAGAAAAATCCATGCTTAATTTCGCTTCCTCGAGGCGGCTATTTAGTCAAAACTGAAATTTCTGCAATTCAGTTTGGTTCTCCCCCCGAGACAATCAAAGACACTATGTTTTTGGAGGGCGGAGTGCCGCAAGTTTTTGTTTTACCGAATGAATTTTTCAGTTGGACGAAAGGAATTAGTGTCGCCGAATTAGAATTTCCAATATACTTTAACTTCTTCTTTAGAAAAAAAAGAACATTCATTATATGCAGTGAAGAACAATTTCGTCGCTTCAAAAAAGTTTTGCGAGAATCTATTTTTGGTCCACGTAATCTAGATTTAAGAAAAGATTACGAATTATTAAACGGTGATACCTATGTACCTGATTTAAAATCAGAACATAGTTTTTTTAGCAGCACTTTTAAATTTCATGAAATGGTTGGCTTTGGTATTTTCAAGGATGACCACTTCACCATTCAAGGAACTACCATCAAGAAAAAGGCTAATGGTGATTTTGCGGTATCCATTGGCGCAAATCATATTACTGACGTTCCCGGCAAAATGGAATACAAAGCTTTCTATAATATTAGCGAACGACTCCGTGAGCCATTTATCCCGCCTTTGTTTGGCGTTACCTGCTTGGGACCGAGTCATGGATTTGATCCAGACGAAAATACTTCAGGATTTATAATTTGGTTAAATCATTTTGGAATCATGGTAGATCCTCCGGTTAATTCAACAGAATGGCTTTTAGATTCAAATGTAAATCCAAAGTTCATCGACTCTATTATCCTCACGCACTGTCATGCAGACCATGATGCGGGAACATTTCAAAAAATTCTCGAGGAAGGTAAAATTAATATTTATACGACGGAAACTGTAATGAATAGTTTTCTATATAAATATTCTGCTTTCACGAATGTATCACAGGAATACCTGAAAAGTCTTTTTACATTTCATCCAATTAAAATCAATAAGCCCGCATTTATCTACGGCGGCAAATTCGAAATGTTCTACACATTGCATTCTATTCCAGCTATTGGTTTTAAAATGGAATTCCAGGATAAATCTTTTGTTTATTCATCAGATCATAATAATGATCCAGAAATTCATGAAAAGTTTCTGCGGGAAAATATCATTAGCCGCGAGAGATATGATGAACTTAGAAATTTTCCATGGAACTCAAACGTGATTTATCATGAATCAGGAGTTGCCCCGCTTCATACACCAATTAAATATTTGGATTCTCTTCCCGATGAAGTGAAGAAAAAAACAGTCGTCTACCATATTGCAACAAAAGATTTTCCTAAAGAAACAAGTCTCACCCTGGCAAAGTTCGGAATTGAGAATACTCTCTATTTTCCGGTGACTCCTCCTCAATTCGAAAAAGCTAGTCAAGTCTTAGGTGTATTAAAAAGCTTAGATTTCTTTGAAGGGCTTTCTATTGCGAAAGCCATGGAATTTATTAACATCGTCGAAGAGGTAACATTTAAAAAAGGTGAATTGATTATTCAAAAGGGCGAGAGTGCAGATAAATTTTATGTTATTTATTTTGGAAATGTATCAGTCGTCTCCGAAGGTCTCGTCTCCAAAAAAGTATACGGAACTTACGATTACTTTGGTGAAGTTGCACTTATCACAGATCAAAAAAGAACAGCAGCAGTAATAGCCGAAACAGATGTAGTTGCCTATACGATTTCTAAAGATAGATTTTTAAGTTTCATCAGCGGAACAGAATTCGAAAAAACTCTAGAAAAAGTAGCGAAAATGAGAGATGCCGAATCCTGGAATGTTCTCTCTAGTAGCGCATTCCAATCATTAACCGCTACCCAAAAAACTCTTTTAGAATCCATGCTAAACCCAATCGAAATTCCAAACCCCTCTATCTTAATCCAAGAAAGCGCAAGGCTAGACAAAATCTATATTATCCGTCAAGGCGAAGTAAAAGTAGAAAGGCGTGGAAAACTAAAAGGAGTTTTAAAACGAGGAGACTTTGTTGGTTCGATGCTTCGACTCAAACGAGGTCTTCCATCTGAGTTTACTTATATCAATGAAGATTCTGTTTCTTTATATTCCGTAAAACATGAAGACGTTATCCGCTTTGTCACAAAAAATCCAGGTCTCATGATGAAACTCGTTTACGATTTCAGCGAAGATAGGTAATTATTTCACTATAACTTCTTTTGCCACATCTTCTCTGCGGATAAAGCCGTATAAATCTCCTTTTTTTACAGCAGCAAACCCTTCCGAAAAATTCTCTCCGTTATCAAATTGGGGTTTAACTACATATTCTCCGAACCTATTGATATAACCTACTTTATTGTTAACTGCAACGACTGCAAGGTCTTCTGAAAATGAATCCGCAAAATCAAACTTAGCCTCAATGACAACTTTTCCCGATCTATCCAGATAACCGTATTTATCCCCTCTTACGAAAACGGCTCGCCCTTCTCTAAAATAAAATGCATCATGAAACATTTGCTCTAATTCTGGCTTTACAACCCAATCCCCTTTCTTATTGATATATCCATATCTGTCGCCAACCCTAACTCGTGCTAAACCTTCCGAGAATGTGTTCGCAAAATCAAAATTAGTCTTGATTGCTTTTTTTCCATAGCGATTGATAAAGAAATACTTTCCATTCTGCTTTACGGACGCCAGCCCTTCTCTAAAAGAACTAGCTTCTTGGAACTGAAGGTTAATTATTATTTGCCCCTTTTCATCTATGTATCCAAATTTCCCTCGCTGACTCACACATGCGAGTCCACCCTGAAAAGATTCTACTAAATCGTAAACAGGATCGATTACTACTCTGCCTTCTAAGTTGATAAATCCATATTTGCCCTTCGACTTAAACCAGGTAATCACATCCACAAAATCGCCTGCATCTTGAAATTGCAGGGGAATTACAATTTTTCCGTTCTTTCCAATAAATCCAGTCTTATTATCCCTCACAACTTTTGCTAAGCCAAAGTGAAAGGAGTAGTTTGGGTAATCATAATTAGTCGCAATTAAAAGTTTTCCATCCATATCAATAAAGCCCTCTTTTACTTCTTTCTTTTCTTGAAATTTAACATAGGCAAGCTTATCTCGAAACGGTTCAATGATTCCAAATTTAGGCTCTATATGAAATTTTATTTTTTCATCAAAACCAATTAGTTTATAGCTTGGCTCGGGCTTTACAATACTTGCGACTTCTTCCCATTTTTCTTCTTTGCTATCGGGCGTTATTATCGTTGTATCAGGGTCAGAGTCCGGCTCTGGTTTTTGCTGGAATAAATGACAGGAAAAGAAAGCAACGGAAAGAATAAGGCTTATGCGAATTAGTCGAAAGTATTTGTTCATGTGGATAGAATTTTTAGGTTTGGCTTGGATTCAAGAAGAAAAAAGTAATTCACTTCACCGCCTCTGCGATGGTAAAATCTTTTCCTGTTCCTTGGCTTTCGGGGGTTTGTTTGTTTTTTGTTAGCTCAGGGACTCGTTCGGAGATGTAGCTGTCTAGGTTTTTGATTGTGATTTTCTTTTTGTTCAATTTGCCTTCTAGTGCTTCTTTGAATGCTTTTGTGAAGGCTCCGTTTTGCCAATCTTTATGTTCTAGAGATTCCTCGAATTTAGAAGAAGAGGAAAATACTACGAAGCGTTTATCTGGATCGCTTGCTTCATTGAAGAGTCTAACAACGTTTAACCCATTAGCAGAAAGACCGCCGGAGTAACAGGCGTCTACGAATAAGATGACTTTGCCTTTGATTTT
>JANYCR010000387.1 GCA_025360185.1 Leptospiraceae bacterium | reverse complement strand
TCATAGAGATATTAAACCCCACAATATAGTATTCAATGAAACAACTGAACATTTAAACATAATCGATTTTGGCAGTGCAAGTTTATTATCACGGCAACATGCTTTTATCCCCATGAACACATCTCTAGAAGGAACTCTTACTTATATTTCGCCTGAACAAACAGGAAGAATGAATCGAACTGTAGATTATAGGACTGATTTTTATTCTTTTGGAATTACTCTTTATCAACTGCTCGTCGGTGAATGTCCATTCGTCTACCATGACCCGATGGAGCTAGTCCATGCGCATATCGCAAAAACACCATTATCCCCGTTTGCAAAAAATGCTACTCCAAAGCCTATCTCTGACATTGTAATGAAGCTCCTGGAAAAAAATCCAGAAGATCGTTACCAAAACGTAAGTGGCATTTTATACGATTTAGAATGGTGTTTGAAAAATACTTTATCACAAACCCAATCTGAAATAAATCAAATCACAGATAATTTCATTGCAGGTTCGAAAGATTTTTCAGGAAAATTTCAAATACCGGAAAAATTGTATGGAAGGACCAAAGAAGTTTCACAAATTGTAAACACTTTCAAGCGGGTAACAAAGGGTAATACCGAGTTGCTTTTAATTTCCGGACATTCTGGAATTGGAAAATCTATTTTAATAAATGAAGTAAATAGACCGATCGTAGAATGCAAAGGCTATTTTATAAATGGGAAGTATGATCAATTTAAACGTTCCATTCCTTATAGAGCCATCGCCACAGCTTTCACAGGAATGATTCAACAGATTTTATCCGAGAAACCAGATGCCATATTACGCTGGAAACAAAAAATCACAACCGCACTTGGTTCAAACGCTCAGGTACTAATCGATGTTATCCCCGAACTAGAATCCCTAATAGGCAAACAAGAACCTGTCATCCCACTCGGAATAGAGGAATCACAAAATCGTTTTAACCTTGTATTTCAGAGCTTTATCGAAGTACTAAGCGCAAAAGAACATCCGCTCGCTATTTTTCTCGACGATATGCAATGGGCAGATTCTCCAAGCATTAAATTAATACAAAATATTCTATCTAATATTGAAATACAATATCTACTCATCATGCTTTCTTTTAGGGATAATGAAGTTTCAACTACTGATCCACTCTCCTTGATGTTAGAAAATATAAAAAAATCCGGGTTAGATTATAAAGAAATTTCACTCGGTCCACTTTCTTTATTCGACATACATATATTAGTCGCAGAAACTCTTTCCTGTGAAAAGGAAAAGTGTAGAGAATTAACTGAAATTCTATATACAAAAACAACTGGTAATCCATTTTTTCTGAACACGCTTTTTAAAAATCTTTACGACAAAAGTTTAATTTTTTTTGCAGATGAGAAATGGAATTGGGATATTGAAAAAATTAGAGAGGTAGAAATATCTGAAAATGTAATTGATTTAGTTATTGAAAAAGTAAAAGAATTATATCCGTCCTTGATTGATATATTAAAATTTTCCGCATGCCTGGGAAGTGATTTTACCTTAGATATGTTGACGCAAATTTCTGGCAAAGATTTTCAAAAGTTAAACCTTGAACTAGAAGTTCTCTCCAATGAAGGTTTTTTTATCATGATGGAGACTAATGTTCGTTTTGCGCATGATAAAGTAAGAGAAGCAATATACTCATTAATGACAAATGAAGAGAAGATTCAAACACATTATTTAATTGGAAGCTGGTGGCAGAAAAACACTCCGCAAAGACTCATAGATGAAAACATTTTTCACATAGTCGCACAATTAAATCTGGGAAAGTCATTAGTAAAATCCTGGAAAGAAAGGTTAACATTAATTCACCTCAATCTAAAAGCTGGTAAGAAAGCGAAGATTTCTAATGCTTATGAAGGTGCTTTAAATTTTCTACAAGAGGCTACAAGCCTTTTACCGGAAGACAAATGGGAAAATCATTACTTACTTACACTTGAAATTTATAAAGAATTAGTAGAATGTGAATTCCTTGCAACGCATTTTGAAGCGGCTAACGTTTTATTTGACTATATTTTTCGAAACGCAAAAACTTTAGAAGATAAAATCCCGATTTACCATATCCAATTGCGTCAGAAGGCAGGAGAAGGAAAAGGTGACGATGCTTTTTCTATTGGCTTTCAAGTTCTAAACGAACTCGGACTAAAAATGCCTGACTTCACAGATTATGCCGAAATTCGGGATGCATTCATAGATCAATTAGGGGAATACGAACAACTGCGAGGGGAAAAATCAATACCAGAATTATTTGATCTGCCCGAAATGAAGGACCCCAAAATTATCCAGGCAATTTCACTCATTACAAATTTAGGAGATATTGCAATTTCTCTAAAGCCTGAAATGCTCGGACTTCTTTCTATCATGGGCGTAAATCTTTCGTTTAAATATGGGAATACATTTGTGTCACCGATTTCCTATGTCATGTGGGGGGTAATAACGAATTACACCTTCTTAGATTATAAGAGTGGGTATGAACTAGGACAGCTTAGTATTAAATTAAATGAAGAACGATTTCCAAGCGGGCTAATATTCGCCAAAGTAAATTCTTTTTACGGATGGAATATTCACCACTGGATTCATCACGTTAAAGAGGATTTGGAAATTGCTAAGAAAGGCTATGAAATCGCAATGGCTAATAGCGATTTAATCTATGGTTCCTATCTTATAGCAATGTCATTTTGTGCTTCATTCTACATTGGACTTCCATTCAATGAAGTATTAGTTTATGCAAATAAAGCTCTTACCTTTTCCGAAAAATATAAACAACCTTTTTTAAAAGTCTTGGTCACGGCAAATCTGAGAATCATATATGCATTGCAGGGAAATACAGAGGCTAATATTTCTTTTGCGGATTACGACTTTAAGGAAACTCAATTTATTAAAGAAAATGAAAAATTTGGTCAGCCTATGGCTTATTTTTATTTAAGGAAATTGCAACTTTTCTTTATCTTCGGAGAATATGAAAAATGCATCGAAGTCTTACCTCTTGCTGAAAAATATTTTCCTAATATTCCTCATCATATAGCATTCGCAGAATTTCATTTTTACAATGCCTTAACTTTAATAAATAAATTGTCTAATTTTTCCATTGTAGAAAAAAAAATTTATACTACAAAACTAAACGAAAGCTTAGATTTTATAAAACAATGGGCTTCTTTTTGTGAAGATAATTTTCAGCATCAATATTTCCTCGTTGAAGCGGAGAATGCAAAACAACAGGGAAAAGATTTAGAAGCAATGCAATTATATGATAAATCTATTGCTTCGGCTATAAAATATGAATATAGAAATAATGCAGCTATTGCAAATGAATTAGCGGCTAAGTTTTATTTGTCGAAAGGTTTAGAGAAAATTGCTAATATTTATCTGCAGGAAGCACATTATCTTTTCCAAGTTTGGGGTGCAACGGCTAAAGTCAAACACCTAGAAGAAATATATCCACAACTAAAAAAACAATCCCCTCATCCTTTAGATTTTGAAACTATTAGCCTTCATACAACTTCAACAAAAACGGTAGGGGAATCCATTGGAAATTTCCTGGATTTAAGTACAGTCATTAAAGCATCGCAAGCTATTTCAGGTGAAATACATTTTGAGAGACTTCTAGAAAAGATGATGAAAATCCTTTTAGAAAATGCAGGAGCAGAAAGAGGATTTTTTCTTCTAAAAGAAAACGGTAAATGGCATATTAAAGCAGAAGGAAATGCAAATGCGGAAAATATTTCACTTCTATATTCTATACCACTAGAAGGTAATTCGAATTTATGTACAAGTATTGTGAACTATGTAGTCTATACAAAACAATTTATTCTTTTAAATGACGCATCAAAAAAAGGAATTTTTATTAAGGACGATTATATAAAATCGCAGCAACCAAAGTCTATTCTCTGTTATCCCGTTATCAATCAGGGTAGCTTACTGTGTGTAGTTTATTTAGAAAATAATCTTAGCACAGATACATTCACCGCAGATCGAATTAAAATTTTAAATATTTTATCTTCCCAGATTGCGCTCAGCGTCGAAAACTCTTTGTTATACGCAAACCTGGAAGGCAAAGTTACAGAGAGAACCCGCGATTTAAAAGAGACACTGGAAAATTTAAGACTTACACAAAATGAATTAATTCAATCAGAAAAAATGGCCGCCTTAGGACAATTAATCGCCGGTGTGGCTCATGAAATCAATACCCCAATTGGGGCAATTAACTCTTCTATGCAATCAGTGCAGGGTTTTTTAGACAAAGACTTTATTTCCGTTCTAGAATATTTTATTCAAGCGAAACCGGAAGAAAGAAGTTTTATGCAAACGATGCTCTATAGGCAAGCGCAAAACAAAACTTTCCTTTCATCTAAAGAGAAGCGGCAAATTAAGAATATCCTTGAAAAAATTATTACTGAAAATAAAATAAAGGACGCAGATGTAATTGCAGATCATTTAATAGATATAGGAATTTATGATGGAATAGAAGAATATCTTCCTATTCTAAGAGATTCAGGTGTTTTTTTACTTGAGAAAGTTTATAAGCTTTCTATTTTAAGACGAGGTTTAAGCAATATACAATTAGCCGCAGAGAAGACATCTAAGATTGTCTATGCGTTAAAAAGTTATTCCCACAAAGAATCAACCGGAGTGAAAACAAAAGCAAAAATAAATGTAGGAATGGATACAGTTTTAACATTGTACCAAAATGTAATCAACCGCGGAATCGAACTTACAAAAGAATACGACACAGATATACCGGAAATTGAATGTTATCCCGATGAGCTAAACCAGGTATGGGTTAATTTAATACAAAATTCTATTCATGCAATGGATTCAAAAGGCAAACTAACGATCGGAATTAAAAGGGAAAATTCAAATTTAAAAATAAACATCATTGATAACGGGAAAGGAATTCCTGGGGATGCTCAGAAAAAAATATTTCAACCATTTTTTACAACGAAACCGGCAGGCGAAGGAAGTGGCCTCGGTTTAGGAATCGTTGAAAAAATTATAGAAAAACACGATGGAACTATTCAATTCCTGTCGGAGCCCGGAAAAACAATTTTTACAATCTTACTTCCAATAAAATAATGAGGGAAAAATGAAGCCAGTAATAATTTGCGTAGATGATGAGAATTTAATACTAGATAGTATAAAAATGGTCTTAAAAGAAAACTTTGGTGACGGCTATTCAATCGAAACCGCAGAGAGTGGTGACGATGCATTGGAGCTTATCGAAGAACTCATACGTGATGGGATTGAAATTCCGATTTTAATTTCTGATTATGTTATGCCCGGTATTAAAGGAGATGAATTCTTAATTCTAGCTCATAGTATGATTCCTGAAACACTTAAAATAATGCTCACCGGTCAAGCTGATTTACGCGGTGTGGAAAACGTGATTAACCACGCTACTTTGTATAGGTTTTTAAGTAAGCCCTGGACTACTGAAGATTTTGTTTTAACAATTGGAGAGGCGTTAAAAAGTTTTGGACAGGCAAGGCAAATCAGGATTCAAAATCGAGAGCTAGAAATATCTGAAAATAAATACAAAGAACTTGTAGAGAATTCTTTCGACATAATTTTTTATCTCGATAGAGAAGAGAGAATAAGAACGATTAACCAATCTATAAATAGAATTCTCCGGTATAAACCGAAAAGCCTCATCGGGAAAAAATTTAGCGAACTGATTTATATTACAGATTGGATGAATGAAAAAATCGTCCAGGAAAAAATGCTGGAATTAATTCATAATAAAGAACCGGTTTCTTTTAATTGCGATATGGTAACTGCAGCAGGAGAGCCCAAGGAAATGTTAATCCGTTTGCAGTATTTGCCAGCCTCCGAGGGACTCATTATCGTAGGAACTGCCTCAAGCATTGAAGATGATTTATTAATACGATTATGTGAAAAAGAAACTCAAGTATACAAAATTGAAAATTATATGACACAAATTGATATGGTCTGTAAAAGAATTTCGAATGCGATTACAAAGTATGGAAGCCCTGAAGATGTATTCCTAATTAAGCTTTGCATTATGGAACTACTCGTCAATGCGATGGAGCATGGAAACCTTGATATTAGTTTTGATGAAAAATCAGAAGCACTCGATAATAATGATTACTACAAATTACTTTTCAAGCGACAGCAAAATCCTAATTACAAGAATAAGCGGATAACAGTCGAATTCTCATTAGATTCCGAAAAAGTTGAAATTCGAATTTCAGATGAAGGGAAAGGCTTCGATCATAAAAAACAAATGTCAAAAGTGGATAAGGAAGGTGTTGATTTAAAGTTAGCTCACGGTCGCGGAATACAAATGGCAAAAAGTTTCTTTCATACCTTCGAATACAATGATATGGGAAACTCTGTGTACTTAATCAGAAATTTTAATGTTGAACTGTCCGGCTAAGAATTTTTTGCTTAGCACCGTTATGATAGCTGAATAATGCGCTATTAACCCCATTAACAATAAAGCCACCATCAGAATCGTTCATGCTATCAACAGATCCCATAAGAGAATGGTCTCTCCAACTCGCTGAGGCATCTGCCATTCTGATTGCATGAAGATAACCACGAGAATTCGCAACAATTAAATTAGTATTTCTTAAAATTGGACTTGGCACTGGCATTTCTTCTAATAAGTATCTGTTACGTAATGAACCTGTATCTGGATCTAACCAGAACATATTTCCGCTGTCGTCAAAAACAATGATGCGATTATTATAAAGTATAGGCTCGATGAGTATAGAGCCAGGACTTAAAAACGTCCAGTTCTTTTTTCCGGTAATGGAACTCAGGCTAATCACTGTTCCATCCTGTGTGCAAATTAAAACCTGGTTTCCAATCCTAGTTACCGGTAGCGTCGGCAAAGAAGGTAAAAGATAAGTCCAGTTTATTTTATTCGCCCCACCTTTGGCAGAAATAATTCCAGATTGTGTTTCTATATCAATATTTGTTTCAAAAATTTGATTTTCATACTTTACTGTTTTAAATCCTACTCTTACTTGCAGATCAAATTTTCGACTCTTAGGGTTGTAGGTATAATAATAGTAGCCTTTCAAATCAGAAAAATATAAGATTTCCATTCTAAAAAAATATTTCAATTGAAGAAACTCTTTATAGTCTGCTCTAAATTGAAATTTACATTTTCCAACCGAACAGACAGAAAAGTCCTCCTGCGATTCTTTTACCAGAGCATTCTTACTTTCATTATTCATACGATTTATATTTTGAGTCATCGTTGACTTCGAAGAAGAATAACTCTCCTTATTCGCAAGGTTACTCGTTACTAACTCTGTCAAGTATAGAACTGATTTATCATTTTCTTCCTTATTTTTAGAGCAAGAAATTGTAAGTAGAAATGCAATTAGGAATAGAAAGATTTTCACGAAAAGCCTCGTATTATTTTTTAAATCCGGTAATCAACATTAGTCTAGATTTATTTGATAATACAGGTTTTTAGTTAAAGATGCAATAGGTATATTCTGCAATCGTATAGGTATTAGGGATAATACCTATTGTAGTACAGTTCATTTTAATCAGTAAACTATTAAGTGACACTCAAAGAGTCACACAATTCTTTTGCATGAGCCACGTTACTCTGTCCAAGTTGTTCATATATAAGTAGATACTTTACATTATCCACAAGTATATAAAAGAAACCTTCTCCTATATGTTCGCGGTGAGAAAACTCAAATTTTAAGCCTAGCTCTTCAATAAGCGCAGGTTGACATTCGTTCCAAAGAGAATCTAACCACTGAGCTAGATTTTGAAATTTTATAACGGGAACCTTAGCTTTGCGCGTAATAACGTTTTTCCCGTCCTTTGTAATTTGAATCTGACACCCTACTTCAGATGAATTTACTAATTTTGAAAATAAAAATTCAATATTACTCTCAGGATCGGTGTCAAATAATTTCATGTGAAAACTATTTTTTCTTAGTGTCCTTCAAATCATCTTTTTTCAAGAGGACTTCTTTCTTATCTTCCTTTTCTTTAGGATCTTTAGATTCTTTTTTTACAAAGCCGCAAGCAAGAGCGTAGTCTTTGCCTGTAGCCGCATTAGGAACGATTGGATTATATTTTACAGTTTTCTTTTCAATACGTTTGAATTGATTAGATTCAATTCCGTAGGCAAGATCAGCAAAGCGCAATAGATGGCAGTTCTTTAACATTTTGTATTCGCCTGAAACAGTATCTTTTTTGTAGCGACTGGTTTGCTTTTCTTGCGATTCGTAACACATAGCTAGGAGTTTGTGCGGCTCTGCTTCTTTCTCGTATTGCTCGCCTAGAGCGATATACATTTCTAAAACTTCACCGGACTGGTTATAATTTTTTAATCTAAATTGATGCTTAATGTATTCTCTATATATACTCGCTTTTAAATCAATGAATACAGGGGAGGTGATTGCATCTGGATTTTCAATTTTATCGAGTGCGTTCATGGCTTTGACGAGTTCGATGACGGACTTTTTGCGTCCTTCAAGCGACATACGCCTGTATTCCTTATCCATCGAACTCTCTCTAGCTTTTCTTTGCCATTCGAACTTATCTTGCGTACTAGTTTCTTTTTCTTTTGCCTGAATTTCTTTTTTTTCTTTGATTGTCTTTTCTGTCGCTTTGTAAATCGCGAGTGACGAATTAAAAAAATCTCTCGCTTCTTCAAGACGAGTTTTCGTATTCTCTTCGCTTAGATCATCAAAGATTTTTACATCTTGAAATGCCTCTACTTCGTCTGCTTCCTTCCCCCAAGAACCTTCTGCTTTTTTGGGGTCAGAAATAATTAATTCAACTTTGTCTTCCTGTTTTGCATCAGCAAATATCGGAGCAATAGAGCTTATTGTAAAAAATAAAAGAAGTATGCATGTATGTCTCATGTTTACTATTTCGGTCAAAGCCTAATTTTTCTTAACGCGAAGAAAGGAAAAGATTACTCGTGATTTTAAGGGGCTGTGTAAAAGCATTCTTAAACCGCAGAGGGCACAGAGAGCGCAGAGAAAAGAGTCAATAAAATCAATACTCTCTGCGAACTCCGCGTTCTCTGCGGTTAATAATTCTTTGCGTTTACACAATCCCTACCGGCATATAACTCATATACTCACAATCTGGAAACTGTGAGCAGATATAATACTGTTTGCCTTTTGGATTTTTTCTAAGTAAGATTTTATTCTGACAAAGAGGACAAATATTCTCTGTCTCCGCTTTCTTCTTTTTTGAGACTGGTTTTTGAGATTCAATTTGCTTTAGCTCAACCTGAAATTTGTCGTAAAATGTTTTTAGAAATTCGATACGTTTTAATTTCCCAGTTGCGATTTTATCCAGGTCTTCTTCTACATCTCGGGTAAAATGATTTTCAAAGAGATAAGCTATATTAGCCGTTAGAAATGCATTTACTTCTAAGCCTAGTTCGGTTGGAAATAGAGACTTCAACTTTTGATAGCTATAATTCCTTTTGTACAATACTTCAATCGTATTCGAATAGGTAGACGGTCGTCCTATTCCTTCTTTTTCCATCTTTTCTACAATACTTGCCTCTGTGTAACGCGCTGGCGGCTCAGTATGTTTTTGCTCAGACTTTATTTCTTGGACTTTGACTTTATCCCCCACTTTTAATTCAGGCAAGGTTTTTTCTTTTTTCCAATCGGGATAAATGGTTGTATACCCATCGAAGGTAACTCTTCTACCGCCTGCAGTAAATTTTAAGCCAGCAATGCTTCCTTCTAGACTTTGATTTAATCCTTCTTCGGGACTCATCTGGGATGCGACAGTTCTTAACCAAATTAAGTTGTATAAATTCCATTCGTCCGATTGCAAAATTCCTTTTAGTTTCTCCGGCGTAATGGAAGTATCCACAGGTCGAATTGCTTCGTGTGCGTCTTGGACTTCTGGTTTCGAGTTTCGTGATTTATAATTTCCTACATACTTACTTCCAAAATTCTTATCTATAAAGGTTTTTGCATTTCTTTGAAAGTCTTCACTAAGTCTTGTCGAATCCGTTCTCATATAAGTAATGAGTCCAGTCGTTCCGTGCTCTTTGCCTGTGTAGACTCCTTCATACAATTTTTGTGCAACGGACATCGTCTTCTTAGTGGAAAACTTCAATTTGCCCCCTGCTTCTTTCTGTAAACTGGCAGTTATAAACGGAGGTGGAGGAAATTTCTTCTTAGCCTCTAAGACTGACTTCGTGATTTCTAATTCTCTTTTAAATTTTGCAATATCCATCTCGGGCAAAAGAGCCTTTGAGAAATTCTTACCAAATATTTTCTCCCATATTTCTATTGCCTCCTTTTCGTTTCGAATTTTCTTTTCTGGATCATAGAGTTGCATCGAAAATTTTTCCTTCGATGGACTTTCTACATTTACGGATAATCTCCAGTATTCTTCGCTCTTGAAATTTTGGATTTCTAATTCTCTTTCACAGATCCATCTAAGAACAACGGACTGCACTCGTCCCGCCGAAAGCGCTGTGCTATGTAAATGTTTCCAGAGAACAGGACTCAAACGATAGCCCACAATTCTATCTAAAACTCTTCTAGTAATTTGTGATTCAACTAAATCCATCTGGATTTTGCCTGGTGATTTTAAAGCAGTAATTACAGCAGTTTTTGTAATTTCGTGAAGTTCAATTCTAGAAATAAGAGATTTATTTTTAGATAGCAAAGTCGATAGATGAAAACAAATCGCCTCCCCTTCTCTATCCGGGTCTGCGGCTAATATGATTCTATCGGCACTCTTAGCAAGAGACTTGATTTCCTTAACAGTCTTACTTGCACGCCTGGTGACAACTAAATCAGGAGTAAAATCATTTTCTATGTCTACCCCAAATTCTTTTTCGGGCAAGTCCATCACATGCCCAAAAGAGGCTACTACTTTATATCCACCGTCTAAATACTTCTGAATTGTCCTTGCCTTAGAAGGTGACTCTACAATGAGTAAAGTAAAACTCATGAAATAGAATTTACCTGTAATTGCGCATAACGGTCAGTCATCCCGGAAATATAATCACAGACTGCGCGGTATTTTCCATCTTCTTCCATTCGCTTTCGGTAAGCTTCTGGAATTTCCTCTACATGCACTATAAAATAATTGAATAGTTTTTCAATTATCTCTTGTCCACGTGTAGACATTTGCACAACCATTTCGTGGTGATAGAGATCATCGAGTAGGTATTTTTTTAACTCTCTCACTTTCCTGAAGGTTTCATCCGAGTAGCCGGCAATTCGAACTCCACTAGCCCAATTTTTTTTAAAATCATCAGACGACTCAATTTTATATTTCTTTAGGTTTGCTTCCGTTGTAGAAGTGAGATCAGTCACGAGTAAATTTAGAATTCCGCGGATAGTAGTTCTTGTTAGTATTTCGCTCGTTGCCTGTTTGTATTTTGCTTTCATAGCTGTATAAGTTTCTTTCCAGAGGCTAACCTGCATTAGGCTTTCTATAGAAATATATCCCATTTCTAAACCATCTTCTATATCGTGACAGCTATAGGCGATTTCATCTGATAAGTCTGTGATTAGAGATTCAAGGCTCGGTCCTTCAGTCAGTCTTAGTTCGTTTAATTCTGATTTTGCGTAATCACCTCCGTGCTTCATAATTCCAGAAAGAGTTACTTTGCATAAATTAATTCCGGGAAATTCGGGATAACGGTTTTCTAAAATTTGCACGATGCGAAGCGATTGCTTGTTATGCTCAAACCCTCTATTACCTTTCATAAGCTCGGAAAGAATATCTTGTCCCGCATGACCAAAGGGTGCATGTCCAATATCATGAGCAAGTGCAATGCATTCAGCTAAAAATGAATTTAATCCTAAATTTGTTGCGACAGAGCGGGCAATGCCAGATACTTCTAGAGTATGCGTTAGCCTCGTTCTAAAATTATCTCCCTCTGAATTCGTAAAGACCTGCGTTTTGTATTGTAGCCTTTTAAAAAAACGGGAGTGATAAATCCTATCTCGGTCTCGTTGGAGAGGCAAACGAAACGCATCCTCCTTCTCTTCATAAACCCGGTCTCTTGATTCAATATGCTTTACTCCATACGCGGTGATTTTTGCGTCTTCTTCTTTATACAATTCATGGATGGTTTTAATCATAAAAATTAATGCTTGTAGAATTGCCTTAATTGGCAACTTAGTATTTACAAAACATGGATTTCTTAAACTTACTAGTCGAATTTTTTACAAACTATGGATACTTTGCAGTATTCGGAGTTTTAATCCTATGTGGCTTTGGCTTGCCTGTGCCGGAAGATGTCTCCCTAGTCGCTGGCGGTGTGATTTCTGCCCTGGGCAACACAAACGAGCATATCATGTTTGCCGTTGGTATGGCGGGTGTTCTAATTGGTGATGCAGTTGTATTTACAGCCGGTCTAACCTTTGGCGAGAAAATTCTTCAAAATAAATTTGTGGCTAGAATTGTTACTCCAGCTAGATATGATATGGTGCAAAGGCAATTTGAGAAATATGGAAAATGGGTAGTCTTTATGGCGAGATTTATGCCGGGACTACGAACACCTATTTTTCTAACAGCAGGCGTTTCCAAACGAATCAGTTTTCTTCGTTTTTTTATAACAGATTTTTTAGCAGCAATCATTAGCGTTCCTATTTGGGTTTATTTAGGCTTTTACGGGGCTAGCAATTTTGACCAACTCAAGACCTGGATAAAACAGGGGCAAATTACAATATTCCTTATCGTAGTAGTCGTTGTTATAGGATTCGCATTAAAAATATATCGTTCGAGAAGAAATGCGTAAATGGACATACTTTCGCAGCCTGTTCTCATTTTAAATACTAGTTATTTACCCGTCTCGATTAAAAGTGTGCGAGATGCGATTTGCATGGTACTCATGGAAAAGGCTGAAGTGATCAAAGCGGCGGAAGATTCATTTATACGCTCCGAGAAACTTAAGATTCCAGTTCCCTATATAATTCTTTTAGCAAACTACTACCAAGTCCCCCGTAAGAAAACAAAGGTTTCCAGAAGTAATATTTTGGACAGAGATGGTTATACCTGTGTATACTGCGGAAAAATGCCACCACATAGCAAGCTTACACTTGATCATATTGTGCCGCGCAGTCGTTGGGAAAATATCGCAAAAGATAAAAAACCGTCCGAATTTAATTCATGGGAAAATATTGTAACTGCTTGTAGAGAATGCAATACCAAAAAAGGAAATAAGCTATTATCCGAGTTACGATGGAAAGCACCCGAAATTAAAAAAATGGATTATCGACTAACTCATATTCCGCATATAAATGGAGAATCTGCAGAGAAATATGGATGGAATGACTATCTAAAGGTATTTAAATAATAAATTCTCTTTAAATACTGGCTCTTCACAGAGTTGACAGTAAAATTAATTTCTTAGTAATGGTGAGTATTCATGAAGTATTTAGTTTACCTATATTTATTTTTATCTCTTAGTTGCACAAACTATTCAGTAAGCAAATCCAAAACGGTTCCGCCAATTCTTGTTTCCATTGGCTCTATCTCGGGAGTTACTAGCGGCTACCAAATTAAAATGCGTGTAACCAATCAGGAACCTTTCTTTGCAGGTTATAAATTATATGTCGGACCAAATGAAAACGCAGCGAGAAATCCTTCCGATTTAAATTCTGGATTTAGTTGCACAAGTGGACCTGCAATCATCCCAAATCAACCAATTGAATATGTTCTCGAGATAGCATCTGACGCATCCACTCTTCCAGCTAATGGAAATAGACTCTGCACTTACCAGACGACTCTTAAATCAGGAGAATATATCGCGGTTCGAACTTTACTTGTTTCCATTCAACCATCCAACCAAGGTGGAAATAGAATCAACCCCTCCCTGCCTTCCAATACATTAATCGTTCCCTGATTATTTAAGCCAAACGTCAATGCTTGCAATGGAATCTTTCGAGTCGGGAATCCAAAGTGAATTCGGATGCTCCTGAATGAGTTTAGTGTATTTTGCTTTCGCGAGATTTAATTCTTCTTTTAGTTGAATTTCAAAATCTGCATTAGGCGATGTCTTATTATTAAATTTTTCGCGGGATTTAAAATATTTTAGAATTGAATCATTTTGTAATTGCTTTGCTTCTTTATACAGCGCATAATCATTAGTAGACTTTTTGAAAGTCTGCTCATGCTCATGCCTATTCTCAAAAAATTTTTCTAAAGTATTTCTATGCTTCATGAGCTCAAGAAAAATTACTTCCGAGTTAAATTCCCCTTTGTCGGGATGATACTTTAATGCAAGCTCATGAAACCTATGCTTGAAAACTTCTTCGGTAACAGTGATTTCAAGTCCAAAAAATAGGAAAGCATCATCTATATCCATCGCACTCATACAAATAACAAAAACTCAAATAGTCTTTTTGACTCAAGTATTATTTAAGTGTTCTAGCAACTGCCGTTTTATTGTATGTATATTGTATTCTTTTTTGTATTCAGAGGTGATAGAAACCAATTTTCTATCACAGTCCTCTTGCAAGAGAATACAGTCATCTGCCAATACTTGCATTTCGGCTAATCTTGATTTTGCGTTCTTTTTCTTATTAGATTCAAGAAGAAATATAATTCTTTCATTTTTATAAGCTATTAAGATAGCAGACTCTCCATCTCCATAGGAAAGAAGAATTTGCATTTTTTTAAGATTGGATTTTAAGATTTTTAATAACTGAAAACTGCGATTCAAAATCTGAACTTTTAAAAGAGGCATTGCACCCCTTTTATGAGTTAACCTTGTATTGAAATTCCGCTGGTTCTTGGCATCGAAGGAGAAACGGTTGTTCCTTCTTTTTTTGCAATCTCTTCCCAGGAACCTTTTAACTCAGAAAGAATACGAACTACTTCTTTTAAAATTTTAGAATCTTTCTGAACATTTGCTTCTAAAAGTCTTTTCTTCATGTAAATATAAAGGCTTAGTAAATCCTCCGCAATCTTTCCGCCCTCTTCCATATTGAGAGATGTCATAAGCTCAGTAACAATATCCTGTGCTTTAATAATGTTTCGATTTACAATCTCATACTTACGTGGGGTCATATTCTCAATTGCTGTATTTGCAAATCGAATTGCTCCTTCATAAAGCATAACCACGAGTTTACCTTGGCTCATTGTAGAGATTTCATTCGACTTATATGGATCGTATCCGGAATTATATGTGGATTTTCTTGCTAAAGACATTCAAAACTCCTATTCAAAATAACCTTCGACCAAAATGACTTACTGCTTGATGTAACCTAGAAAGAAAATATCGTGTTTCAAATAATTTTTCAAGGATAAAAAAAAGCCGAGACGTAAATTTTTCTCAAATTTGCCTATTAAACTTTTCTTTCTTTATTAAAAATCTCTTTTATCTGGTTAATAAAAAAGAGAAGCGGCGAATCAGCCGAAGATCCATCAGTCTTATAGACTTGAAATTGCATTCCATTCAAATTCTTCGCAAATGCATCTGCAAGAATAGGAAGAGATTTTTCCATAAATTCTTTTTCTAGACTGGCAGGACTCATTTTGGCTTCTGCTGCTAATTTTTTTTGCAGATAATCTAGTTCTTCCTCATGAGTTAATCTTGCGGCATCGGCAAGGGATTTGGATCTTTCTAATTCGAAGGCAGCCTCTTTTCTTTGGGTTTCTAATTCCTGCAAAAGCCGGAAGTTGCGTATCTCTTCTTCTTTTTCTGCTCGAAATTTTTCTAATTCAAAATTCTTTTCCTCGTTTTGCCTTGAAAGTAAAAGTTCATTTTCCCTTATCCTCGCGCTGTTCTTTTGTTGTTCTAATTGTTGACTCAATCTATGCTCTGCTAGTAGGCTTTCTTTTTCGATTTCACGGACTTCGATTTCTTTTTGTGTTTCTAGCTCTGCAAAGCGAGAAGATTTAAGTTGAGAAGATTTAAAAGAGCTTTGCATGGATTTAAAAATTTCTGCATCCTGGATAAATATATCTTGGATTTCAGTGGTTACTACCTCTAATCCCCAACCGGTTTGCGGATCAGAAACAATTCGGGAAAGTTCAAGTCCGAGTGAATCTGCAATTTCTTCTTTGCGTTTTCGATAGCAATTTTGTAAATCAAGTCTTGCAATAAAACGTTTGATTTGAGAACGGCATATGTCTGCAATCATACGGGCTAATTTCTCTTCGCCCCTCTGGCGGTTAGAAAAATTAATCAGCTTATAAATTCGCATTGGATCGACTATTCGATATACTACCATACAGTGAATGCGAATGTCCACGTTATCACTCGTTAGCTGCGATGCATCGAATAGAATTTCTTTTAAGCTGGTGGGTATAATAAAAACTGTGTCCCTCGCCCATTTAAAACAAGTAGCCCCCTGACCACTCGACTTTTCTTTTATCTTTCCATTTTGAAAATGAATCAAATATTCACTTGGTAACGCAGTTATATACCCCCAGCTTTTATGCATCCTTGGATCATCGGGTGAATTTGACGTTAGTTCAAACCCCGATTGAGATGATTGTTCTTTTGCCATGCCAGCCTCCTCTTATTTATTAATTATGAAACTACTTGACAATAGCTAAGTCAAGGAAAAGAAAATTCAATTAGCGGCTAATTTTATTTGCATTCTATTGAAGTCTCAAGTGCATAAATGGTATTACCTAGTGAAAACCGTTTGGGTTACAAAGAAAAGAATCCGTTATCAATTACTTCTAACCGATAATCTAAATAATGCTTATCTTCAGCAGATGATTTAATTATGCATCTAAGTTTACGAAATAAAGTTTTGGTCGCGGTCGTTATCTCCGGCATAGTATTTATAACTTCCCTATCAGCAGTCGTGGGATACAGAGTTTATATTTTTGTGGAATCTCACTCCATAGAATTAGCACAGAAGACTTCTAAAGAAGTTGCTAAAGAACTTGAAAACTACATTGAGCTTCCCTTAAGCAAAATAGAAACCCTTGCAAATATTTTAAGTAAAACCCGCCCGGATAGAGATGGATTTAAT
>JANYCR010000335.1 GCA_025360185.1 Leptospiraceae bacterium | reverse complement strand
TTTGTACTTGTCACAAAAATTAGGCGGACGTTCTCCTTTGTTAGCATCCATATATATTTTCGTAGCCATTTTTTTAAGCCATTTTCGTTTTAAACGTTTTAAAATTCTAACAAAACTAATTCCAAGCCATAACCCAATAAGCGTTAACGCTCCTTGTACTATTAATTCAACTATGGCTTGGTTCTCCGTCAATGATACGCTACTGAATTTTGTTTTTTCAACGATTCGTTTTGCTCCTTCATAGCGAATAAAAATCCGTTACGCTGGGCCGATTTACGATCTGGAAAAATGTAATTACTTGAATAGGTCTGAGTCCAAAGAGCTTTCATTCCGTTTTTATACACCACGTATCTCCAAACCGGCTCTGTACTTTCAGAATTAAAGTCGATACAAACTCTTATCCCTGCTTCATCGAGCATTTCGTTCAGCATTTCATCTGAAACTTCACGCTCTTTGTAGGGTATGGTAAACCTGACTTTACATATTTCAGAGTTCATATCCTCACTAAAAATCTGAACAGAGTCGGCGCCTTTGCTTTTTAGCCACGCATTAAGCCACAACCAAAAAAACGGATAAGCCCTCTGGATTTCAGACCATCTCTTCATTACTTTTTTTTCTTAAAATTTTTATCAATTAAATCAGCTTGCTTTATCATTGCTTTTGCAATTTCTCTGGCCGTGTCAGTTGGCAGAAAAAAATCTTCGGTTATCCTTTTACCGTAAATTATCCCAAGATACACGTTTGGCTTTCCTCCGCGATTATCGCACGACTCTGAGACTTCAATTTCTCGGGTATCTTTTTTTTCCCACTTTTCACCCTTACTTAAAGGGTTTGTTAACAGTTTTTCTTTATACATATTCTTGTTTGTTTTCGTCCTGTTTATCTTCCTGTTTTTTAAACGTATCTACGGATACGGAGTGCGTATTCCCATATTGATTAGCTCCACTCTTATATGGGTTAACAATTATTCTCAAATAACGCTTTCCATTTTTCCACTCCTGAATATGTTCAGCCGGTACCTTCTCAACGTCATCGAGACAGATGGTTCCAGTTAGGAATTTCTCACCATTAGGCCAGGTCTTTTCCTGTAAGTTCCCTAAATACATTTTTGACGGATTGATCTGATTGCTCATAGTTTAATTCTATCTATTTCTTTTTGTACTATTGTTACACCTTCGTAATTTTCCATTTTAAGAAAATGTTTTTTTAAATTCTCAAGCTGTAAGCTATTTCGATATTTATACTCTTCGCCGTTAACAACGATTGTTTTCGCCGGCCTTTCTTTATTTAAAATTCCGATCCACGCTTTAAGATATGCAAGGAGGTTTTCTTTTACCTCGTAATAATTGATTGCCTTTGTTTTTTGAACACGGAACGTGTGTTCTTTTTTAAAAATCCACCAGCCCGTTTCCCGAATTTCATCCACTGTATAAGTTTTCGTGTATGTCCCTGTGTTTACAGTTGAAGCTGCGAGTATTTTTGGATCACTGAGGTATTCAAGGTGAGCGATATCTTCACGCTTCATCCCTGCACTGTATAATTTCTGAAATATTTCTGCTATTGGCTCACCCGTTAAAGGGCAATACTCTTTAACCATTTGAGACCAACCTGGAGTATATTCAGAGTCTATTTTTGATTGGAGGGATATTGAAATATCGTTAAGGTAAATATCGTTAAGAGTTTCTTTATCCGTCTTTGTTATAGCCTGTGCGACAAGACCGCAGTTACAATGGCTTATTTGATACCAGTCGTATTCAACAGTATCGTTTTCTAAAGCGTTAACAACCGCTTTAAGTGCCTCAATGAGTGTGATTTTATTTTCCATTTAATTATAATATTTACCACTAATTAAAAAATTCATTAAATAACTCATCTATTGTAAGTCGTTTGTTTTCAAATTTAAACAACGGATTGTCCTTAATTTCTGAAAGGTCATCGTGCCTTGTAACTGCCTCCAAAGAAAAGTTTATTATATCTGATTTTATAGAAAGAAGTTTGTGTTTTTTTACTAAATCATTTAGCTCATCAATATCATTTTGAGTTTCGATTCCACGCACTATTCTATCGTTTTTTAAGTTGGCTAAAATTTCCATAACACTCATTCCGCCCCTTGAATTTAAACCGCTTAAAGTTTGTCCGTGATTTTTTTGAGCCATTGTTTCCGAAAGTATTTCAAAAGAAATATTATTAGGATAAAACAATAAACCACTTACTCTTCCAAGAATTTTCATTTGCTCCATATTTAACTGCTAATCCCGTTTTATGTCGTTTGAAATTTCCATTAACAAGGTATTTCATTAAAATATTGATCGTTCTTACCTACAATAAACATAGTGTTGCTTATCGCATCAATGATTTGTTGCTCGGTAGACAATTCTTTGTCTGCGTAGTAATAAGCCCTCTTGTCATTACTGTCTTTTTCGGACAGTCTTATGTCAACCCCTCGGATTTCGTTTAGGGAGTTCCTGAGAACCATACCAACAAGCTCTTTTCCTTTATATATCTCAGCGAGAATATCATCCCCGCCGTCGGATTTTTCGCCGTGAGCAAATTGCTTAACCGATATTTTAAATCGGAACGCGACATAAGAATTATTTTTTATAGTGCCCATATTAATAATGTTCTTCTTTTATTTCTTGTAAAAATAAAATAAATTGGTCTAACGCTTTTTCATTTGGTATGTCAATAAGCAGATCAATATTATGTACTTTATCTGATTTAGCAAATGAAAGCTCGTCATTAACAACAAGCGCAGTCTCCGAGTCTGATTTTTCGGCTTCGGAAACTACAATATGCACTCTTTCTCCAATTTTTTTGGAGCGCATAGATATTTTCTGAAGAACTAAAATAGTCACATCCTTAAACTCGTCTACTTCTATGCCTTTTAATACCGGCATTTATACGGTGTTATTGATATTCTTTTCATTTTCTAATTTATCTCTATGGTCATTTTGTTTCCAATAACGGTTTTGGTTAAGTCTTGTTTCTCCTACAAGTTCTATAAGTAATTTTTTA
>JANYCR010000332.1 GCA_025360185.1 Leptospiraceae bacterium | reverse complement strand
CGGTCGGTGTTGTATTCGTAGGTGTCGCATACATGCGATACTCCAAAAGGATAACACCGATTCGCCCAACGTCACCATAGGTCAGTCACAGCGAGGAGGAGCTACGTTTAGCCTGGGAACGAATCTCGGATTCGGGACAATCGGCGTTAACTACACGGGAGCAACAGGAACGTTTGGTGGAAGTTATGATGTGATAGAGAGAGATTATAACGGGGTGAAATTTAGTTCTGAATTGAACTACGACGGCAAAGAAGGATTATCCATAAACGGGAACGCAGACTTCGGAAATGGATTGGGTCTTGGACTCGAGAATGGTCGTAATGGCACAAGCGGATCATTGACTATATTGGGTTCTCAACAGGGGACTGTAGATGTAAATGGGAACTATACGGCTAACGAGAATTTCCTCGGTGAGATCAATGGTCAGGATATAGCGGATTTGGCGAAGACTGTAAAAGAGAGACAGGAAGCAGAGGAAAACGAGCGTAATCCGGTGAAGAATGCGAAGGATGCAAAAGATGCTGCTACGAATGAACCGGAGGGTAGTCCTTCGGGTCTTGTGGATGTAGGAATTGCTTTACTTGCGGGTGGTTTTGCATGGGCTGCTGCTAGACTTGCTGGTGGTGGTTCGAGTTCGGCTTCTCCGAGTTCTCCTGCGGGTTCGAGTGGTGCGGGTAATGGTGCGAATCCTACTGTGGCTAGGAAGCCGGAGGATGTGAAAGATACCGTTACTCCGCAAGATGATGATACTCCGAGAAAACCAGATAAAATAAAAGCCGGAACCGATCGAATTGCAGATTTATTAGATAGTGGAGAAGATTTAGCAAAGCATGGAATTAAAACTTTAGTTGACGATAGTGGAACCTACTACCGATTAGCCGATGGAACAGAGGTGAGAGATACGCATGTTAATTCTGAAAGGAATCTACGGGCTAACCGGGGAGAGACTAATGGGGTTAATGTTCAAAATGCAAGTATGAACGATTCCGCAGTTCTAAATGCTGATCTATTGAGTGGAGTTGTCTTCGATCAAGAAGATGCTGAAACGGCTAAAACTAAAGAAAAAATTAGCGATGCAGAGAATGGCAAGAGGGCACAGACAGCTGGTGACTTTGCGGACACTGTTCAGGATAATGAAGGTCTAATCCGATTGGAAGGAGAGGAGATGATTTTATTTGGTGACGATACTAAAGCGACTAGGGAAATAGGACAAGTGCCGGATAAAGAATATAATACGGTAAATCCTATGACATATAATTTGGATATTTATGAATATGATTATGGAGTTGGAATTATATCAACGAAGACTACTCTTTTGGGTTTCGAGAATCTTGATCGTGAAAAGGGATGGAATGGAGGTCAGTTTGGTTTTACTGAGAATAATTGGAATGACAGTGATGAATGGGCTATTGCCATTTATACACAAGTTTTTGGTGCCGTTCATGTAGATAAAAATGGCACTGTTTATGCTGGCAAAGTTGATAAAGCGTTGGTGAAGGAGCGAATGGATTTCATAAAATACGGGAGGTTAAAGCCTACCATCGTTGCCGGATCAGGGTTTGGTGATGAAGGAGGTTCTATAAGTGGCAATGTAAAGTCTGATAATATATCAAGAGCAGAGCAGGAAAAAATAGGACAAGGAGTGAAAACTATTCTTAATGGCGGTTCTATTACTGTAGAGGGTAAAGAGGGAGGATTTAGATATACTGTAAAAAGAAATTCCGAAACCGGTCGTTTAGAAAAAACGATAATAACACCTAAAAACTTTCATCAAGAGTATCTTGATTTAGGAAAAGATAAAGATAAACCAAAGGAAGAAGAAAAGAAGAAAGAGCAAACTCCACCTCCGTATATACCTGAAGTAAAACACGCATAATTAGAGTATAGATCATGTGTAGAAAGGAATTACATCAATGAAATATTTTAAATTAGGTTACTTTTGCTTTGTATGTTTGCTTTTTGGTGAAAAAATAGAGATCGTTGAGAATAAGAAGACAGAGCAGATTATAATTGAACAGAATATGCCAAAAGAATGGCAGAATGGTATTGGAATGCAATTCGTCTTAATTCCATCTGGAGAGTTCAGACTCGGATGTGGGGAGACAGAGACAATATGTGAAGACAATGAAACACCTGGTCATGTAGTTCGTATTACAAATTTTTTTTACATGGGTAAATATGAAGTAACCCAAGGGCAATGGAAATCTATAATGGGAGATAACCCAAGTTATTTTGATGAATGCGGTGATAATTGTCCCGTAGATAGCATAAGCTGGAAAGATACGCAGGAGTTTATTCTAAAACTTAATATGAAAGAGAGTAGTGTTAAATACAGATTACCTACAGAAGCAGAATGGGAGTATGCCGCTCGCTCCGGGACTACAACAAAATACTATTGGGGTGAGGATATGGATGAGAATTCCGGATGGTATGCGAATAATTCAGAAAGAAAAACTCATCCGGTAGGTATGAAGAAACCAAATGGATTTGGTTTGTTTGATATTAGTGGAAATGTATGGGAATGGTGTAGTGATTGGTTTTCCGACATTTATTATCTAAATTCACCAAAGGAAAATCCGAAAGGATTTGAATTTGGTAGGCTAAAAGTTGCTAAAGGCGGAAGTTGGCATGATGAAGTTAGTCCTAATGCAAGAACTAGCGGTTATGCAATTCGCCATGCTTATCGTAATCGAGGGAATGTAATGCATAAAAGCCCTACCGCAGGGTTCCGGTTAGTTGCTGAAAAATATTGATTTTCAAATAATGTGTCACTGTTGTGCTTGTGCTGTCTGTCGCTGTCGCTCGCCAAAATGCAACCTGCAAGATTAAATGAAGGAGGAATGCCAACGGTATACATGGTGTAATCCTCCGAGTATAGGAATTGAGTTAGGTGACCGAAGCTTGCAAGGGAGAGGTTCATAAACTCGACCAAGAGGTGAGTCTTTATTTCTAAATAAATGAGACCGAGAGTTATTGTAATAGTGAATGTAATCCTTAAGAAGAGAATCTAAATGATTCTCACTAAGAGGAATCACATGATCGAGTAACTCTCTTCTAACGGTTCCATTGAAGCGTTCGATAATCCCATTCTGCCACGGAGAGTGAAAGGCAGTTCTCTTAGGCATAATACCGAATTGCCGCAGAAAGAAACGAAAGTCTTTCGAGAAATTCGAATCATTATCCATAATTAGGTATTTGGATAAAATTTCGACAAATCCAAATGCATTGCGGATCTGCTGTTTTAACCAAGTTGGGTTTGGGTTGTATGTAGAATGAAAGTAAATGATTTCTCTAGTCTTGTGCGAGATAATAAACAGCGTATACAAAGTCTTGAAATTCCAAGTATACGAAACACAAAAGTCCATAGCGATGATTTTATTAACATGGTTAGAAAGAAAAGTTCTCCAAGATTGCCTAGCTTTGTGATTAGGGAAAAGTATTTTCAAGTAGTCAAAAATATTTCTTGTAACAATGTCCCAGATATGAGACATTGTTAAGTAAAATGAAGAAAGTCGAGTTTCATCCTAAAGCCCTTGCAACACTGAGAGATTTTCCTGAGGGAATACGTCGTGAATTAGGTCAGGCAATTTTTGAATTACAAAAAGGTAATCATCTGTCAATGCCTTTGGCTAAACCTATGGCATCTATTGAAAAGGGCGTTGAAGAATTACGCGTAAAAGATGTGAGTGGAGCCTTTAGGGTTTTTTATTTTACAAGACTCTCTGATCGAGTATTAATTTTTCATGCATTTCAAAAGAAAACTCAGCAAACCCCGAAGCATGAAATTGAACTTGGTCGTAAAAGATTTAAGGAGTTGTACAATGAAAAAGATTAAACCTGTTGTAGCAAAAAATGCAAAGGAACTTGCAGTTGCTCTTGGACTCAATGAAGTTTTTGGATTAGAGCTTGAAATCCGTAGCGATTTAAATGATAAAATCATTGAGACGGTAATAAAGCAAGGGCTGACTCATGCTCAAGTGGCAAAGCTTGCGAAGACTTCAAGAACAAGAGTTACTGCGCTTATGAATCGCCAATCTAAAGAAATATCTACGGATCTAATGCTAAGGATATTAGGTGCGATTGGAGTTCATGCGAAAATTCAATTCAAAAAAATTGCTGCTTAATTTATTCCATAACTGTGGCTCGCCAAAATTCAATCCGCAAGATTATTTGGAGGAGGAATGCCATTGGTAAACATGGTGTGGTTCGATACGATGCGAGCATTTAGTATTTGTTTGGGAAATAATTCTGATTTGTCGCATCACTCACCAACCGAGTTTTTGTGATATAGAATCGAATCCGGTGAGTAAAGTTTGTAAGGGAAAGTATACTAGTAGATAGTTAGGAAAAGCGAGAAATAACCAATGAAATCAAGGCTAAAACGAGACTCAGGGAAAGCTAAAAGAGGCTAGGAAATAGAAAATTTTTACCGGATTTTGCAGACAGTCTGCGAAATTGGAGAGGTTGGTTTAAGGAATTTAGAGAATAATTTATATTATCCTCAAATAAGGACTTTTCAAGTAAAGAATAATCTTTATTATGCGAAAAAGACCGAACTCAAAAAGGTCTTAATGGAGCATTACAGCGTGTTAAAGTATATAAGTCGCTGTTGCGGGTTTTTGGTTTTTTTGGCGTTACCTTTTTTTGCCATCAAACTGCGACCGAGCAGTTTGGAGTTTGCACTTCTTAGTGCAAAGGGTGGACACAAAACCAAAAAAAGGTAACAGTAAAGATTACCCACGCTGGGAAAGCGGAATAAAAAAGAATCCCCACTTAGGGAGAAGAAAGAAAGGAGAATCTCAAAAGTGTAACTTTTGAAATAAAAAAATCTGGGTATCAGGGAGAGTCCCTGAAATAAAGGAATAAGTCTGACAACAACAGTGCGTTAGATATTCGAGCGAGAGCGAGAATGGGCTTGAGCCACGTCATCTGCAAGACGTGAGCGAAAGAGACGGACTAACGGGGTCATGGTTCGACACGCAAGCTCGGTTGCTGCTGCTCACCAACCGAACTTTACCGGTGAGAAACATGACCATAGTGCGAGCCCGACGCTCTAGTCGGTAAGAGAAAACAAATCCAGCACAGGATGAATCAAATAGCACCGAGTAGCGGAACGCCCAAGGAAAGTGTCAATAGAATCTTTCCTTTTGCCAAGTATCTAGGCTCCCGATTATTTGGTTTGCCTATTAAAGATTTACATTGAATTTGGTTAAATAGGAGAAATATTCTAGTTTATGGAAAATGGAAAAAAGGGGCTTCTGGCTCTATCTGCATTTACAATTCTTTATGTTGCCTTTAGCATACCGGCACTTATCAATTATTTTAAACCCAAAAGTTATATCGAGATTAACGGTAAGAAATTCACCGAATCTGACTTAGAAAAAGAAAGACCGGCGTTAGTTGTGAAATTAAAAAAAGATTATGTTGAGGGACTTAAACGAGGATTTGAGCAATTCGCAAACGATAAAATTCTAGAGCTTGAAGCTAAAGAAAAAAATATTAAACCGAGCGAGGTTGTTTCTAAAGGAGTTGGTTCTTATACTCCTACTTCTACTGAAATCCAAGCGATTTATGAACAATATAAAGACCAGTTTGGTGGTGCTAAACTAGAGACCGTGCAAGATAGAATTGTTGGCTA
>JANYCR010000322.1 GCA_025360185.1 Leptospiraceae bacterium | reverse complement strand
CTCAGGAAAAGATCCTTCTAAAGTTGACCGCTCTGCCGCTTATATGGGACGTTATATCGCCAAAAACGTAGTAGCCGCTGGACTCGCAACTAAATGCGAAGTGCAACTTGCTTATGCAATTGGTGTCGCTGAGCCTGTTTCTGTTTTAGTAGATACATTTGGAACTTCTAAAATTCCTGATGCTGAAATTGTAAAACGTGTTAAGGCAAATTTCAAGTTAACGCCACGAGGCATTATCGAAACTCTAGGTCTTCTAGAAAAA
The DNA here is from genome assembly GCA_025360185.1 of Leptospiraceae bacterium. Taxonomy (GTDB): domain Bacteria; phylum Spirochaetota; class Leptospiria; order Leptospirales; family Leptospiraceae; genus UBA2033. The sequence continues at coordinate 7,642 of JANYCR010000322.1, read as the reverse complement.
GGAAGAACCTATTCCGAAACTGCAAGCTATGGACATTTTGGAAGAACAGGTAACACATTTACTTGGGAAAAAACTGACAAGGCAGAGGCACTTAAAGGCTAATGGGCGTTACCTCAACTAATACAAATTCGGAATTAAAAGCAACGCGCGATGCCTATGGTGAAGCACTTGCCGAGTTGGGATCCGAAAATCCCAACGTTGTTGTCCTCGATGCCGATTTATCTGGATCAACCAAGACAAATGTTTTTAAGAAGAAATTTCCAGATAGATTTTTTAATATGGGTGTCGCAGAACAAAACCTAGTCGGTCATGCAGCAGGGATGGCACTTAGTGGCTTAATCCCTTTTGCCTCATCTTTTGCAATGTTTCTCGCGGGAAGGGCATGGGAAATAGTGAGAAATAGTGTCGCATACCCTAATCTTAATGTAAAGCTAGTTGCATCTCATGGAGGTATTACTCTTGGCGAAGATGGAGCATCTCACCAGATCATTGAGGATTTCGCCATTATGCGCGTCATTCCGGGGATGACCGTGATTTGCCCCGCTGATTTCAATGAGACTAAACTAGTTATCAAAAAAATTACTGAGTTCAAAGGACCGGTCTACGTTCGTGTAGGTCGTCCTCCTATTCCTCTTATTCAAAGAGAAAACTATCAATTTGAAATTGGAAAGGGCGAGTTGCTTACCGAGGGAAAAGATGTTCTTATCGTCGCTTGCGGGCTTCTAGTTGGAGAATCGCTAAAGGCTGTGGAAGTGTTAAGAGAGAAAGGAATTTCTGTCACATTGATTAATATGGCAACAATCAAACCGATAGACAATGAATTGATTCTCAAACATGCGAGAATTTGCCGTGCAGTAGTCACTTGTGAAGAGCATAACGTTATTGGTGGCTTAGGATCCGCAGTCAGCGAACTTCTTGGAGAAGAATTCCCTGTTCCAGTCTTAAAACTGGGTATGAAAGATGTATTCGGAAAATCAGGAACATGGAGTGAACTACTAGACTACTTCGAACTCCGTTCAGAAAAAATTATTACTCTCGCCGAGAAAGCAATCCGTATGAAGACTTCAAACTAAACCTTTTTTTTAAACCATACAAGTTTATTTACTTCCCTGTACTAAGTTTTAAACTTGTATTTCCGATAAGAATAGAGATACATTTGTAAACAATCTTTCTACTGATGTTAATTTAGTTATAGAATATGAGTAGTAGGTATTAAACTATTGAGTAAAAGTTTTTACTCAGTAGTTTATAAATATTTCTTTCTAAATTTTTTTGGTTTATTAGAGTTGATTTAGAAATTGATAATAAGTGTATCAATTTGGGAGAATAAGAGACGAATGATAGATCCTGAAATCCAAACGGAAAAGATTGTGACCCAAAACAAAACTTTTCTAGTTGATTTAAAAAAGAATCAAGCGGGATATTATCTGAAGGTTTCCGAATGGTCAAATAGTAAAAAATCTTCCATCTTTGTCCCAGCAGAAGGCGTTGATAAATTGATAGAAATTCTTTCAAGATTTCAAACTCTGATTGCGAATGACAAAGAATAAGATAGAGATAACTATGGACTTTTTAAGCACTAAATTATTCCGTACAAATGAGGAAGGAGAGTTTCGAATGAAGTTTAAAAATATTGTTATGATGGTGTTGATGGCTGTGCTAAGCGTACCGTCTATATATGCACAGGAAACAAAAACAGCTCCGGCTGCTGCACCTAATACAGGTGGTGGCGGTGCGGCGATTGAGCCTTTGGAAAGAGTTACGCTTGAGGACTTTGAAGAATCCGAAGATTGGAGAGCGAAATCTACTACTCCACTAGGACAAACCAAAGTTCTGAAAATGATACAAAGAGGTATTATTAAAGATGTATTTGACGAAAAATCAGTACCTGATAAAAAGAACGAAAAGGGCGAATATGTTCCAGTTGCAGAAGACCAAAAAGATAGAATCGGTGCAAACCATATCTTAGGGGTAAAGACCTTCTTTGCAGAAAAAGGTTTTGATAGAGTAGAACTTTCTCCTCCACACGAGTATATTATCAAAGGTAAAGCTCGCCAAATTTCGGTTTGGGTTTTAGGAAGAAAATTCAAACATACTATCTATGCGAAATTTAGAGATTACAGAGGCAATACTCATAATATCAGACTTGGCAGATTGGATTTCTTTGGATGGAGAAAATTAACAGCTCCAATTCCAGGATACGTTCCGCAAAGCACAAGATACTCTTTACTAGACAAAAATATTCACTTTGTATCTTTGTTTGTAGCCAGTGATGTGCACGAAGTAGCTGGGGATTTTTATTTCTATGTTGATGATTTAGAAGTAAGATCTGATAAGTATGATATGATTTATCCTGGATTTGAAATCAAGGATAACTGGTAGAATTTATTTACTTGGTAAGAGGGAATATATGAACAATAAGAAGAAATTAGTTGGCATACTTTCGGGTTTAATAGCAATAACCGTTGCATTTTCCGGTATAGCATATGCAGAAAAAAAAGGATTAAAAACAACAAACGGAAACGATCTTGGGTCTACAGAGTTAAAGTCTATTACTCTTGAGACTTGGGATAAAACTGAATGGGAAGTTTTTACAGATAAAGACTCCGAGTTACCAGATAACTATGGAAAAAAGCCATATAAAAAGGACTTGCCTCCATCTACGCAATCAATGAGACAAGTTAAGTTACTGAAAGGTTACCCTAGAGATGTAAAATACCTTGACCTGAGCAAAGATAAAGATAACGCTCAAGTTTTGGCTCTGAAGTTTCACTTTACGTTTCCCGGAAACAATGAAGTAACAATCAGACCTCCAAGAACTGCGGATTTTTTAATTAACCGTCCAAGAATGTTTATTAATGACAACGCATTTTCTAATGAAGAAGCAAAAAAAGCTCCTGAAAAGAGAGACATCAATAATGTTAATATTCAACCTATTTACGGTGTAGAGTTACCAGGTGTAACTAAATCTATGTCGGTATGGGTTCTTGGTCGGGGTATTGACTATATATTGGAAGGTTGGTTCGAAGACTATAAGGGTGATACACATGTAATTAAATTTGGTTCTGTAAACTTTGTAGGCTGGCGTCCGATGACTGCTGTTATTCCAGCAAACATTCCTCAGTTTGTGGAAGCATATCCTGCTACCAAAAGCTTAGTTTTCAAACAATTCAAATTAAGATCAACACCGAAAACTGGCGGAGATATCACATACCTATTCTTTGATGAGCTAAAAATCTTAGCTGATACATTTGATGTTCACTTTGATGGAGCAAATATTGACTTTGATCCAGAAGATTGCTCTAACAAGCAAAGAGTCGAAGAAGTGGAAGCTAAGGCAAAAGGTATCAAACCTGTTAAGGATTGTGGTAATTCCGGTGGTGCTAAAAGTGCAGAAAAAGCACCTGCGAAGCAATAATCAAGAGCACCTCCTCAAAAACAAAGACCTCACTATGAAAGTAGTGGGGTTTTTTTGTCTCTAAAAGTTTTCGTTGCAAAGTTCAATTCCTTTTACGATAAAGCAGATTTGCGTAGATATTTTATGGTTTACTTATTTCCTAACCCTAAAATATTAGAAATTAACGTCTTCTTTTACTAAAATAAATAATATAAATAAATCTTTAATTGCTTTTGGAGTGGTTTCATGTCCCAAGAAACAGTCATTACGAACGAAAAATCAAGCAGTGAACTAGATAAGCTCACAAATCTCTTTAACGAAGATATCTATGTTCGCGTAGACGCATCTTCCGTCCCGGTCACCAAATTTAAAATCCTAGACGATTTAATAAGTCATTACAAATCAATTGGAAAGCTAGACGAAGCTAGTCAAAAAATTGAGGATCACCTAAAAGACCATCCCGAAAGTATTTCCGCTAGATACCTTACTGGATTTTTATCTCTTATACAAAATAAAATCGAAGATTCTAACCATTTGAAATCTCTCCTTGAGCAATTCAAAGTTCACGGAAAATGGACAATTATAGAATATATATCTGATCATATATTGCAATTTGGCGAACAAAGACTTGCGCTCAAATACAAAGCAGAGGCTCTCGAAAAACTAAATAAGAATAAAGAACTTAAGCTTGTTCTAGAGAAATTAGCAAAGCATGATCGGAAAAATCCAGAGATTGCTAAGAAATACGCACTTTCGATTTTAGATGAAGATAGAGACAAAGCTATTGTATTTTTGAAACAGGCAGCTGAATCCTTTGCGAGATCTAAAGAATATGGTCAATTAGAAGAAATTTGGTCAATCTTAATTCAACATAACTTCGAGGATATACCTTTCTTTGAGAAAATCGAAAGAATTCTCCTGTCTGCTCGTGAAAAATCACGAATCGTAATCTTATTTTATCCTCTAATGGAGACATATAAGCAACTAGAAGATTATGATAAAACAATTCTTTTGCTAAAAAAGATTCTAGATCACGAACCTCTCTCTCAAAAAGCAAGAAATGATTTAATTAGAGCATATAAAGCAAAATACGCAAACCATTCTCTATTAGAAGAATTTTTAAAAATGTCTGAAATAGGAAATAGCAAAAAGTCGATTAAAGCATGTATTACAAATTTCGAAAGAAATATTGTATTTGATACTCACAATTATGTAATGCACAGAAACTGGGGTGTCGGACAAATTAAATCCATTAGCAGCGCTAGTGACTCTATTGTAGTAGATTTTCTTGACAAGAAAGACCATAAACTTTCGATTCAAATGGCAATTACAAGTTTAAAGCCCTTAAAACAAGATCATATCTGGGTGAAATTATATGAGAATAAACAACAAATAATAGATTTGTTTTCGGCAGATATTCCTACCTTCTTTGTGGAGCTTTTAACATCTCATGATAACTTAATGACTCTTGGTGATATTAAAGCAGAGATAACATCCAAGTTTCTAAACAAATCCGACGAATGGTCAAAATGGTGGAACAAAGCCAAAGTTCTCCTGAAGAAAGATCCCCGTATTGGATTCAATCCTAAGAAAAAAGACGAAATAATCTATCGTCAAAAACCGATTTCATTAACGGAAGAGTTATCAGATAAATTCGCTGCTGTTACCGATCCTAATAAAAAGCTAGATATTGCACTCGAGGCACTTGAAGTATATGAAGAAGCGGAAGGCGCAGTAGAATCGTTTAATCATTACTACTATGAAGAGGAAGAAGCAAAAGATATTATACGAAAGCTTGTTGCATATCTTTACTTGGACATAGCATCTGGAATGATCCATTCAGATGATTTACCACGCCACCAAAAACCTGAAGAAATTCAAAAGCTAATTCAATCACAGACTAAAGAAGAGCTCCTTGCAATCTCTAAGCAGCTAACAAACGTCGAAGTAAAGAAGAATTATTTAAACCTTATCAGAAAATATCATTCTGAATATACAAATATCTATATGGGAATTTTATTTGAAGTTCCTGTAAAAGTAAACAAATACGCATTCGGCGTTCTAGTTGCTGAAAATAAATACTCAGAACTAAATCTATTTGTAGAAACAACAATAAATAAATCAAAAGAAAATCCTGAAGTCTTCTTATGGGTTGCAAAGTCAATATTATCAGGATCTTGGGATTACGCTTGGTTAAATGTTTCAACGCAAGACTTAGTTCTTAGAACTTTCCGATTATTAAAACCTTTAGGAAAAATCGAAGAAAAAGGAACAAAGCTTAAGAACGCAGCAATGGATATTTTGTTTGGAAATGATAATGAAACCGTTTCCATGACCATAAAATCTAGTGATGCAGACTTTATTAGAAAGATATATGCTTTGTTCAAAGAAGTTCCGTATGTTACGGACGCGGAAAAAGATAAACTTCTAAATTTAATTAATACTCTGAAGCCTGGCTTTTCATGGGATGATAATTACACAAGTTCGGATGATGATTCCGTTGATGATACTTATTCTATACCAAGTAATGTTATCTTGGTTACAAGAATGGGCTTCAATGCCAAGAAAGAAGAGTTTGAACATCTTGTTAATGTAGAAATGGCAGAAAACTCAAGAGATATCGGGGAAGCGCAAGAGAAAGGGGATTTACGAGAAAATGCTGAATACAAAGCAGCAATGGAAAAACAAGTCCAACTCCAAGCCCAAATCAAAAAGCTAGAGACCGAACTAAAAAGTGCAAGAATTCTAGATATTACTGATGTTAAAACAGACAAGATTAACATAGGCTGTACAGTAAAATTGAAAAATGAAAACAATGGAGAAGTAGACATATACTCTATATTAGGTGCTTGGGATGCTGATACAGAAAAAAATATAATCAGTTACCAATCTCCAATGGGTAAAGCATTATTAGGGAAGAAGATAGATGACACTGCTTCTGTGGACTTTGAAGGAAGTCATATGAACTTCAAAGTCCTCGAAATTAGCCGCTACACGATTTAACCAAAAAGTAGAGACACGCTAGCGCTGTTTCAAACAGTGAAGCGTGTCTCTACCCTACTACTTAATCTCCCACTCACAGTCTACTGGCAAAAAGCTAGGTCCGTCAAATTTAGGAACGCCTAGTCTTTCTACTTCAAAATCTAAAACGTCATCCTTCCAGAGATAACAATTGGTTGTATGATTGTCGCCTTCATGTAGCGCAAAACCAAGATTATACTTTCCATGAGAAATATTTAGTGGAAATATAAAGCTAAATTCTATTGAAGAGTTTGCCTTTAGGTTCTTTAAATCTTTTTTCAGGTGAAACGAATTTGTTCCAAATACACGAAACCCTTTTGCATCGTCAATATGAAACCCGATCGTCAAATCAGGAATAGCCGCCTTAAGTTTTATATTAAACTTAAGGGTAACGGGTTCCCCTATTCCAAAAATTGATTTGGCAATGCCGTTACTTCGCAAATCAATAGAATAAGATTCGATAAATTCTGAACTAACATTTTTCTCGTTTGCAGTTTCTGCAAATGAATTTTCTGCGAGAATTTGAATATATTTCTTTAAGGCTAACGCAGGTAATCCACTAAATTCAATTTTACCTTTTTCTAACACGATCATTTTATCGGAAATCATCTGTAGTAAATTTAAATCATGGCTTACAATAATAATAGCTGAACCTTGCTCTTTGAATTTCTGAAAACGAGAAAGCGATTTTTGCTGAAAACTTGCATCTCCGACAGCCAATGCTTCGTCTACCAAAAGAATATCAGGACGATTTGCAGTCGCAAGAGAAAAGCCTAATCGCATCATCATTCCAGTAGAATAATTTTTAAGCGGAACATTTCTAAAATCATTTAAGCCAGAAAATTCAAAAATAGAATCAGACAAAATTTGAATTTCGCCGACTGAATAACCCCAAACGAGTCCGTTATAATATACATTTTCTGCTCCAGATAATTCAGGATTAAACCCTACACCTAACTCCAAAATAGAGCGAAGGGATCCTGTTCTTTCCAAACTACCTGTTTGAAATTTAGAAACACCTGATAAAACTTTTATTAAAGTAGATTTACCTGCCCCATTGCGACCAATGATTCCAATTATTTCGCCTGAATTTACTTCTAGATTAATTCCACTTAATGCTGTATAAGAGCGGCTACCTGGTATTAACCCAAAGCTGATGGCAGTTATAATTCTCTCAAAGGGAGATTTAAAACCAATATATTTCTTTGTAAGATTTTGAACTCG
>JANYCR010000283.1 GCA_025360185.1 Leptospiraceae bacterium | reverse complement strand
ACCTATTAGACGTTGAGACAGAATTACACCGAATCACAAAAGCATTAAAAGGATTCTTATCCATTTCAAACACAGAAGAATTTGAAGAAACTTTACTAAAAGAATTGTACGAGTTCAATCAAAAATACTTTCCGGTTCCAGATTACAAATACAAAGTCCAACGTCATGAGATCAACGAAGACTTTTATGGATATGAAAAAGAAAAAGAATTTTTACCTATTTACAATAAGCTAATTAAAAAATACAATATTAAACTGCGCCAGGAAAATTCAGATAGCTTTCTAAATAAATGGTATTCAGAGCATATTCGAAACGAAATCGAATTTGTATTTAAAGAAATTAAAAAAATAAAAAATCCAGATACAAAAAATATAATCAGTGTTATCCTCAGTCGAACCATTCGATCTTGTAGAGCAACCACACATGCTGATTTGGCAACACTCAAAGAGCCGGTTACAACCAGTTATTATTGTGCCAAACATGGAAAGATTTGTAAGCCATTATTCTCTATTTTAAAATGGTGGGAGACTTATTCTAAAGATACTTTGAAACGATTAGATCAATTCAAACAATTACGAACTGAGACTTTTCAGGCGTGTTTAACGGGAGATAGCCGCACGACAGATATTTTGGAAGAATTGCAAAAGGTGAATTCACCTTTTGCGAAATTGGTGAAGAAACAGAAGATTAAAGGAATATTCTCTAGTCCTCCTTATGTTGGATTAATTGACTACCACGAACAACATGCATATGCTTATGACCTCTTTGGATTTGAACGTAAAGACAATCTAGAAATAGGTCCCATGTTCAAAGGACAAGGAAGAGAGGCTAAACAGAATTATATTCAAGGAATTTCTGATGTCTTAAATAATTGTAAAAAATATTTGATTAAAGACTATGATGTATTTTTAGTGGCTAATGACAAATACAATATGTACCCAACCATCGCCGAAAATGCAGGATTGCAAATTGTAAATCAATACAAACGTCCGGTACTCAATCGCACCGAGAAGGATAAGGCTGCGTATGCGGAGATTATCTTTCATTTGAAGAGGAAATAGGAAATGGAAGACTTATTAGAGAAAGAACAAGTAGAGCTTGATATTACGATTGATGATACAATGATTTCTTGTGAATGCGGTGAATTAGAGTATTCCTTTGACGGTGATTACGCATCAGTAAACGCTATTAGTGTTTATTATCGAACTAGAGAAGGAATTGGAACACAGCTTGTAAACAGATTTGAAACTTTAGCAAAAGAAAATGGAGTAAAGTTGATCGAGGTTCCTTGTTCCCCAACGCAAGAAGCAGTTTTATTTTGGATTAGCTTAGGTTATGAGCCAGCAACGAAAGAAGATAAAAAGTGGGCAAATAAAATTAGCCGAAGCTATCAAGAAAATCGTTGGGAAACTCCGTCGGGTATTGTGTTAATGTCGAAGAAGTTGTATTTATAAAATAAATTTACTTTTTAAGGAGATAAATGTGGAACAAAAATTTGGTATTGCTTTAAACTCAAGGCTAAACTCTTTCTCTCAAAAATTTGGCATAAACAAGAATTCTATTTCCATTACCGATTTTTTTGAATTATTTTCAAACTATGTTGTAATTTCGAATCTTTTAGAAGAGGATTTTGAGAGTATACATAAAATATCCACCGGCAAGTCGAAGGGTATTGATGGTATTGGAATTATCATAAACAATAAGCTAATCACCGATGAATCTGACTTGGTGAAAATTGGGGAAAATGAAAAGCTTCATATGAGCTTCTGTTTTATTCAATCTACTACACAAGGTAGTTTTGATACGAAGAAATTTCAGTCTTTTATTGATGAAGTCGTTAATTTTTTAATTGAAGCAAATCGAATTGACCCGTTTTCAGATATTATTTTTAAAAAACTTTTTAATGATGAGAAGGATTATTTGGATAGGCTTAAAGAAACTCCCAAATTATACATTTATTTTGTTTCAGGTTGTACAAATCATACATTAAGTCAGAAGGATTTAGAAATCGAGAAAAAGAAAATCACCGAACGGCATGATCTCAAAGGTAAATTTATTCTGCATGATATAGATGTTTGGCAAGAAAAAGAACTTAATTCGAATTTTGAAAACATAGATAAATTTCTTGAGATTCCTATTAAATTTCATAAAAGTAAGAAATTAGATGAAAAGAAAGAAGTCGCATTTAGTTTAATTTCATCTTTGAAGTTCGAAGAGCTTAGAAAATTGATTGAGACAAAGGATGGTAATTTAAGAGAAAAGCTTTTTATTGAAAACCCAAGATCAGTTGTTGAAAATTCAAGCGTCAATGATGAAATAATAAAAACACTTTCCGATTCAAATAATAGAGATTATTTTATTTATTTAAATAACGGACTAACTATATTATGCGATAAAATTAGAAGGCATGAAGCTAAGGAAGATGTTTTCTATTTAACCTATCCTAGAATAATAAATGGATGTCAGACTACACATATGCTCTTTGATTATCATGAGAATCATCCGAACACTATTGATAATTTAGAAGTATTTGTTAAAGTTATTGCAACTGAAGATAAGAATTTAAAAAAGCAGATAATTTTTGCTACAAATAACCAAAATTCCATTGATAAGGATTTACAAGCTCTTAACGAATTTCATGCGCGACTAGAAGAATATTTTCAAGGGATAGAGCATTTTGAAATATATTTTGAAAGACTTCGAGGGCAACACTCCAAAGTTAATCCACCGTATAAAAAAATTGACATTGAAAATCTCGCTAAAGTGTATCTTTCTGTAATTCATCAAGTTCCTCATGAAATGAAAAGTAATGCTATTAAGAAAATTGAAAAGTATCAGTTGACAGGAAAAATTTTCAGAGGGGAGGAGTATTCAAATTACTATTATTGTGCTATTCTATTTTATTATTTAAATTATTTTTTGACAAATAATATAATCGCACTTAACTCACAAACTATGGATATGCATTTACTTATGTGTTGTGATTTGAAACTAACTAACGGTGGTAAAAGTTCTACTGACAAAAAGATCGAAAGTTTAAAGGATATTGAATTTTCTAAGAATTTATTTATAAGTGTAAATAATGCAGTCAACACTCAAACCTATCTCTTTGAACGAAGAGGCTTTTATTCAGGTCCAAAAACGATTGATCTCATTAAATTTTTCGACGATCATAAATAATGTCACTAACTAAACAACAAAAGCAACAAGTCGAAGAAGTTCTTAAAAATAGTCTTAGGCATAAATTTCAAAACTATAATCCAGAACCGGCGGCGATGCCATTTCATACAAGACTCTTGGGTAAAGATCGATTAGCCTTATTTTCGTTTATTCATTCCTTAAACACAAATTTTGGAACAAGTATTTTTGAACCAGTGGCACTTGCATTAGCTGCATCTAGTTTTAAGTCGGCAGAAGCTCAGGCGACAGTCGGGACAGAAATTTCTTCTGAATCGCATAAAGTAATTCAAGAAATAATGGATAATTTATCTACAGCATCGGTTACTCCGAATAAGCCACTTGAAATAGAAGCTATCAGAAAGGTATGTCGCACAGGAGAAATGAAAAAAGTAAAACCAACTAAAGTAGATGTGAAACTAGTTGGTTTAGACGACACAATATATCTTTTTGATATTAAAACTGCCAAACCAAACGCAGGCGGGTTTAAAGAATTTAAACGAACATTACTTGAATGGGTTGCTGTAACATTAGCCATTAACCCCAAAGCAAAAGTCGAATCTATCATTGCCATTCCATACAATCCCTATGACCCAAAACCTTATTCTCGTTGGACTATGCGTGGCATGATTGATCTGGACAATGAACTAAAAGTAGCTGAAGAATTCTGGGATTTCCTTGGAGGCAAAGGCGCATTTACAGACTTACTCAATATATTTGAACAAGTTGGATTAGAGCTTAGAGTAGAGATTGACGCATACTTTAAGAAATTTAAAAATATAGAAAATTAGTATGTATAGATATTTTGTAACCCGTTAAGCTACTAAAGGGATTTTTTAGATTTTTGCTCGACGATATATTTTTCAAGTAATTTCTAATCAATCCTATCTGCTCTTTCGCTAAAGTCTTTCTTACATATGACGTGACTCAAGCTCATTCTCTCTCGCTCAAATATGGTAATCTTTAAAATTTTTACTTAGTCCTGACGTAGAAGTGCGATATATTGTTCTTACCCGTTGGGCGTTTGTCAATTTCAATTCCGTCTATTGTCTTAATCATATCGAGTAGTTTCTTATGACCATAGTTTCGTGGATCAAAGTCTGGCTGTTTTTTTAGAATTAAATTTCCTAGTACGCCGAGAAATACCCATCCGTCTTCTTCTGCGATATCGTTAATGCTTTCTGAAATAAGTAGAATTAATTCTTCGTCTATTTTAGCGACTGGTAGAAAATCTTTCTTGGTGCTAGCCTTGGCAGTTGTTTTAACCTGTGCTTGGTATTTTGCTTCTTTGTGTAAAATTTCTATATAGATAAATTTATTACAGGATGCTATGAAGGGAGATGGAGTTTTCTTTTCTCCGATACCGATTACTTTCATGCCTGCTTCTCTAAGTCTTGTGGCTAATCGTGTGAAATCGCTATCACTAGATACGATACAAAATCCGTCTACTCCACCTGTATATAAAATATCCATCGCGTCTATGATAAGTGCTGAGTCGCTGGAATTTTTTCCTACTGTGTAACTGTATTGTTGAATCGGGGTAATTGCATTTTCCAGGAGGACTGTCTTCCATCCAGACAGAGTAGGTTTTGTCCAATCTCCGTAAATGCGTTTGAATGTAGGAGTTCCATATTTTGCTACTTCTTCTAACATTCCCTTTATGTTAGAATACGGAACATTATCCGCGTCGATTAATACTGCTAGTTTGAGTTCTTTTGTTGTTTCCATAGTGTGCTTTGCTTTGTGCCTTGTTAACATTCCGAGGGATACTTGGATTTAGCAAGAAGAAAAAATCGCTTTTTCATAAATCCCGATTGCGAGTTGCACAGTATATTCATTGACTCTAAGTAGTAGTGTATAGTCCACTGATTTCATGTTTCGTTTTATATTGGCTTTGGCGATTGTTTTCTATTCCTTCGTTCTTTTGGGTAATGATAAAATTATCCTTAGTTCTGAAATAGAGAAAATGAATTTAGGCAAATCTGTATTTGTTTATGAAGACCGCCTAAATACTCTTGATTTCGAAACCGTTAGTAATCCAAACTTCCAACAAAATTTTATTCAAAACAAGACAGACTCTTTAAATTTTTCCTATAGTCCTTATACCTATTGGTTTCGATTTGATCTTCAAAATCTAGATACACAGACAAAGGACTGGCTCTTCGAGGTTGGTTACTCTCACTTAGACTCTATTAAGTTTTACTACGAAAAAAATAATACTTGGACTATGAAGGAATATGGCGATCATTTGCCATTTGCCGCTAGAGAACTTTTTAGTAGATTCTTTGTTATACCACTTGAACTTGCTCCTGAAAAAAACTTTCGCTTCTATATAAAAATCAAAACCGCTACTGTAGTTCTTGTTCCGCTTACTATCTATACTACCCGTGCTTATTTAGATTATAATATTCGCATGGAGATTTGGTATGCTTGTTTTTATGGCGCTATGGCAATCATGATTCTATACAATGGATTTATTTTTATAGCCTTTCGCAGTATAAGTTATTTTTTCTATTCGCTGAGCACATTATTTACACTGCTATTCTATATTTCTTTTAATGGACATGGATATCAATTTCTCTGGGGATCGAATATTTTCTGGCAAAACCATTCGGTTCTTTTTTTTACATCTTTTTCCTGGATTGCTCTCCTTGCATTTACGAGTCGATTCTTAGAGTTTAAGAAAAACTTTCCTGGATTGCGCAAAACTTCCGTTATCCTTAAAATATTTTTTTTCATTGCACTCATTGCAATTTTTGAATCTCCCCGACTTTGTGTTATGATTCAAAACCTCGTAACTACTATCTCTGCTTTTTTTATTTTCTTTTCCGGCATTTATAGTTTTATGAAAGGAAATAGGTATGCCAGGTATTTTGTAATTGCCTGGTTTATATTTTTGATTGGTTCCATTCTTTTTATTTGTTATCTCATGAATTTCATCGAGCGAAATTTATTTACGATGAATGTAGTCCAAATCGGTTCTTTGCTAGAATTGATTATACTTTCTTTTGCTCTTGCAGACAGATATCAAATTATACAAGAAGAAAGTATTCGAGTTCAGAAAGAATCTCTTGAGGCACAGCGCAAAATCAACGAAACCCTCGAAGAAAAAGTGCAGATAAGAACATCCGAGCTAAATGCAACTCTTCAACTCATCAAGAGCGATCTTGTAATGGCACAAAAAATTCAATCTGCGACACTTGCTACAAACCTAAACCAAAACAAAGAACTCGAAATTGTAGTTCGTTATATTTCTATGAGTGAAGTAGGTGGAGATTTTTACAGTGTGGATAAACTCGATGATGCGACGATTCGAATTTTTCTCGCCGATGCTACAGGTCATGGAGTGCAAGCTGCTCTTATCATGATGGCGATTCAGGGAATCTATGACGGCATTAAAAACTACGCTCTTCCCGTGAATGAAATCATGGAAATTTTTAATAAAGAATTTATTCGCCGGTACGGTATGCTAAATAGTTTTCTCACCTGTATCCTAGTCGATATTGACACTGTAAATCACAGGTTGGTTTATACATCCGCCGGTCATCCCGCTGGTCTTATCATTAGGAAAGAAAAAGAATTTCAGCTCTTAAAAAACACAGGTGGGCTTATCGGTGTTACCCGTAAAGATGGATATGGAATTATGGAATTTCCGTTTACCCATAAAGAGAGATTATTTATTTTTACAGATGGAATTTTTGAGCAATTTTTAGGAGAAGAAGAATTTGGAGAGGATAGACTCTATCAAATTCTAATTCAAAATAAAGTAAATGATATTAAGAAAACCATCGATCATGTGTTAACTGAATTAGAAGTCTTTCTCGGGGATACAGGCAAACAGGATGATATTACGCTGATTGGAATTGGGTACCGAGGATAACACAGAATGAAAATATTTTTGATCTTCTATTCCTTTTTTATTTCTTGTTTGTTATTTCCACAAGATTTGGAATTAGAATTTCCTGCTGCCACAAAAGAAGGTAGGGACAAATACAAAGCAGAGATGCAAAGAACAATTGCTTCGGAAATTCTTTCTTTTAAAACAAAGAAGAATGAGAACCTCGTAAAGAAATCTTTTGAGCATATGCAAATTCTAAATTACTTAGAAGATGATGGGTATGATTTTCTAAAGCTTGCTCTAAAAGATTATCCGCTACGTGGAGAAAATTTTTATAGTGCTGCACTGGAAACAATTTTTACTTTATATGAAGCTGGATTTGAAACCGAGATGGAAAAAATACTAGCTACGGCGACTAACGCAAAGCATTTTGCTATTGCGAGTCTTGTCTTGCAAAGAGTCTATCCAGAAGAAAGGGAAACTCATTTAAAGATTCTTCGAACTAGGTTTAAGGATTACCAGAAGAATCCGCTTCTAAGAATTCTCACCCAGTATTTAGAAATAATTCCATCTGAATACCTTTCTAAACGTCCTAGTATTAAAGAACTTTTTTTGCATGATTTTGGGGAAGATAGGTTTGTAATTTTTAGTCTACAAAGGGCAAATAGAGATTATCCTGGACTTGTTATTATAAAAAAGCCCGATGGAACATTTTTGCGGCGAGAAGACAAATCTATTTTTAACATTTCTCAATTGGCTCGCTCTATCTCTGACTTACCTTCGTATGTGGTAAATGGAAATACTCCGCAAGGAATCTTCTCTGTCCAAAAAATCCAAACGGTTAAGAGCGATGTCATAGGGCCAACTCCTGCCGTTATTACTTCTTTGCCGTTTGAAATTTCCCATACCGATTTTTTTTACAATTCTAAAAAGGTTGGTAAGTGGAATTTGAAATCTTACCTAGAAATTCTACCGTCCTCCTGGCGAAATTATTTTCCCATACAAGAAGCCTATATTGCCGGGGAAATTGGACGCAGTGGAATCTACGCTCATGGAACTACAGTTGATACTGAATTCTATCGGGATTATAGCTATTATCCGAATACTCCGACGAGAGGTTGTCTTTCCGCGAAAGAAATTTGGTCACGAAAGAGCGGCAAATTGTTATTTAGCGATCAAATGTTATTGGTAAATGTAGTTAAAAGTCTTGAACCAAGTAAGGGTTATTTAATTGTAGTCGAACTCGATGACAGAGAAATGCCTGTTAGCCTCGATGATGTTTTGATGGATATTTTAGAAGTGGAAGAAAAAAGCGGTTACTGAGCGGTAGTCGAAGTAATAACTATAATAGTAAAGTCGGACATTTCGACTATGCTCAATGACCGGCATTTTGATTAAACTCAATATTTCTAATTTGGATTGAATCAGTGACTGATCTTTTAATTTTCTGGTAATATTATCTGCTAATCAATAATCCTTTAGTCTAAGAGTGAAGTAGACTAAGAAGACGTAGCCGTCGCCCCATTTGAGATTAGCCCGACCGAGATAAAGTCCTTTTTTCAATCTGACCATATCGTCTCTGATTAAACGAGCCCAGAGTGGGTTACCGGATAGCGTATAATTTAGAGTGAATACTTTGTTTTTTCCGAAAAGGGGTGGATTGATTAATGTTTCAAACGGAAAGGTAAGAACTTTTAAAGGTCCGATTTCCATTCTGTTTCTTCCACATCCGCCTTCTTTGGAGAGTGGGTTAAATGTTTTTCCTTTCCATGGGAAGAATGGTAAGTTGACCATCTTTAAGTTAGTCAAAGAATTGATTGGCCAGAATGAGCCTAACAACACTCTACCGTCAGTCATTCCACTGATTTCTTCGATCGTTGGAGTTTCGCCTAATTCAAATAATTGATCCAATTGCTCACGGGAACGATTTACTAGATCATCGACTGTAAGGCTTGCAACTAGTTCTGGTAATTTTGCATTTGGTTTTGCTTTTAACTCTGGGCTTATTGGTGCGTCTGATTTTAGCCAAGCAAAGATGCTATGAAATGCTGATGCAGTGAGCACGATGATTAGGACTGGCAACCAAAATATAATTGGAAATAGAAGAGAAATATTAGACCCAAGCCATGTGCTCATGATTCTATCAAATCCATTTTCTTCTTTTACTTTTACAAATTTAGCTTTATGCGTATTACCTACGTTAGGCGCTACGATTACTTGTTCACTCATATTTTCTCTCCATTTTATAATTCCTTTCTTCGAGAAAATTCTCAAAGAAAATGTTTGTCAATAAAAAATTAAAATTACTCTGATTTAGTAAGGTTAGCCTGACAGCGACTTGGGCTAACGCTCATATCCCGCTCTGGTATTTAATAATTCAATCTTCCTTCTTTAAAGTCTCGTCATTGATGTAGTCCGGAAACCAGTGAAGCTTAGGAAAAAAAATAATTCTGACAAGACCAATGAGCATCCATATATAGCAAATGCTAAAGACTGCTCCACACCACCATGTGATATATTCAAAGTTACTAGTAACGAATTTAATTCCCCACCAGGAAATGATGTCTGTTAAAGCAGCAGCAAGTCCTAAAGGAAAAATCAATTGGTATATTCTTAAACGCTTAAAATGGAGTGAAAATGGAATACCGATGATAAAAAAACTAGTCGTAAATCCGATTAGATGGGCGTGGGTAATTGCAATTAGCTTACCAAGTCCCATTTCATGGAAATATGTTTCCGCACTTCCATGCAATCCTATCTGGTAACGTGCTTCGAAGGCTCCAAAGCCAAAAGAAATTCCAAACATGATTACTGCCATTCCTATTCCCCGCTGTGCGGCGACAGGAAGTTCTTGTAGATTAAAATGTATCTTTGTATCTCGATAAGGAATCATTTTAAAAACAGTTAGGACTAGACCAAAAAAGAATGCTAATACTGCAATAGGCGCACCAATTTGAATCCAAGCAGGCTTGGGTTGCTCTACTTTTATAATCTCAGATTCAGATACAGGAGTCTCTCCAAATTTGAATTCTTCTTGGGCTATTAAGTTAAAAGAAACTAGTAATAACGATAAAAGGCAAATTAGAATTAGCTTACGATTCATTCTCAAGCTCCTTTGAGGCGAACATAGAGTAATACCCCTGCGTTCTTAACAGCAGTGTGGATAATCTCGTCTAGCCCCGTTCCTGGCTTTGCAGGAAGAGTTTGAGCTTGCTGTCCTGTAAAGGTTGAATACACTTTACTGCTCTTAGCCGCTGGAACTTCTCTGGCATCAAGGACTTGCACTTGTTGAATTTTCAATTGTTTGTCTGTTGTTAAGAGTAAATAGAAAGTTTTTCCTTGAAATGTAGCAGGAAAAATTAAAGCAGTTCCTGCCGGGTATTGATTTTCTAACGGTATATATATAGTATTCTCATCCGCTGCACTTAAGGCTGCTCCCATTTTCTTTGCAGTCTCAATATCTGCTGGAGTTAAGATTGCATCTTTTAATTGCCATGTTTGATTTTTAGGAAATGCAGATTGCACTTCTTTTGGAATTAGGCTGGATGTTTCTAGCCAGTTTCCAGCTTTACCGGGAGTAGAGTTTTTACTTCCCGGATTGGATTTGGCTTTAGCCTCTGCTTCATTGGTAGCACCATCTCCATCACTGTCCATCGCTGCAATCTTTGCAAATGCTGCAAGATTATTGCCATTATCCTTAAAGGCTTTTCCATAATTATTGAGTGGACTTCCGCCACCGTCTGCATGACAGGAAAGGCAAGATGGCATATACCCAAATTGTTGTTTGTAGAGACGCGCAAACGTTGGCTTTGCCTCTAGTAAGAATGTTTGTAATAGAAATAAAATAGCAATCATTGCTAAATGAGTTAAACGCATATTATTCTCCTAATAATTAAAAATTGAAAAAACCAGGAACAGTGTCTCGCATTTTTTGTAATACTTTTTTGCCTTCTTCGCCTGCATCCATTAATTTTCTATATTGGACAGAGTTGCGCGGTGGCATGAGCTTACTTGACTTATCCGTTCCCTCATACCTTTCCCAATCCAGTGCATCTCGAATTTCTTTCTTTGCTTTTATTTGCTCTAACACTTCATTTTCTGTTGCACCACCCATAAAATTAAGTCGTTTTGCGGGGTTGCCACGATGACAGGAAAAGCAATTGTCGACAAATGCTTGTAATTCGGGATGTTCTTTTATTTCGAGAGGCGGTCCGCCTGATACCATCGGGGGTGACATCTCCGCTGTATTATAACAGCAGTATTGTTTTTTTCCAAGCAGTGCTTGCAAAATTAAAACTCTCGAGAATGGCTTTGGATCAAAGACTTCATTTGGCAAAGTCTGGATTTTCGTTATTATCCGCTTGATGTCGTATCCATTTTGCTCGCTTACATTCTTCAAATCTGTTTCTGTGAAGAAGCTTGCCAGTCCGTATACTCCGTCAATATTATTCGGACCGAGGATTTGTTTTGGTTGGCGAATGGTTAACGGGTCTAATTCGCGACGAAGGGGTGGAAGTTTTTCAAAGGAACTTAAATCTTCATTGTCCCTTGCACCTTCTCCGAATTTAATTTCGCGTGTAAAAAGAGAGCGAATCCAGCCTTTAAATCCTTGCTTTTCGCCGATTGGATCTCTGTTTGCTAAGTCTGATTCAGGAACTATGATTCCTTTTTTAGGCTCGGGTGCTCCCTGTAATCCCATAGGAAGAGGTGTGTATTTTTTATCTTTTACTTCTCTCTCAGGAATATCAGTCGTTGCAAAGGCTACTTCTTGTAATTTCCTGAGTTCGTTTGCCTCAGAGCTATTTGGATTAAAGCTTCCTGCATTGTCCAAGTATTGGAATGCAAGGGAAAGCATTTTACGACGGCAATCATTTCCTTTTTCTCCACACCCATCTAGCCAGAGACGTTGTGAGGCATAGAAGAAGTTGCCTACATCTGTTAATTGATCAAATCTTTCTGAAAATGACAGAGGCTGACTTATTGGGACTGTTTCGTATGGATCGTTATTACCACGTCCTGCTGCAATGGCAGTTGCCGTAGCTGGTTGTCCGTTCGTCTCGCTCCAGGGTCGTTGGGAGAAAATCGGGGTTCCCCCCTGGTGACAGGTAGAACAAATAGCACGTCTTGCATAAACAATTCTAGGAGAACAGTCTTTGCAGTAATCCTGCACAAGTTGAAATTCAAATCTTCCGGCTGCTTCGTTATAACTGACAACTTCAATTTCGTTTCCATTTTCTACAAACCCAAAGAATAATTGCCCCCGTGGCGCAAAACCAAGGTTAGCTCCATTATTTGGAACTTCGAAATCGGCTGTAGTTACTACGCGGGGGTGTGCGTTATCCGCTTGCCCCTTAAGAAGAGATCTTCCATTTGGAATGAGTAGACTAATTGGCTCTGTTCCAGCAGGATTTTGTTCTTTTAGCATAGCAATTAGCTTGCTATAAGGATATGGGACAATGCCACCGTTTTGAACAATGAGATGATCGAATAACGAGCGTGTACCCTCCGGCGGTAAATCCGTTTCGGGAATTACTTTGCTCGAAAGGTAATGGTCGTTATTCGATGTAGTTTTAGCTAGTTCAGAAATAGGAGGGGCTGTTTGATTGCTAGTCATCCAAAGGCAGACTAGCAAAAAAGTAAGAACTGACCCAACTCCTATAAAATACTTTTGCTTTCTTGTTACTGTTGGAAAAAGCAAAGAGTAAACCTTCTTAGAGCATCTTCAAAAACTCACGAAGAGCTTTCTTGTCTGCTGCTGGTAAATCAACTCCAAATTGATGTCCCTTGTTTTCTACTTGATCGTCGCACTTCATGAACAGAGGATCATGCGGATTTTGCGAAAGAATATTTGCAACAGGAGTTCCCTTTTTAACCGGAAGAGGAGGAAAGCCCTGTGCATCTTCTCTCGGAGTAACATGGATATCTTGAGTAACACCGGTTATCCTCTGCGGACGATGTGGATTAACCGCAGGGTTATCAGAAGTCATCAGTTCATCAAACGCAATTTCAAATTGTTTGATTCTACCTTTTACTGTGTAATCAAGCGCGGTAGCGTCATCTACATACCCGACTGCATTATTATGCATGAAAGGAGAAATAGCCCAGAGAGAGAGAAGAGAAATATTTCTTAAGTAACCTGGACCACCTTCGATTTTTCTTTCTCCAAATTCAGTTCCACCGAGGAGTGGTATCATGCGGTTAAATACACGTTTAACGCTACCTGGAGAGGCAGACTTTCTGTAAGTTTCA
>JANYCR010000170.1 GCA_025360185.1 Leptospiraceae bacterium | reverse complement strand
GTTCTATGAATATCCCCGTAAGGCTTGTAAGAGATATGCGACTTACCACCATTATTCCCGCCAGCGATCGCATTCCCACGTCCGTCTGTTATCATGGTAATACTCCCAAGATGATCTGGATGAAGAAAATACATTCCGGTTACGGGCACTAACGATGAACTACCTCCACTCGCATTGGACACAGAGCCAGTCGATGTATCATCAACGCTCGGAGTATTAGAATTAATTCCACTTGCTATTAGTAACCAAGGTGCATCTCCTTTCTTCTTTCCGCCACCGATAATACCACATTGGGTGAATGTGAATAGGATAGAGATGGTTAATATAGGCGTTACGGATAATGTCCGTTTGGCGAACCAAGTATTTGCCATGCTTCCACTCCGCTCAGCACTGGCGCCGGCACTGAGACGCAGAGGAAAAAGAGAGTTTTGGGATTTCTCTTCGTCTATGTTTGTGTTTCGAGATAAAGAGAGTCTTTGTAGCGTTTTAGCCAATAGATAAAGCATTATTATTAGCATAAGCCACAGTCCTACTCTAAACTCTACACGGCTAATGACTGTATATCCCTCTACTACTCCCTTAATCCAATAATATTTTAAACTATTTGCATAATAACCATAACACGATCCTGAAATATCTTCACAAAAGATACCTTTCACGAAAGAGTTGGGGGGAAAGTCATCTCCTTTTGCAAAGGAGAGTATTTCTGTGGATGAAGCAAAATCTACAGAGTTAGAGGATTTACTACCACTAGAAGCATCTGTTATTAAAGCTGCATCATTCCGAGTCATCTGACTGAATATATCGCCATACAATCCCTTGAAGTATAACGTATGCTTATCGCCTTCTCCTGGAGTTCTAGCTATTTCGTATAATCCGTCGAAGTTGTAGACTACTACTCCACTTGTCTTACTCGTCTTCTTGATTCTGTTTCCCTTTGCATCATACAGGTAAGTGAGCTTATCCCCTCCTGCTGTGTTGATTTGTGTCAGTTTATTCTGTGCGTTGTAACTATGTGTGTCTCCGTTGCGGCTAATCATATTACCCGCTTCGTCATAGGAATAACTAAATGTTCCTGTCGATGGACTTGTCACAGCAGTGACAGCATGTTTATGATTTGCATCTCCATAGGTCATCGTAAATTGTCCGCGTTGCGTTAAATTTCCATTATCCGTATAACTGTATGTCTCTGTTCCATACTTACCCGTTGCCTGTGTCAGTCGATTCTGTGCATCATACACAAAGTCCTGTGTTCTTCCATTTACTATCGTGTCTGCTATCTGGGTTATATTATTCTTCTGGTCATACGTGTAAGAACTTGCACTCTCTATATTTCCACTCGCTAGTTTTGTTACAAGACCAATCGGGATTCTCTTGATCGGATCATACTGAATTTCCATCTTCACACCGTTTCCTGTCTCACGGATAATCTTGAATTGCCCGTTCTCTATCACAGGTCCGTTATAGCTTCCTACTGTATATCCTTTACTACTTCCATCAGCAGGAAGAGCCACCCCCATCGCTACGCTCTGTCTAGCACGCCTACAGCTCCTTGGTCGGAGCTTTCGCGCCATCGTGATCCCACTGAAATGTCCTGTTGTCGCATACTTTTGATATAACTTCGTTCCATCTGGGTATGTCGTAGATGCTAACCGACTTTGTATATCGTAATCTCGTTTAAATATGATTTCTAAGTCGTCTATAATTCTCTTCTGATATGTTCTATTTCCCTTAATATCATAGCCTAATTCTAATTTACCCGCATCATCCACTACTGTCGTCAATCGACCATTCGCATACTTCGCTTGTCCACCTTCGTCATAGGTTAATACTGTGTTGCTCTTTGCTTTGGGCGTTCGGCGTATCAAGTGGATAAGCAGAATTAAACGCATTAATAGAAGATACTCCACGTATTGCGCCGGCAGGCTGTCCGCTACGGTCAATAAATTGCGATTAGCCGCATGGAGTGAAGCATAAATAAGTATGCAATTTATTGACCCCGCCTCCATCCTTAACGCGGGGTATTGTTGTAAATTTGCATTACTCATCCTATTTGTTTTTAGCCTTCATCGTGTTCAAGTTTTACTTCTACAATCTTCCATTAATCATTTACCATTAATAATTAATCATTAGTTTACATAGCTTCGCCGCGTCAGTCACATTGATTAAAAAAATAGAATCATTATTTACGCAATTTTTACTCATTTAACACCGATTACTTCGGATTCTTTCTTATTTACACTTTCAGCTAATCTTTATCTTCAGCAGGATTAACTTCTTAAAAATTTAGATTTTTCTTACTGCTTGAATCTCCTAAAGTTCCGGTTAATATTAAACAGTCAATCGGACTAAAAAACCAAGTTAACGGATTCAATGTTATTGCTGCCCTTTTAATTACAGTTATATTATTGAGTTCATTAATTTCATGGTCATAATCATTAAATATTTTTTTTAAACTGTATTCATTTACGCTATATCTGTAAACATAAGCGTCTATAAAATCTGGGCAGGCATATATCTTTCTATATTTAACTCCATTAACTGCAAATATATAATCTAAATAGTAATATTCAAATCCAAAGAGAAGAAAATTTACTTTTTGATAAAGAAACGAAGTGTCACTTTCATATTTTTCCTCAATAACTTCAAAATCTTCAATTGTTGTTCTCGAGCTAAACTTGCTCAGAGAATATGTTGAATCAATTTTATCAAAGTCAACATTTTTTATTTTTAGCATAGTATATTCGTGTAATGTACAATTTCCTATAGTCGCTAATATTAAAATAATCGTTACCAACTTCATATATTTTGCCTATAAGTGATTTATAGATTTTCTTTCTAGTAATTTGCATTCAACTTCTCTCATAATTCTGTCCCATTCTAATTCCACAAATTAAAAGCTTAAAACAAAAATGGATTGCTCCTTATTCATAATGAGATGTTTTGAACTAAATGGAGTAAAATTTTTGCGCCCAAATTTGAAAGCTTTTTGTGATGAGGATATTCCTATAGATTCCAAGAAAAACCTGGCTTTAAAAAATGTCAATAGGATTCAAAATTCAAAAACAATA
>JANYCR010000244.1 GCA_025360185.1 Leptospiraceae bacterium | reverse complement strand
TAATCAGCTTATCCGTAATCTCTTTAATCGCTGCTTGGGTAAATGTTTCTTTGTAGTTCATTAGAGCAACGCGGTAAGTGACAGATTTTTTATCCGATGCAATATTCTGTCCTGTGTAAATGTCGTGAACCCACACGGATTGAATTTCTGAAACTCCGAGTTTGCTTACCAAATGAGCATAATTTTCGGTAGTCGCAGATCGATCCATTACGAGAGAAATATCCATTTGGTCTTGTGGGAAATGCGACGGCGGAACAAAGGTAAACTTTTTGTTTTCTCCAACATTCAAATTCTCGATAGCGTCAAAATATAATTTGCCGACTAATACTCTACGTTTCATATTGTAAGCATCGTTGTATTTCGGATGCAAATAACCAAGCTCGGCAATTACTTCTCCGTTTAATTTCCACTGGATACAAGCGTTTGGATGAAAATACGAAAGGCTTGTTTTTTCTATTTCAATATTTTTAAATCCGAATAATTTAAACAGCGTATTAATATCATTTCGAACAGCTAGAAAATCATTTTCTGCATCGGCTAATTCATTTGACTTACGATTACCTAGAAAACCAAATCCGAAGAATCTTTTTTCAGAAGCAAGCTCGTCCGCTTTTATTTTGTGATAGGTTCTTCCTAGTTCGAAAATTTTGACTGTTTCAAATCTATCTGCGTTAACGGCAATATGTTTTAGAACAGAAGGATAAATCGAAGTTCTAAGAAACTTAAACTCATCTGGCATTGAGTTTGCAATTCCCAGCGCATTAGAATCTTCTAGTTCAAACTTTGTATCTTCTTCGGAAGCAAAGGAATAATTAAAAACTTCCGCATAACCCAGGTTTTGCGTAAATATAGATTTGATCGCACGCTCGATTTCTCTTTTTGGATTTTTACCGACTGGCTTTACATCAGACAATAGCGGTTTACGCTCAATTGCCGCGTAACCTAAAGAGCGCCCTACTTCATCTACTAAATCTTCTTCGATGGTGATGTCATAATTGTGTCGGTATACAGGAACGATCACTACTAAGTCATCTTCTTTTGTGCTTACATGAAATCCAAGTCGTTGTAAAATATCTACAATTACTTTCTTCTCAAAAATCGTTCCTAACTTTGCATTTAAAAAAGTAAACGTGGTTTTGATTTCTTGTCTTTCTTTTTGATGCTCGAAGCCTGCTGGTTTACTTGCAACGAGTGCAGGACATCCATTTTCTTTGAGTAATTCTAAGGCGCGGTTAATGACCGGTATACTCGAATGAGAATCTAGTCCCTTTTCGTAGCGAACAGCGGACTCAGTTCGAATTCCTGTGACTCGAATTGTTTTACGCACATCTTCTCTTTTAAATACTGCCGATTCTAAAATGGCTTCGGTCGTTGTACTACCAATAGCTGAGTCTTCGCCGCCCATTACTCCTGCGAGTGCAACTGGAACTCCTGCATTTGAGATTACAAGAATTGATGATTCTAACTCTTTAGTTGTTCTGTCCAAGAGAGCAATTTTATCTTTGTCTCTAGCAAATTTTACTTCGAGAGCTACTTCGCCTAATTTCGATTTGTCGAAGAAGTGAGTGGGTTGTCCCATTTCTAGCATCACGTAATTGGAGATATCCACTACATTGTTAATCGACTTGATTCCACATTTCAAAAGTCGGTCTTTGATTTTGGGAATAGATTCTTTTATCTCAAATCCCTTTACACTAGCGGCAAAGTAAGAGTGTGCGTTGTCGTTCTCAAATACCTTTGGACTTGGTTCGTTGGAAAACGAAAACTCTGTATCAAACGGATCGAATTTTATTTTAATTCCAAGTTGGGCAGCAAGCTCACGGGCAAATCCGAAATGACTCCAGAGATCAGGTCTATGGGTAATGGACTTATTGTCGATTAAAATGATTTTGTCTTCTGAATCTAGAAGAACTCGAAGACTTACTCCTAGTTTTGTATCAGGGTCTAATTTCATTAGTCCAGATGATTCTTCACTAAGTCCAAGTTCTTTCTCAGAGCAGAACATTCCAAAGCTATCTACTCCTCGAAGTTTTCCTTCTTTGATTTCTTTTCCATCGGGAAATACGGTTCCTATCATCGCAAGTGGAACGATTTCTCCTTCCTTAACTTGTGCACCTGTTACGATTTGAATCTTCTTAGTTCCAATGTCCGCAATGCATACACTTAGTTTGTCTGCATCGGGGTGTTTATTTACTTCGACCACTTTCGCCGACACAATCGTCGTTAGATGCTCTCTGTATTCCGATACATCGTCTATTTCACAAATCGAGAGGTTTATCTTCTCTTGGATTTTTTCAAACGGAATAGATTTAAAATCCGCAAAATCATTTAGCCAGTTGTAGGATAGTTTCATAGTTTTGTCTTTTAGTTCTAGACCTCACCCCGGCTTCCAGCCCGCCCCTCTCCTAAAGGAGAGGGGCTTAGGCGTAGAAAATTTTTCAGGAAATAGAAAATCGGGGTGAGGGGTAGTTAGTCCTTTTCAGTATTTGTTAAAGCGAGTGTTAGCGATCAACTGGATGACTGTGGATAATCTTCATCATCCACAGTCAGGAAGGCGAGCGCGGCGGCATTTACAATAACGTAGAGACAGGTCTCAGACCTGTCTCTACTAGGAGAAGGTCGCCGCAACACCCAAGATTACGCAAAAAATCTCTTCAGTACTTCGTCCGGTAATTTTTGTCCTGTGATCTTTGCTTTTTGGACTAGTTCCCAGAAATAACGATAGGTGGCGCGGTCGTGGAGTTCGCCTGCGTGTTGGATTGGTCCCCATTCTGCGTCTTGGGCTGCGAGTAAAATGTCGCATGCAACTTTTACTTCGCTGTAATCAGGGCTCATCGCGTCGAGTATAGCTTGGATTTGAGTTGGGTAAATAGACCACATACGTAAAAATCCAAATCCGTTTCTGGCGCGGCTTGCGTCGTTATAAGTTTGGTATTGGTTTTTTAAGTCTAACGTCACGTTATGCGCTGGGATTACTCCGTGTGCAAGGGCTGCTGCAACTACTGTCGCTTTCGCCTGACGTAGAAGTTCGTGCTCAAATTGTCCTGGGCTTCTCATTGCAGAAGCAGGAATTGCCCCGTGGTGACCGGAGATAAAGTCCATTAGCCCGAAGTCAAGAACTTGCATCCATGGAAGAGCTGCAATTTGTTCTACTTCGAGTAGTGCTCCGTGGGTTTCGACGAGAACGTGGATTGGAATTTCTCTTTTGAGGTTTGCTTTCTTTGCGGCTTCTTGGATGTAAGAAATCATCTCCGCAACTTGTTTTGCTTTTGTTGGTTTTGGAATTGTAATGTAGGCGATTTTTTCTCCTGCACCCGGAACGATGATGTCTACGTCTAATTTCCAATGTGCGTTTGAGTAGTCGTGAATTCGAACCCCGCTCATTTTGTGAACGTTTAAGTCTGAGTTTTGGATTCTCACGATCATTTCTGCGTGTTCTTTTTCTTTTCCGGTTTGTGCTCCGTCTTCGCAATCCATAGTGATGTCGAAGAGCCCGCCCATTTTATTTTGGAGTTCGAGTGCTTTGGTGATGAGTTTTTCGGATCCAGCGAAATGCTCGCAAGCTGGGATGATAGGGAATGGTTTTTCTCCCGAGAATAATGCTGAACTTGGATGTTCTAATTTTGCCATTTTATACCTTTCTTGCCCTTGGGCTTATTATATTTAGCGTAAATTCAATTTATAGATTTCGGTTATTTGTCACCCCCGAAATTTTCTATCGGGGGGTCTCAAGAACTAGAGATTCCCGATAAAAAATTTCGGGAATGACAACCTGAAAAGTTCTTAACAATTTCCCAAAATTCTTATGTCGAAGGCACGCAGTTTAAAATTTCTATCCTAATACTATGGCTACGAAAGGGAGTTTGGAGTAAATTCAAATTTTGGCAATTTGTTAATATGCACAATAGCGGCTTTTTCCAAGTCGTTTGGCTTCGTACATGGCTTGGTCAGCATGATGTAAAAGTGTATCCGCATCGCTTGCATCTGCTGGAAACACTGTCACTCCAATACTAGCGCTTACTTCAATCGTTTTATTATCTCCAAAATGGAATGGTCGCTTGGCTTCTTCCAATACTTTCTCCAATACTCGTAAATAATCTTCTGAGTGTTTTAAATCACCAATCAAAATCACAAATTCGTCCCCACCCAGACGTGCAACCGTATCCTGACTGCGGGTAATTTTACGAAACCGCTCGGCAATCTCTTTTAATAATTCGTCACCAACCGCATGACCGAACTGATCATTAACCGGTTTAAATCTATCGAGATCTATATAACAAATCGCAAGAGATGTTTTTGTTCTCTCAGAATGAGCAATAGCTAAGCTCAAACGATCTTTAAGTAAAAGCCTATTAGGTAGACCAGTTAACGCATCGTGGTGTGCTAATTTTTCGAGAATTGTTTGCTGTTGCATGAAATGACCTACATTGGAAAACACAGCCACATAATTACTAATAACCCCTCCCTCTGTTTTTACAACGGATAAGGTTAACCACTCCGCTTCAATCTCTCCAGTCTTTCGGCGGTTATTCATGATTCCACTCCAATGCCCGGATGCATTCAAATTATTCCAGAAAGCTTCTAAAGTTTTTTTTTCTTTTAAGCCAGTTTTTATTTCGCTCAAATCTTTACCTATTAAATCTATATCTGTGAATTCAATCGTCTGGTAAAAGGAAGGGTTTGCTTCTATCACCTTGAAATCTGCATCTGTAATACAAATTGAATCCAGTGTAAAATCAAATACATTTGCCGCCAAACGAAGCTTAGCCTCTGCCTTTTGCCTTTGCGCAATCTCGCGCATCAGTTCAAGCGTTCGACTAGAAAGACTGTCATACATGGTAAGTACTGTTTCAATTAGAATTCCCAAGACTCCACTCATTTGTTTGTCTGCGGACTTCTTGGCTTCCTCTAGCGGAATACCGTCCTTTACCGCAAGTGCTACTTTTGACATTCTCTTATCGCTATCTAAAATATGAAATGCTAGCCAATGTGTTAAAAAAGATAAAATATCCTCGATTACTCCATCAACCGGTTTGTCCTCGTCTTGTCCTTTTAGTTTTAAAATATCAGCTACAAAATCTTTATGCTCCTCTCGGTGTGCCTTATTTAATTCATCCTCGCCTAAAAATTCTGTCCAGACTGCTTCTTCAGATTGAAAATGATAGAGAGCATATTCTGTTAAATCGTTAAATATAATATTTAAAGTAGGCACATCCGATCGAAAAGCTAAATGTCCAGCGAGTAAATTCAGTAAATCTACAAGGCGTCTATGCTGCTCATCGATTATTGCAATTCCTGTTTCGAAATTACTATTCCACGGAAAAACTTCAACCATGGGAATTTGGAGTTCTTGTTGTGATTTTATAATCAATTTTTTCTACACTAGACTTGATTCGCTTGGAACTTCTATTAAAAAATATCCGCTCTTTTGACTTTCTCGTATCGGAATAAAAATCTTATCTGTATCTTTACGCATGATATAAATTCCTAGTTCTTCGGAGTCCTCGTGCGTTTTCTCGATATTTGCCTCTGGATATATATTCTGAAAAAATGCAATGATTTCTGGGATTGTATGAAATGTTTCAATCGTAGATCCCGCCTGGTGATTTTCTATTCCAAAAAATTTTAGTATTTGTTCAAATATCATATCTTTTCCTTTTTTCTACTTTACCCAGAATTTATATGAATTCAAGTAAATCAATCGGATTTTAGATAAATCACTTGAAGCCAAAGAATCTATTACACAACACAGATTTGCTGTTATTTGTATTTCCTTACTGGAAAAACTTCTTTTGTTTTCAAATTTCCCAATACTAAAACATTGGAATTTCAATCGGGTAGAATCAATGAAAAAAACAATCCTAATCCTTATAATCACCGGGCTTTTATTTTGCACATCACTCCCTAAACAAAAAGATATTCCTAACTTAGAGTCATCACTCGAAATTAAAACTTCTCTTATTCCCAAATCAGGCAAAGGCGTATTTGCCACTAAAAAATTACAAGCAGGGATTGTGCTCGGAGCGTATAAAGGCAAATTCATTACAGAAGCAGAATACGATGTATTAGTAGAACAAGATAAGTGGCAATATGTAATGTGGTTTAAAGACTGTGCGAAACCTTATCTCGGAAATTATGTTGGTGCTGATGGAAAAGACGATGGCAATGTATTTACTAGGATAAATTATGCCCCTGTAAAATTTCAAAATGTAAAATTTGAAAAAATCTGCGAGCCGCCTTATGCACTCATCAAAACGTTACGCGTCATAGATTCGGGAGAAGAGCTTTATGTAGACTACGGTCCCGACTATGATTATGAATTTATGAAGGACAAAGATATTCAAAAATTCTTTAAAGGCGCTAAATAAGTTCAGAATTTAAAAGGTAAAAATTCCTTCATTGGAATAGTTGCAGTGGGAAGCCACATTAAAACTCCAATACCAAATACCAAAAGCAGGTAAACAATCTTACGCTGAGACAGCGGATTACCGGCATTTTTCTCAGTCCGAATATACCAAAAAATACAAGCAAGACTAAAAGCAAATTCAATTAGAATCGCAATATGGGGAAATTTTGAATAAGAATTTAAACCAACTACCATTGAATCAGGAGAAAGTAATTGGTGCTCGAAGCCAACAATAAAATCACAAAGCACATGAAATAGAGTTAAAAACCCGCACCAAAAAGCAAAAGAGCGATCTTTAAAAAAAGCAAATATAATTCCACTTACGACAAATGCCTGTAATGCGGCAGGAATTAAATTGTGGCTGTAAGTCATCTGAACTTGTAAGCCTTGAATCGTAGCATCGAATAAAGAAGCTGGTCTAGTTTCTTCCACTCCAACAAGAGCCAATAATAACCAGAGAAATTCGGGCACATTGGAGCAAATAAGAAGTATCCAGAAAGGATATCTTTTAAACTTACTATATGGAATCAATGCAGAAGCATAGTGGCCTAAAATCATAAATCCTCCTTCGTAACAATTTTATGAATAATAAAAAAACCAAGCGCATAGAAAAAGATCAATGTAAGGATTAGTGAGGGCATATCACCTTTTTAAATTTTTTGAATAAACTTGTAAACTAAATATTCAATTCAATTTGTCATTCCCATGCGAAGGCGAAGGTCGCGAATACATCGAGCGAAGGTGGATTTTCGGGAATGACGGCAAAAATAATTTATGAAAATTCAGAGTTTACTTTTCCATTACTACCCTATAGCCGAAATAGTTTTCTCTTGCGTCTCTTGGGGCAAACGATCTTGCAGATAATCGAAGCATTGAGTAAGAATCAAACCAACTTCCACCTCGTAAAACTTTATTGTTTCCATTTGTTACTATTGGAGATTTATACCCTTCTTTCTTTTTTAAAAAATTCGGATCGTAATCATCTTCGCACCATTCGGATACGTTACCCGACATATCATAGAGTTGATTTCCGTTCGGCAATTTAGTCCCTACCGAATGCGTTGCCTTGTTTGCATTTTTATTATACCATGCATATTTTTCATTCATATCAATTCCCCAATAGTATCTTGTATCGACAAGATTTGTGGAAACAGATAATGCAATCGATGAACGTGCCGCATACTCCCATTCTGCCTCAGTTGGGAGCCGATAATTCTTTTTTTCTTTAGTGCTTAACCATTTTGTAAATTGCTTTGCGTCATTCCAACTCACGCATATCACAGGATGGTCTTCTTTTTGTTTCATTCCATGACAATTTCTCCAAGTATTTGTAAAACCTAGAGTTTCCGCATCTGTTTTATAGGCTGTCTCTAAAATAAATTTAGAAAATTCTTTTTTGGTTACTTCGAATTTACCTATGAAGAAAGGTCTTTCAATGGTAACTTTTTTAGCGGGTAATTCATCTTCGTCACAACTTGAATCAGCATTGCTACAACCCATTTGAAATTCTCCTTCTGGGATTTCAACAAGCTCCATCGAAATCGAATTCTTGATTGTAGGTAAAGTATTTTGATTTAGATTTTTTAATCTAGATGCTAATTGGCAGGAGAAAAAAGTTATTATAATAAAAAAATGCAGTGTATTTTTTAGTAAAAACAATTTGATCTTCCTTTGAACTTTTATTTTATATACTTAGCCTGTAGTAATGAACGCAGAATGATGTTAATTTAAGAGAAACGCTTACTCCAGTCATACCGAATAGTTTTCCACTACCTGATGCTCAAAAACAATGAAGTTTATTAAAAAACTAATCAAATATTTTGCAATCCTATTTCTATTGATACTCGCATTGCCACTGGTTCTTTATGTTCCACTTTTGTTTGATAAAGATTTTTACAAAGACTTGATTACAAAAAATGTAGAAACCTATTATGATTATAAATTGAGCTTAAACCAATTCAATCTTTCAGTGTATCCGGATTTAAAAGCCAATCTAAGAGAAGTAGAATTAAAAACTAAAAAAGAAAATGTTATACTATTAAAATTAGAAGAAGCAAACCTTGCTATATTTTTTCTACCTGTGTTGGCGGGAGGTAAATTACAAGTAGACGATCTTTCTTTTCGTAACGGATTTGTAGATATACCTGCCTTTCTAAATGCTATTCCTGAATCAAAAGACGAAGCCAAAGAAGAAAAGGAAACTGATCCGAAGGAGATAATTGATTTTTTACATACACGTCTACGAGTCAAACAAATTCGATTGGAAAATGTGGAAGTAAAAGTGAAAGCTTTTTCTAGAGAAATTCTACATAATCCAATCGCAAAGGAAATAAAACTAAGCTACGAATCATTTTTAGAATCTACTCTTTCTTTAAACATCGACTACGGGAAAACAAATATTATCCTCTCCGGTAGTGCAGGCATTTCTCCAGATATGCTAGACCTAAATTCCTTATTTTTTGAAGTAGAGCTAATCGTAAGTAACCTGCCATTGCAAGAATACGCGCATTATCTAAATAGCATCCCTTCGCTAAGTGTTGTTGGCTCGAATCTAAATCTAAAAGTCAAAACAAAAAAAGAAAAAGGCCAAATGCTTCTAGAAAATAATCTAGATTTTAAAATAAATTCAATCGTGTATAAAACAAAAGAGAATATCGCAAAACGAATTGCTCCGATTAGTTTAGTAGGTAATATAGAATATCCCCTACTTTCTAAAAAAGTAAAAACGAAAGACCTACGTTTAACTCTTCCCACTCTACTAGATTTAAAGCTTGATTCTGATTTAGATTTTACTTATCGTCCCAGTATCAAGGCTAGCGCAAACTCTTCGTTTGTTCATATCACTCCCATTTTAGAATTAATCAATTCTCTTTCCAATTCTGAAACTAAAACAGAACAACCAAAAACAGAACAAAAACAATCCGAGCAAAAGAACATAGAAGCATTCATCGACTTAAAGTATAAAGCAAATCATATCAGCTATGAAAACATTGACGTATATAACTTCTATGCAAATACAATTTTAAAAAATACTTCTCTTGATTACAATTTAGGATTCAGGAAACTCGCGGAGGGCAATGTATTATTATCCGGAGAGGCAGATTTAAGAAATGGAATCTCTACAAGCGCATACTTAGAAATCGAAAATATAAACTTAGAAAAAATCACAAAACAAATTCTAGAAAAGAAATTCGCAGAGGGAACTCTATCTACTTATATAAAACTACAAACAGATAATATTTACGGCGAGAAAGACTTTTTAAAAAATCTTACCCTGAGCGGTTACAGTCAAATGAAAGACGGAGTGCTACTTGAACAAGCAGATATTCTCTATCCAATTCGATTCTTAAATAAAATCATTCCTTCTAGCGATAAGTTAAATACAAATATTTCCAGGTTCAACTCGATAGATATTGATTATGCAGTAAAGAATAAGAGATTTAAAATCAAAAATCTAGACATGCAAGGAAAAGTTTTTAACACGAATGGAACTGCCGACATTGGTTTAGAAAATCCAAGCGAAGACATTCGAGTCAACTTAGCAGTATCCACACGAATCGCCGGAGCAGGTCTAAAAATTCCTCTTGTCTATTCTAAATCCAGCTACGTTCCATTTTCAATCGACAAAGTATGGCTGGCAAGTGTCTATGCAGGCATGACTGTTGGCGGTCCTGTAGGTGCCATGATAGGCTCAGTATTATCTGAAAGCGCCGGCGATGCATTTAAAACTATCCGTAACAAATCAAAAGAACAATTTGATGAGAATAAGAAGAGATTGTTATTGGAATAGGTTTTTTGCCATGCTTCGACGTAGCTCAGCACAGGCGCCGGCACAGAGGCACGGAGATTGGATATCGAGGATAATTTCATTAGCCCTGTCACCTCCGAAACTTGTCCCCGAATCCTTTATCGGGAATCTAATCGGAGGTCTAGCTTAGTTCTTAGAACTAGAATTACATGAGTGCTATTAATATATGCTAGCAGCGTTAAACTTTGATTAGCTCCTTTTCAAATACCTCTTCTAATCTTAAAATTGTTTTTAGCGTTGGATTAGAACGAACTGGATCTTCAAATCTTTGGTAAGTCTGATAGGTTACTTTCAATACAGCAGCAATATCTTTTTGGGTAAATCCAAGTAATTCTCTATTCTTTTTAAGCCAAATAGCAAAAGACACATTCTTCTCAGGAGAAATATATTTAATTGTCCTACCTTTCAATTTAGAAGGGTTCGGAATTTTCAATTTCCTTGAATCAATTGATTCAAGATAACCGGTTAAAGCTTCTTTTGCGTTATGAATAGCTTCTACCTCGGTCTCACCATAAGTTTGACATCCAGGTAAGTCAGGGAATTCCACATAATAAACTTTATCTTTTGTATCGAATTTAAAAGTAGCTGGATAAGAAATCATCATTTAATCCCCGTTTGTTTTTTTATGGCATTCAAAGTTCCCGGTGGTAAGTCTCGGTTACTATGCACTGGAACTGAAACTGTCAAATCTCCTTTTTTCATAATATGGTGAGAACCACTTATTCTGTCTAACTCCCAACCATTCTTCTTTAATAATTTGACTAGTTCTTTTCCTGACACAATAATTTCATAATACAGCATCCATATTGTATTGTCAATTAGAATCAGAGATTTAAATAAATCTAAACCTAATTTTTCTCGGCACTCTTATCATACAAAATAAATTCCTTCTTTACTTGTTCGTAAGTCTTACCAACGTCATCCTTTCCATCGAACGCAAACTTTGTATTAGGCGGTAATTCTTTGAGGGTGATGGTGAAGCCGGGGACGGTGTTCATAGTTTCAAAAGAAGTAGAGTTTTGCGCGTTGTAGGAGCCCCGAGGCAGTCCCGAATTTGGATTGATTTTAATTTCTATTTCATAAATTTTACCGGCTTCAAAATTAACTTCTTTCTGAAAGCTTCGGTGAATAAATTGGTCAAATAAAACTTTTGGTATATATTGCGCATAATCAGTATTATATCTCCTGCCCAGATAATAGCTTCTTGCAACATCTATTCTATAATTAAAGTAAAGAATAACTGAAAACAATCCTCTGCCAGATCGAATCGCGAATAAATATTCTGAACCTATAGAAAAAAAGCTACAATTCCGCCTACGGATTGTTGAATTTTCGGAAATAATACGTTCTTTGAATTTAGAGCTTGCTTGGTAATTCTCACGATCTTCTTTCTTTGGATTTAGTAATGCTTCATCTAATTCAATGTAGATAGGAATAGCCTTTTCTTTTCTACGATCTGTCTCTAGATTCTCAGCTAACTCTTCATTCTCATATTCTAAATATTCATTCCCTAACTCAGGTACTTTTAAGTAAAGGAATGAATGGTTTTCATTTAGCCTATCTCTAATTGGCTGACTTTTTTCCTTGCAAATTTCATATCTATGAGCCTCCCTTACTCTTTGACCCATAGTTTCTCTACCAGAGCATGCACTACTCCCACCATAACCAAATAAATTACTATACCCAAACAAAAAAAGTAAGAGCGCAATTGATTTATTTCTTAAAATTATTTTTTTCATTAATCTTAACCTTTAATTCTTTGTAAATAATATGAATTAGCCTTTACTTTTCGTTTTGCGGTTAATATACTGTAATTCCTAATCCATGACTACTCATTTTCTAATATTGATTGTATAAGTTTTTCACTGAGGTATAATCCTTCCCGCTTTAGCAAGTAGATAGATTCATTCAAATCGACAATCAAGCCTAATTCTTTTGCTATAAAAATTAAGCCGATAGTTCCTGTTATAAAGAATCTAAAATATTGGACAATCCTGCTTTCGATAAGCTAATGATTGGCGAAGCATTGATTACATATTTTTGCATTACTTTAAAATACTTTTTACTTCTTCTTTAATTTCTTCGTAGGAATATTGGTATGGTGTAATTTTAAAATCACGCAGTGTTAATAGAAATTCTGTTCGAGTCAATCCTGCTAATTCTGCTGCTCTCTCCTGAGAAATCTGTTCAAGCTCGTAGAGTTTTACGGCGGTGCATAATTTTAAGAGGACAATTATTTCCTCTTTGCTTTTATGCAAAGTTGAAAAGAGACTTTCTGGTAATTGTAAATGAACATCTATCATTTTTATTCCTTCCTTACCTCTTTTTAAAACAATATCCTTGAAATGTCAAGATATTAGAATTATTCATTATACTTTTTTTAATACTAAGAGCACAAAGTTTCTTATCCAAAACCTTGCCCTTAGTGTCCTTTGTGGATTTTTACTTTGTGTGCTTTGTATTAAATTCTTTCTCTAATTTCAAGCTAGGGCTAAACCTAATTTTCCTCGGCACCCTTATCATACAAAATAAATTCCTTCTTCACTTCTTCGTAAGTCTTACCGACATCATCTTTCCCATCAAACGCAAACTTAGTATTAGGCGAGAGTTCTTTGAGGCTAATGGTGAAGCCGGGGACGGTGTCCGTATTAATCTTTTGAAATGGGGCATAAAATGCACTGTATGACTTGCGTGCAATTGCAGAATTTGGATTTATAGTAATTTCTAATTGATAGACTCCGCCTGGTTTAAAATTAATTTCAGTCCGAAGGCTTCTATGAATAAACTGACTATAGTAATTTTCTTTTGGTATTGACGGCTTATTATTCTCCCCAATTGGGAAAGTAGTAAATGAGGAGCTTGCCGCATAACGTTTGTAATCCTGATAGCCGATCACGTCACGCGTATAATTAAAATATAGAATTACAGAAAGAACTCCCTCTCCTGATGGAACAGGAAATAAATACTCAGATCCTAATGCCATAAAGGTGCAATTTCTTCTTTTAATCGTATAATTTTCAGAAATGATCCGCTCTTTTATTTTAGAACTTACTTTATAATTTAAGTAATCCTCTTTGCGCGGGTTTAACAACGCATTGCCAACTTCAATGTGAATAGGTAAAGTTCTTTCCTTTCTTTTATCTGGCTCCAAGTTACGTTCAGATTCTTCATTTCCATATTCCAAATACTCATTGCCTAATTCAGGTATTTTCAGGTAAAGAAATGAATGCTTATCGCTTAGTCGTTCTGCTATTGTCCTACTTTTTTGATTACAAAGTTCTGTTCTAAGTGCAGTGTCAATTTGATGTCCATAACCATCCCTCCCAGAACACGAACTACTCCCGCCATAACCAAATAAATTACTATACCCAAACAAAAATAGCAACAATACGATTGATTTATTTCTTGAGATTATTATTTTCATTTTTTTGTTCTACTTTTCCACTAACTTGGTTTACTACTCCAATGCATTACGACTAAAATTAAGATTGTTGAATCAGATTTTTTTTTCTAGCTTGAGCGAGAGCTTTCTTTCCATCAATACTTTTTATTTTTCCAAAAGTCAACTCCTACCGTATCGCCGAGGCAGAATGCGATTGCATCCTCCCATCTCATTGCTCCCTGGTAATCACTCCAACGTCCAACCGCTAGACTCTTTTCTTTCTTAACCTCCGAGGTGTCTTTCTTTTTGTAGATTGTAGTGACACCATCTTCCGTGGTGACTAGAATTGAATCTGTAGCCCTAATACCACTCAATACTTTTCCATTTTTTAAAATCACAGTATCAGTAAATTTCTTTGGAGTTTTTGCAGGTAATACCGAGTATCCAATGATAATAGAAGAAAATACTAATATAGCAAATTTATTTTTCATACTTTTAGAAAGTTATATAAGCCTATTTTGTAAAATCTATTTTATCTCAACTTGAATTTCTCGATAAAAATTGATGCGCATTCTAAGGCAAATTTAGAAAATGAAATCGACAAACAGTATCATCAACACTCGCCAAGACCTGCGGAACAGGAGCTGAGGCTTATCTTGGAACAACTATTTTTGGATTTCAAAATCTATTCTTAATGACAGTACCTAATACTGGTCTCGGTCATAGCTCTATGATTTTCATGGTTGAATCCCGAGCTCAGTTTATAACGCAGTGTATCCGCAATATCAAAGAAAATAAATTAACACGAAGACTAATGCGAATGTATTTGATACAGTAAAAAATTTAGCCACTGCTCTACTTTAAAAAAGAATAGCATAAAAACAAATGGTATGTAAAACAAGAAATATGAAAATATTTTTTGTTTTACTTTTTAGCTTTTTATTTTTCCAATCCTGTGTATCTCTTTTTGTAGATGCTTTAAGGGAAGAAAAGCCGAAATATGCTTTTGGCTTCATGGACACTTCAGGTAAAATTGTAATTCCGCAGGAATATGAAGATGCGGATAGGTTTAGCCATGGACTCGCTCCTGTTAAAAAAAATGGTCTCTGGGGATATATTAATACTAAAGGGGAAGTAGTAATTGCTTTCCAATTCAAATCAGCAAAACCATTTTCAGATGATCCCGTATTAGCCGCTGTAGAAAAAATAGATTCAGGTGATAAAGCCTGGGGATTCATTGACATAAAGGGTAATTTTGTTATACCGCCAAATTTTTACAATGCTACTGAATTTAGAAATGGAGTTGCAGAGGTTGCTACAGAAAAATTCAAATATAGAAGCGTTTCCAAAAGATACGATAAATATTTTCTGACAAGATCCGGTAAATACATTTATCATAATGGACTTTATTCTTATTACGCAGGACCCGGACAATATTCCGAAGGACTTATGCCTTCCTGTAAAGAAGGGAAATGGGGATTTAAAGATATAAATGATAAATGGATCATCGATCCGAAATATACAATCGTTGGAAATTTTGAAAATGGACTCGCGCGTGTGCAGATAACAAGTCCTAACCCCTACAAAGACTGTGAATGGATTTCAGAAGAAGAGCCCAATGGACTTTGGGGATACATTGACAAGACCGGTAAAGAAGTAATTGCTTTAAAATTTAGAGCAGCGAGTAATTTTAGCAAAGATGGACTTGCTGTTGTCGATGAAACTTTTCAAGCAAAAACATTTCAACGCGGAAATCTGTTTTCTCGTTATTATATTAACCGCGAAGGAAAAAAAGCAATTGATTTGAATTTCCAAAAAGCAGAACCTTTCTCTGACTTTGGCTTCGCACTTGTAGGAGCGGATGAGAAAAACATATTAGGAATCGAGCCAAATAAAACTGCATTCCTGGATAAAACAGGAAAGATAAAAGATTTCCCACTTAAAAAGAATGAAGAAATTTTTAACCTAAGATTTGGAACAAAAGAATTATTCAGAATCACGTTACAAGTAAAGCCAGACCCAAACAAATACGAGCATATCTACATTAGCCGCTATTATGCAACAAGAGACTTGAGCCAGGCAATTGCGAAAGATTTTCCTCCCTGTTTCGGTGGCTTTGTGAATCCTCCCAATTGCATGACCGACAATTTCTATGAGGGCTTAGCTTGGGTCGCAAAGGAAAATTCTAGTCAATAATTGTATTTTTAGTTTTGACTAAAAACCAAGTAGTATAAGAAATATAAAAACAGTGGAAAAACTCAGATACGAAGTAATCATCTCCGGCACAGATTTTGGAAAAAGAAAGACAGACGTTATTCCTGGTCTTTATAAAGACACAGACGGCAAGTTATACCTTGATGCGATTGAATTAGAAAATCTGAGCCAACAAGCCCGCAATCTAAATCTACTCATTGCCTCGGCTAGATCTATTATGGCTGAGATTAGTTTAGATGCCCTATTAGATTTAATCATTCAAAACGTAAAAAATGTTATGAACGCAGACCGCGCCACATTATTTCTTGCCGATGCAGAAAGAAAGGAACTTTTTTCTAGAGTAGCACTTGGAAGCAAAGAAGAAATTAGAATTCCTTTTGGAATAGGCATTGCAGGTTTTGTCGCACAATCCAAAGAAACGGTAAATATACAAGATGCTTATTCTGATCCAAGATTTAACTCAGACAATGATCACAAAAGTGGATATAGAACTAAGTCTATTCTTTGCATGCCTGTCTATAATTCGCATCACCAGATAATCGGTGTTATCCAAGTTTTAAATAAAGTGTATACTGACCATTTCACAGAAAAAGATGAATCATTGCTTAGCGCCTACGCTTCATTAGCCGGAATATCTCTTGCTAACGCACAAGCGTATGATGAATTACAAAAAGAGCGTAATACACTCGAAGCAAGAGTCAAGGAGAGGACTAAAGATTTAGCAGAGGCTCTTGGAAAATCAGACAGTCTACTCTTGAATATCCTCCCTGCCGAGGTTGCAGAAGAACTCAAAGAGAAAGGAGAAGTTACTCCTGTCCATTTCGAAAATGTCACTATTATGTTCACTGACTTTAAAGACTTTACGCATATTGCTGAGGGAATGTCACCGTCGCAACTCATTCGCGAACTTGACGGGTATTTTACACAATTCGACAAAACGATAGAGCGCTACCATCTAGAAAAACTAAAAACAATCGGCGATAGTTATATGTGCGCCGGCGGCATACCACGAATAGGCGATACTCATCCAATTGAGGCTTGCATTGCAGCACTCGAAATTCAATCTTTCATGAGCCAGATGAAAGATATCAAAGAAAAAATGAAAGAGCCTTTTTGGGAGTTACGCCTTGGTATCCACACAGGATCTGTAATGGCCGGAGTTGTAGGCGAAAAGAAATTTGCCTACGATGTCTGGGGTGATACGGTAAATACTGCAAGTAGGATGGAATTTTCCGGTACGCCGGGTAAGATAAATATATCGCATGTAACCTATGAATTGGTAAAAGATTTTTTCGAATGTGAATATCGCGGAGAAGTAGACGCAAAAAATAAAGGCAAAGTAAAAATGTATTTTGTGAATCGAATTAAGACCGATTATGCGCTAGACAAAGACGGCTTTGTTCCTAACGAAAAACTATTAAATTACTTGGAAAATAAAAGAAGAAAAATTTGAACAATTACTATTTATTAGCCAACATCCACAATTCTATTTCTGCCTGACTCTTTTGCGCTATACATTCGATTATCTGCTACTTTAATCAAATCATCCATTGTAGAAATTCCCGGAACCTCTTGCAAGTCTACTAACCCACAACTGAAGGTGCATTTAATTTGTTGTTGATTAAAGAGCATTTGCTCATCTCCAATTGCTTTTTGAATCGACTGTAAAATTTCAAGAGCAATAGATTTATCCGTTTCGAAAAATAATAGAATAAACTCTTCCCCCCCATAACGGGCGAGAATATCATTTTGTCTTTTCGTTTTACCTAGAATATCAGCAAACTTCTTTAATACAAAATCGCCTGCATCATGCCCATGCGTATCGTTTATCTTTTTAAAATAATCAATGTCAAGTAAAGCGATGCATAAATTTTTTTGTAAACGCTGACAAAATTGTAAATGCTTTATCGCAATTTCAAAAAAATACCTTCGATTATAAATCTCAGTCAAATAGTCAGTGATTGATTTTAAATAAAGTTGATTTTCCAACTCTTTTATTTTTAGGACAGATTTTATTCTAGCCCTAAGTTCTTTCTTGTCTACTGGTTTACGGATATAATCAATAGCACCTGACTCAAATCCTTTTTCTAAATCATCACTGGAGCTTTTTGCTGTCTGAAAGATAATAGGAATATCTTTATACTTTTCAGTTTTAGAAAGCTGCTTTACTAACTCATAGCCATTTACATCAGGCAGCATAACATCCATGAGTATTAAAGAGGGGTTACTTTCGTTTAGCTGCTCCCACATCTCCTTACCGTTCAAAGCAATGGAGAGATTATAATCTGGGAGCATCATCTTAAGATAGAGAATACTGGTTTCCGAATCATCTACAATTAGTATTTTTTTCATGAGAATTAAATTTATTCTACATTTCGCTACCAGTTGTTCTATCTTACAAGTATTTTCTATTTATTTACTTCGATTTCCTTTCTTTTTAAAAGAGAATGCTAAGTCTTTTTGCTTTGGTTTCGGTTTGCCAGAAGTTGGGCGAGATTTATTTCTATCTCCCCCATTTCTATTTCCACCTTCATTGCCGCCTGACGAAGATCCACCATTTGAATTGCTAGCGTTTGATTTTCTAGGTCTTCTGTCTCCACCACCGCCTCCGCCACCACCGCGTCGGTCTCTAGGATCTCTCGGAGGACGATCGTTAGCACCTGGCTCTGCTTTAGGAACAGGACTTCCAAACGGGAACGGATGATCTGGATTAACCTGAATAGTTCTTTTAGCTAAACGCTCAATAGACTTTAGATAATGTCTTTCTTCTTTATCACAAAAAGAAATTGCTTTTCCGAGTGCGCCCGCTCTACCTGTTCGCCCAATTCTATGAACATAGGCTTCCGGCTCGTTCGGCAATTCGTAATTAATCACATGAGTAATTTCATCCACGTCAATCCCGCGCGATGCAATATCAGTTGCGACTAATACGCGTAACCTACCAGCTTTAAAACTATCGAGTGCTTTTTGTCTGGCGCTCTGGGTTTTATTTCCGTGAATTGCATCTGATTGGATAGAATTTCTATTGAGTTCTTTTACTACTTTGTTCGCAGTATGTTTGGTTCTAGAAAATACTAATACTCTCGAAAGAGCTTCATCTTTTAAAAGGTGCATGAGAAGTTGGTTTTTATTTCCACGGTCGACTTGATAAAGTTCTTGTTCAATATTTTCATTGGTAGAGGATACTCTTGCTACTTCGATTCGAACTGGATCTTTTAAAATTTCATCAGCGAGTTTTTGAATTTCTTTAGGCATAGTTGCCGAATAGAATAGCGTCTGACGTTTAGGTGGCATCTTACCGATAATTTTACGCACATCATCAATAAAACCCATGCTTAGCATTTTATCAGCTTCATCTAATACGAGTATATTCACAGCATGTAGCTTAACAATTTTTTGATTCACTAAATCTAAAAGTCTTCCCGGTGTAGCTATGATAATATCAATCTTCCCACGTAGAACAGCTTCCTGGTTTCTCTGGGAAACTCCACCGTAGATCACTGCATATTTTTGTGAGGCAAACTTGCCGTAAACTTTAAAGCTCTCTCCTATTTGAACGGCTAACTCACGTGTAGGCGCAAGTATGAGTGCTTGGACTCCGCCATAGATATTTGTCTTAGGGCGGGCTTGTAATTTTTGTAAAACCGGGATAGCGAAAGCGGCAGTTTTGCCTGTTCCTGTTTGTGCGGAACCTAAGATGTCTTTTCCTTCTAGTGCTGCTGGAATAGACTGGATTTGAATAGGAGTAGGTGTTGTGTAACCTTCTTGCTCTAAGGCTTTACAAATAGGATCGATTATATTTAAGCTTTTAAATGTCATAAGTCATGTTTTCATTCGACCTTGACAGGGATAGGACTATTTAATGGTGAATTCTCTATATTCAACAAGAACTTTGACAATCCACTTTTGTAAAGGGGAATACTCCTCACTATTTGGCAATTCCAAAAAAGTTAGGGGATTTTACAGTCTAACTAAAGGAGACTCAATTGCAAAGATTTCTTATATTAGACTTGTTGGTAAATTAGACTTGTACAAATTTTGGGATTTAAAATATTGTCCTTATGGACATAGATAGAATACTTTCCGATGTTAGAAGTAGCCAAGCGAATCTTGGTTTATTGCCAGAAGATTTTTATAAACTTTT
>JANYCR010000207.1 GCA_025360185.1 Leptospiraceae bacterium | reverse complement strand
GGAAGTGAATATTTAAAAGAAATTCACGGACTCACTAAAGGAGAAATTCCAGAGCTTTCTTTAGAAGACGAAATGAATTTGCAAAACTTAGTTTTGGAATTAAATGAAAGTAAGTTTATTTCTTCAGCAAAGGATTTATCTCTCGGTGGGTTACTCGTGGCTATCTGCAAAATGACATTTCCTGAGAAAATTGGGGCAAGTTTAGATTTGTCTCAAATTAAAAAATCTCGTCTAGATGAAACTCTATTCGGAGAAACAGCCGCCTCTGTATTAATTTCTTTCTCTTCCGAAAATTCTGAGAAAATTAAATTACTTTGTGATAAACACAAATTGGAATTTAACCGAGTAGGAAATACAACGACTGAGAAATCTATTCAAGTTAAAGATTTAGGAACGATTGCAAAACTTGATACCCTCGAAGAGAAATACGAATCTGGACTCGTAAGTATTTTCGAATAAGGAGAAATTATATGTGCGGCAAAAGAAAACTTCTTTCTAGAATTTTTTTAGTTCTACAATCTTTTCTT
The DNA here is from genome assembly GCA_025360185.1 of Leptospiraceae bacterium. Taxonomy (GTDB): domain Bacteria; phylum Spirochaetota; class Leptospiria; order Leptospirales; family Leptospiraceae; genus UBA2033. The sequence continues at coordinate 5,044 of JANYCR010000207.1, read as the reverse complement.
TTGACAGCTTGCTTTTACAGTGTAAATGGATGCAGTTCTGGGGATGAAAAAAAAATAGTCACGCCGGGACTAGAAGCGGAATACCTAGTGTTAAACGAAAAAGTTCTTTTAAATTTTTTCGGAAGTCCTGATGAAAAAGATTGGGCAATAAAAACTTTAGAGCGCCGATGTAATGACAGGGAAGACCCTCATGCCTGTTACAACTTAGCAACGCATTTATTTTCTCTAAAGAATTTTGCCGGTGCAAGTAAATACGCCGAGAAAGCCGTCTTGCAAAGTCCGAAAGATTTCCTCTATCTAGAAATGTATAGACAAGCTCTTCTAGAAAATAGGAAACTAGAAACTGCGAATACTTCCATTTTGCCTTCTTCGGATACTAGTTATTTGCTCACAAAACTAGAAAGCGAATGCAGAAATAAAAAAATAGACTCTGCTTTTCAAATAGCCTCCGATTTAGTTTCCAAAAAAGTCTTGAGTTCTGAATCTATTCGAAACGGATTTTTACCGGAATGTTTGCCAGATGAAATGATATCCGAATTAGCCGCAAAGTCACAGGGGAATAAAATTAATTTTGCAAGTCACTATTACACTGAAAAAAATAAGTCGAATTTATTTTATTCCATTTGGGATACTTCGTATTTAACCCAGAATAAGCCGATCGAAAAAGAAGTAGAGTTAAAGTTTAAATTAACAGAGCATTGGAGAGATTTAAGAAAAGCAGTTGCCACAAAAAATAAAAAACTTGCGATAAAAGCTTACAGTGATTTCAGCCAGGAATTGAAAAAAGAAAGAGCAAATTCTAAACGAGATGCAAATCTCTATTTAGCAATCGAGAGAGCAGCAGAGTTACTCATCGAACAGGACGAATTTTTTGCCGGGTTCAGACATTTAGCTGACGAAAAATAGTTAATTTCTTGACCACATACAATAATTCGAGATTCTAATCTTATTTTGCAAACGACGAAACCCAAAATGAATTTAAGAATTAAAATTTTAATAGGCTCGCTCATACTCGCGTTAATTGTGAGTGTTTCCCTAGCATACACATCTTTTAAAATTTTGCAAAATGAATTGTATGAGGAATACCGTGATAGGCTGATTCACACATCTGACCTTGGTTCCAAATTAATAGATCAGGACTCCCTTCATTATTTAATTTCTAATTTATCACCAGAAATATCAGATGAGTCAGTTGATAAAATTCAAAACTCAAAAGAATTCAAAGAAGTCTATGAAGCTCTCAATTCACTTCGTAATTCAAAGCCAAACTTAATTCAATATGTCTATGTATGGGTTAAGACCGATAATCCGGAAGAAGTTATATATCTTGCCGATGCAGATGCACTAAGACTCCTAGAAAAAAAAGCTAAGGGCGAAGCAGTGGGAGATATTTCAACCTATGGAAGCAAATACAGTATAGCCCCATTTCCGGAAGCACGAAAAACATTTGAACTGAATACATCCCTAGTAGAAAAAGAATATAGACTCGATGCAGAGTTTAATACCTATTCTATATCAGGCTACTCACCAATCAGAGACAAAAAAACGGGTGAGCAAATAGCTGTCCTAGGAATCGACATGACAGACACGAATATCAGGGAAGCCTTAAAAAAATCGACCCTCGTTTCTGCGATCATTGGAATTATCACAGTTATCATCACATCTGTTTCCTCTCTCCTACTTGGAAATTTATTTGTGAAACCAATCTTAGAATTAAACAAAGTAGTACTGCAATTTGGCGCAAAAGACTTCTCGGCACGTTCCACCATTGAGTCATCCGATGAAGTGGGGCTACTCTCGAATAACTTCAACAATATGGCAGAGACAATCGTGGACTATGACATTAAAATCAATGAACTTCTAAATTCGATGAGACGATTTGTGCCATTTGAGTTCTTAAATTTTCTAGATAAAAAAAGTATTACGGAAATTTCTCTCGGAGATCAGGTGAATCAGGAGATGACAGTCTTCTTTTCTGATATCAGGTCATTTACAAAACTAAGTGAGTCGATGACTCCACACCAGACATTTAATTTTATTAATTCGTATTTAAAAAGAATGGGTCCACTCATCAGGGAAAATAAAGGATTCATAGATAAATATATCGGCGATTCCATCATGGCAATCTTTCCGACCGATCCAGACTACGCACTGTTAGCCGGAATTCATATCAAAAAAGAATTAATTCTTTATAATCAACAAAGAACTTCTTATGGTTATAAACCAATCGGTATTGGTGTAGGCATACACACCGGCAACTTGATGTTAGGCACAATCGGCGAATCACAGCGGATGGATACGACCGTGATAGCAGACTCTGTGAACTTAGCTTCCAGAGTAGAAGGCTTGACCAAATTTTACGGAGTCACTACTCTCATTACCGAGACAACTAAATCAAAATTAAAAAACGCTAGTCAATTCAATATGCGCTTCATTGGTCTAGTCCAAGTAGTTGGTAAAGAAGAATCTGTAGGCATATACGAAGTATTCGATGGTGATGACGAAAAAAACTTTGAATTCAAAAAAAGAATCACACCTCAGTTCGAAGAGGCAATGCAGTATTACATTGAAGGAAAATTAAAAGATTCTCACCGACTCTTCAAAGAAATTTACTTAGAGAATATTTTAGATAAACCCTCAGAAGTCTACTTACGAAAAATAAAATACCTCTCAAAACACGGTCTTCCAGCAGATTGGAACGGTGTGGATAAGATGATGAGTAAGTAATAAGATTGCAGCTTTATTTTATTTTGATATAATTAACAGATAGGAGTAATAAAAAATGACTATTCAGCAAATTAATTCAATTGGAATTTGTTTTATGTTTTTAGGTTTATTTTCAACCTTTGCATTTGCCCTTTACATGGTAAAAAAATCAAATACAAAAAGATAATTCTACTAACAGAAGGGATGCGGGGGTAGAAACTTCCACGAAAACAAAAAAAATACTCTATCCTGTATGTAACGACTCAATATATTTAGTAACTGGTTTTAATAAATTTCTTAGCTGCTCAGGATAAGAAGACGAAACCCATAAGCCAGAAGTTCTAATCTAAGATATATAATATGCAATCATTTTAGTAACCCCTAGAAAATTCGAAAAAAGGAAATACGTGTATGGCGAAATTTATTGCACCAAAGAAAAATCAAATCTATCTCGAGACTTTTGCAAGTCTGTATCCGAAATTCGCAAGCGAAATGGGAACAGCCAGTTTTAAATTAATTTTTCAATACTTAATAGCCAACATTGATAAAATGATTTGGGCGATTGAAGATATGAATAAACCACCACTCGAAGGAATTGGAAAACGTTTAGTAGAATTAAACCCAAAACTATTTGAAAATCCGGACATCCGCAGAATGACCGGAGCACTGATTGCAGCAATTCTAAACAACCACGGATATACTCCCGAATCCTCCGGCTGTCGGGTAACATGGAGTCCATTTGTTACATCTTCCAAGTATACAAAGAAATAAATTCTTCTTGACAATCAATAACGCAATATGCTATATTGCTTTTAGCGTAATTCATTTTCGGAGACGATTGAATGGAATATTTAAACAAATACCAATTGATGCTTAAATTGAAAGAATTTATTGAAATTCAAAGAGAAACAAAAGTAAGCGATCTAAATGAAGGTGTTCTTAAAATGTATATCCTTCGTTCAAAAAATCCAAACAATACTCCTAAAGAAAAATTAATCAATTATAAGCTGCTCCGAATTGATGAAAGACTTTTGAATAATAGCCCCGAAGAAATTAGCGAGCGCGATTCTATCATCGTTGAATTTTTGATTGAGGAGTTGATGAAATATTACGCGAGATCAAAGAAAAAATAAAAAGGAGAAAACTATGCCAAAAATGTTAAGCCAAGAAGAAATAGATGCTCTCTTAAATGGGGTACCACTGCTCCCAGACACTTGGTCGTTATTAATTTGCCGTATTCCCACTGTTACCTGAATTCCCATGATAATTTGGACAAGTATTATAATACATACAATTAGGGTAGGAGCTTCTCTCAAAATCTTCTCTTTCCTTGATAGTCTCTTGGTATGGCTCGTCTCTTTCAACTTTTGGAAGACTACTACGACAGCTAACAAAGAGTATACTCAAAAAAACAAATGGAAAAATTATTTTTAGTTTAACCTTATTCATTGTTATCCTCTCTATAGAATATATCATAGAAAATATTTGCGTCAATAATTTTTTAGTTGCGGTTGCTGATGGTTTGTATAATTTTCAAATTCTCTTTCACTTGACTTTGATTCCAACTACTGTTATATCATCTTCTTGCCCGTTAATTTCTCCAAATTTTTTAACGTATCGAATTAAGCGCTCTACTTGATCTTTCAATGGGATGTCTCGATTCTCAAAAAGCCAATCCTTTACTCTGTCTAACCCAAATTGTTTTTCTTCATCTCCTGCGTTTTCTTCGATTAGCCCGTCAGAATAAAAGAAAATATGGTCTCCTTTTTTCACTGTGTTTATACAAGCATGAAAGTAAGAAGAGTCTTCAAGATTAAGCGCACAATTCCTATTATCCTCTTTGACGGCTAACTCTGATAATTCAGTCCCGCTAACAACAATTGGAGACAAATGACCGGCGTTCACCCAATTCATAACAATCGAGCCATCCCTGTTTTTTTGTAAGGATACATAGACGGTAGTTATATAGGGTGGTTTCTTTTTTCTCTTTCTGTCTTTTAATTTACCACCGGTCAATTGAACAAATTGCGTGTTCACATACTGCATAATTTCAGACGGCGTTTCTACTTTTTTACGAGCCTGATCTAACAACTGTAAAGAAATACTCATAAACATAGCAGCAGGTGAGCCCTTTCCTTCTACGTCTCCTAGAGTTAATGAGATATTATCCTCATTCTCTTCTTTATAAATATAAAAATAATCTCCTCCTAATTCCGTTGCTGGGAAGGAAACTCCATAACATTCAATCCAGTCTTTTGATTCTTGCAAAGCTGGAATTTGTAGAGTGGTTGTTCTGTATATTGCTTGGTCGGTTATCGTCTTGAAATAAAGAGTTTTG
>JANYCR010000190.1 GCA_025360185.1 Leptospiraceae bacterium | reverse complement strand
GTTAATTCGCCGCTAAGGCTTGCAAAACACTATGCGGGCTCAAAAACGAAAATTGTTTTTCTTTCTACAAATGCAATATTTAACGGACAAAATCCGTTTGAATCGGCAACTACTCCTTCAAATGCTTTGAGTGAGTATGGAAAACTAAAAGCGGAAGCAGAAAAGGAACTAATAAATCTAGCGGCTAATATCTCTATTATTCGATTTTCTAAAATCATTGTGCCCAAAGAAAATATTTTTGCAAATTGGTTTTTTTCTCTACAGGCAGGACAAAGTATTAACGCGTTTACAGATCAATTTATTTCACCTATACATCTCAAGCTTTCAATTCAGGCAATACATGCAGTGATAGAAGATAGTGATAATGGAATATACCAATTATCCGCAAATAGGGACGTTAGTTATTTTGAAATGGCAAAAGAAATTGCAGCTTTGAATAAGTTTCCAGAGGAATTGATTGTTCCTATAAGCATTTATGAACAAGACATTCCTCATAATGAAATTTTTAGATATGCCTCTCTTGATTCATCTCGTGTCGAAACTCTTTTAAATATGAAGTTACCCAGTCCATATACCGTTTTGAATAACTTATTTTAATGGAAAATATAAAATCAGATAAACCGCTATCACTTATGATCCGATTTTGGAATCATCTTCCGAAAGGAAGTTATAAATATTTTGTATTATATTGTGCCTTAATTCTTTTTGCATCGTTTACAGAAATTTTTAGTATTGGAGCCGTGCTTCCTTTTTTAGGTGTCTTAACAAATCCTGAAGAAGTATTTAAAATAGAAAAAATTCAACCGCTCATTGCTATGTTTGGAATTTCTTCTGCTAAAGAATTGATTTTGCCCGTTACAGTTTTATTTGGATTATCCGCTATCATTGCGGGTATTACCCGTTTGTCTCTACTTTTGCTTAGTACGCGGATTACACTTAAGATCGGGGCTGCTATGAGTATTGACGTATATAGAAAAACAATGTACCAACCGTATAGAGTGCATGTAGCAAGAAATAGTAGTGAAGTTGTTACCGGGGTAATCACCAAGGCAGATGGGGCTATGGGAATGGTATTGCAGCCTTTTTTAGGAATTATCAATGCTGCATTTATGCTAATTACTCTTTTAATCGCAACGATATCAATAAGCCCGATTATTGCCTTAACAGTTTTTAGTAGTTTTGGCAGTATATATCTATTAATCGCATTTTACGGCAAAAAGAGATTATCCGACAACGGACAGATTATTGCCAGAGAGCAAACCATAATGATGAAGTCTTTGCAGGAAGGGTTAGGGGGGATAAGAGATGTTCTCCTCGATGGGACACAGTCAGTGTTTTCGGAAATTTACAAAAATTCAGATTATCCTTATCGAAAAGCATGTGCAAATAATTTATTCATAAATAATAGTCCCAGGTTTGCGATTGAAGCCTTAGGAATGATACTGCTCGCAGGTTTTGCTTATTCATTAGGTGTATCCCAGGGTGGATTGACATCGTCCATTCCGGTACTTGGGGCGCTTGCACTTGGAGCGCAGAGGATGCTACCAATTTTACAACAGGCATATGGTTCCTGGGCGGTGCTGCGTGCAGGTAAAGCAAGTGTAATCGACGTGTTGGAATTATTAGATCAACCCTTACCGGATTATGCTAATTTGCCACTTCCAAAACCGCTTCCTTTTCAAGATAAAATCCAGATAAAAAATCTTTCTTTTCGATACGGCGATAATCTCCCTTATGTCTTAGAAAATTTAGATTTTGAAATTCCGAAAGGCTCTCGCATTGGTTTTATCGGAAAGACCGGTAGCGGCAAAAGTACATTACTCGACATCTTGATGGCACTTCTTGATCCTACTGACGGAAAAATATTTATCGACGGCAAAGAATTAAACTCCAATACTCTACGTGCCTGGCAAGCGAATATCGCACATGTTCCGCAAAGCATTTATCTATCAGATAACACCATTGCCGAAAATATCGCTTTTGGAATAGAAAAAGAAAAAATTGATATGGGTAGAGTTAAGAAAGCTGCAGAAAAAGCACAGATAGCAGAGCATATAGAAGGTTTACAGAAAGGCTATCAAACCCTCGTGGGGGAAAGAGGTATTAGACTCTCCGGTGGGCAGAGGCAGAGAATTGGAATAGCAAGAGCTCTTTATAAAAATGCCACTGTAATTATATTTGATGAAGCAACCAGTGCTCTAGATAACGAAACAGAAAAATTCGTGATGGAAGCAATCGACGGACTTGGAAAAGACTTAACTATTTTAATTATTGCCCATAGATTATCCACGATACAAAATTGTGATCATATTATCGAAATGAGTAAAGGTAAAATAATAAGAGTTGGAAAATACAAAGAGTTATTTCAGTAAAACGTAAAGGTCGAGTTTGAAAAATTTCATCAAAAAGCAAATCGTACATATTAAACAGAAAGGTTTTAGCGAGGTAAAAAGAAAATTCTTTCGTCTTCGTACTATCCTTCATAATAATTTTTATTTAGTAGTCTACTTCCCATTTGCCATCACATTTATACTTTTCATGCGCGTGATTCGACCTTTCTTTTTAATTAGAATACAA
>JANYCR010000175.1 GCA_025360185.1 Leptospiraceae bacterium | reverse complement strand
CGAGTTTCGAGTTTCGAGTTTCGAGTTTCGAGTTTCGAGTTTCGAGTTTCCGTTGGTTTTACTGCTACTGGTTTAATTCTAGCATTCATATTGCAACATTCAATTAACACCATTAATAATCAAACAGTAAATAATGTGTATATCTGTAAAAACTTTAGCACTGACATATTAAAACATGGATAGAATTTGATCCAAAATAGTCATTTCGAACCTAAGAGGGTATAATAGGATTAGCGACTAAGCAACAAAGACATCTGAGAAATCTATCCATCTCAAAACAAATCTGTAAAATCGTTTTAAGCAGAATAGACCTCTCACGATGGGGCAGTTCGAGGTGACAGGAGTAAACCATCCGTGGTAATCTTCCAATCCCCCCTTAAAAATTTCTAGCCTAGGCTTTCGCATTTTGAAAAATGGAAGAATATGAATACGAAAAGCATTAAAACTTCTGTTATTATACTACTAATTGGCGCGCTACTTTCCGGTGGATTTTTTGGATATATTCTATCGGAGGTGGATAGAGGGGAAGAGCTAACAAAGCTTGCAACTTATTTGCCGACGACTCCGACTAAGCTCTATGATTTGAATGGAGTTCCATTTGCTGAGCTTTATCGTCACCGTCAGGAACTACTTCGCTTTCAAGATATTCCGCCTCACGTCATTCATGCATTTATCTCGGTCGAGGATAATAATTTTTACAATCACTTTGGAATTGATTTCAAAGCAATCATCCGCGCTGGGTTTATCAATCTTATCCACTTAAAAGTCAAGCAGGGTGGATCTACGATTACCCAGCAGTTGTCGAAAGCCATTATGAAAAACTCTAAAAAAAGCTTTACTCGTAAATTTATCGAAGCACTTCTCACCTTGCAAATTGAGCAGGAGTATTCCAAGGAAGAAATTTTAGAAATTTATTTTAACCTCGTCTACTTAGGTCACGGCTCAACAGGATTATCCACTGCCTCTTCTGTATATTTTTCTAAAGACGTGCAGGACTTAGATGTGGCTGAGGCTGCCATGCTTGCGCGTCTTCCTAAAGCGCCTGTTCAGTATTCGCCTTATAAAAAACCTCTTATAGCTAAAAAGGCGCATCTAACAGTGCTTCGCCTCATGTCGGAAAATGGTTATCTAAAAAAAGAAAGCATTCAAGCAATGCACGATGAATTCTGGCAGAGATACTGGCCAATCGTCATTACCCAGTCCCCTTCTCGCTCTACATGGGGAACTAAGCTCGACCGTGCTCCTTATTTTACAGAGCATGTGCGTAAACAATTGCTTGCCGACCTAGGCGAAGATTTAGTTTATACTGGCGGCTTAAAGGTATATACCACACTTGATCTTCGCAAACAAGAAATCGCAGAAGACGAAGTTAAAAAAGCACTTACTCATTATGATAAAACTTCTTTTGGTTTAAGTAACTCTTTCAAAGCAGGAGTCGATGGTCAGCTTGTAGGCTTATACGGATTACTCGGAAGTATTTTTCCAATCGCTCCGATGGAAATCAGCAAGTTCGATGAAGCGGCTAATTATCGTTCTACTCTAGAAAATGAACTCAGTGACGCGATGGATATTTTAACCGCGCTTACTCCAACTGAAAATGAAGCCGCTGCCGTCGGTGAATTTAGAAAACGCACTGCTGTATTTACAAAAAATCTTCACGTAGAAGGTGCATTTATCACAATCGAGCCGGGAACTGGTTATATTCAAACCATGGTCGGTGGATCTAAGTTCACACCTAAGAATCAATTCAACCGTGCAATGCAGGCGAGAAGACAAACTGGTTCATCTTTTAAACCATTCGTATACGGAGCGGCTATCAACGAACGTGTGATTTCAAGTGGAACAGGAATTATGGATGCACCTTTAACAACGATGAACGACGATGGGCATGGTTGGGCACCGGAAGATTCCACTGGAGATTTCAAAGGAATGGTTCCGGCTTACAGGGCTTTGGCGCTTTCACTCAATATCGTATCCGTGCAAATATTTTTCAAAGTAGGTGCAGAGGCTATTATTGATTTTGCGTCAAAACTGACCAAAGCAAATAAGCGGCGTTTTCCCGACAACCCAACTCTTGCACTAGGCGTAGCAGAATTGACTCCATATGAAATGGCGCTTGGTTATTCTATTCTTTCCAATAAAGGGCGCGATGTGATTCCGTTTTCTGTTCGCTATGTCAAGAATCAAACAGGATCTGTCATTTTTAACAAAGAAGTAGTTATCCAAAAGGAACTCGCAGCGAAAGCGGCTAACGGCACAATCCAAGTAATTCCCGAGAGCACAGCTTGGATCGTAAGAAAAATGTTACAAGGCGTAGCCGACAGCGGAACTCCAACGACTGCACTTAGAGAAGCAAAATACGATGGAGTATCAGGTGGAAAAACTGGATCAACTAGCTCTTTTACAAACGTCTGGTATTGTGGATTCGATCCCAAGCTCACGTCCGTATTCTGGATGGGTTATGATAAAAATTCTATATCGCTTGGTCCTGGGGTGACTGCAGCGTTAACCGCCGTTCCCGTATGGGCGAAAATTTATGCAAGATGGTATGATACAAGAGATTATCCACAATTCAAACTTCCTGACGGAAGTGATCCGATGCCAGAAGGTGTTGCGGGTGGCGGAGTCTGTGCGCATAATGGTCTTTCGCCGAAGCCGGGAGTTTGTCCTATGGGTGGTGCGCTTTATTTGAAGTCTGCTGTGGTTAACGGCGTTATGCGCTCTGTGCCCTGGAATAGGCAATGTGATGGAGACAGAGACCACGATAAGGCGATTGATTTTAGAGAGTTTTTGCAAGACGAATACAAAATCTCAGATGAAGAAATTGATAAGAAGAAAGCATTTAAAATTAAAGCCGATTAATGAAAGACGATAACTATGCAGTCCTTCGCATTCTAGACTTTCGAAACTTTGTAATCGCAAGATTTTTAGCAGTTGTAGGAATCCAAATTCAAGCCGTTGTAGTTGGCTGGCAGGTATTCGATAAAACGGGAGATCCGCTTGCACTCGGTCTTGTTGGGCTATTCGAGATTATCCCTTCAATTTCCGTTGCCTTATTCGCAGGGCATTTGGCAGATAGAAAAGACAGAAAGAAAATAGTTTTAATTTGCTACACCGTTTTATTTTTATGCTCAATTGCTTTACTATTCTTGAGCGGTTCTATTTTAGATTTACCGAATAATGATGTGTATCCTATCTATGGAGTAATTTTTATCAGTGGGATAGCAAGAGGATTTTTGCATCCGTCTCTTTCCGCATTCATGGCACAGTTAGTGCCAAAACATCTCTATCCAAATTCATCAGCATGGAACAGCATTTCCTGGCAAGTAGCAGCCGTTTGTGGTCCCGCACTCGGCGGGCTCCTTTATGGATTCGAAGGGGCTAAACTTGCTTATTCGGTGGATGCCTTTTTGCTATTAGGCGCAATTTTATTTTATGGAAGAATTTTACCCAAGCCAATTCCAGAAAAGAAGCAGGGAGAATCTATCTTCGATAGCTTATTCACGGGATTCAAATTTGTATTTTCTAATCAAGTGATGCTTGCTGCGATGAGTCTTGATATGTTTGCCGTATTATTCGGAGGTGCAGTTGCACTTCTTCCAGTTTTTGCGAAAGAAGTTTTACAAGTCGGACCTGAAGGTTTAGGAATTTTGCGTGCAAGTCCTGCGTTTGGTGCTTCTCTTATGGCAATGCTACTTGCTTACAAACCACCGAAAGAAAATTCTGGAATTATTTTGCTCGTTGCCGTTGCTGGATTTGGTCTCTGCATGATTTTATTTGGTTTATCTTCTTATTTTTACTTATCTATTTTTTTGCTTGCCCTAAGCGGAGTCTTTGATAGTGTAAGCGTCGTTTTGCGCTCTACTATCATGCAGACATTTACACCGGAAAATATGAGAGGACGAGTCGCATCGGTAAACAGTATTTTTATCGGCTCGTCTAATGAGTTAGGTGCTTTTGAGTCAGGCTTAACTGCAAAGTTTATGGGAACAATTCCCTCGGTTCTATTTGGTGGGACGATGACTCTACTTATAGTATCATTCATTGCCCTTAAAGCACCGTTACTTAGAAAACTGAATTTTAAGGATGGAGAACATGATCCAAACAAATGATTTAAAAGAAATGAATTCTTATTTAAAAAGTTTAAGCGGGAAGAATTCTCCCTTAACCATTTATGTGGATAATTTGCATTCGCCTTATGTTTTATTAGAAGAGGAATATACTCTTCCTCCAATTTCCAATATGGACTTAACTAAGCAGGATATATTTCCATATTTACAAATTCTTTCTAAATTTATACCAGAGGCAATGGCAGAATGCAGTGTATTGCCGATGCAAAAACCGAAGCGGGAGTCTGGGAAAATTTCACTTGTCAGAGAAATTTCCCTTCGCGGGCATAATTATCTTTATGTGCTAAAAATTGACGCAGCATATCTAGGTGGTAGCCAGAAAGACAAAATAAAAGTATCCGCTTCACAAGTAACCCATCCTGCTATTGAAACGGATCGAATTTATTTTTCTATTAGAATTATTCCTATCAAAAATGTAATTCGTGCTGACGGAGAAATTATAGATTTTGAAGTGCAGACATTTGATAAGGGTTTATTTTTCACAGAACCGGAAGAGGTTAATAGCGATCGACCCCGAAACTTCTCCGAGTTATTTGATGAAGTAGATTATTCTCATATCATCGAGCCAATTAAACTTAGCTTAAAAATTTTACAACCGAATTGGAGTCTAGGAAAAATCTATGAGCCAGTTTACATAGAATACCTAACGCTTGCCATTCGATTCCTCTCAGTTTCTTATACGAAAATTCTTTCGCATTTTTCTCATTTTTATGAAATATTAGAAATTATTCATGCGAATGGTGCGATCTCTGATATTACCAAACGAAATTTTATTTACTGGTTGGGTAGGCATACTTTCGAGAGAGAAACATCCCCATCTGGAAATATGCGATGGAAAATTCTAAGCTATTGAGGCTAATCAAAGTTAATTCTATGCACAAGTTCTTTCTAATTCTAATTCTGGCATTTCCTTTATTCGCACAGCGTGGCGATTTTTATGATACGTATGATTATAATATGAAAAATCAAAAAGGGGGAGATGCTGCGGGTGATGGAAATTACCGCGAATACGATTTGCCTCCTAAATTTCAAAAGCCTCCGTTAGTTGCGCCGAAAAATGTCCAAAGACAGCCCGATCTAAGTGCTTTAATGCAGGGTCAGCAAAATTCAATTCGCAAAAACAATAACCAAGCCCAAAATCCAACAGCACAGCAAACAAGTAATTTACCAATAGATCCAATTACTGGAAGAATCAATCCTGAGGCAATTGCAAGACAAAGAGAAAAGGAAAAACAAGAAAAAGAAAAAAAGCGTCAGTTTCTCAACAGAGACATTGAACCATATACGGAAACGAGAGGAAGGAGAATGGAGATTATCTTTTTGACAACCCTACCATTTGCGGCAGCTTTATCTGTTGGCATAACAGTATTAGTCGGAAGAGCTAGTGGAAATGAAAGTTTTCTTAAGTCAACACAGGGATTTGCTTTTGCTGTTTTATGCTCTGGTGCACTTTCCGCCACCAATATGATTTCGGATATAAATTCATATGACGAGTATATGAGAAATAAAAAAGAGAATAATTCGAATTTGCCCCCAACAGATAGGCAAAGCCAGTTATACAAAAATCAACCTAACTTTAACTTTTCATTAGTTATAGGTAGCAAGAATTTCTAGATTAAAGTTCAACGAAGTAACACTAGCCTGAAATATTTAAACGCATACAATTTCTCCGCCACTTTGTGACTCTGTGGCAAATCTTTCTTTTATAATTTTACATTTTCAGAAATATTAATCATATTTCGCATGTATTCATCAGTAAGGATACTTCGTATTAGCTCTTTCTCTTCTCGATCTATAATTGTTTTTTGGCGATAAAGAATTTGCACGATATCGACTGCATTTTTATTCCCCTTGAGTGCATTAATAATACCAACGAGTCGACTTAGATTTCTTTGACTACAGGGAAGGGCTTTCTCTTTTTCCAAGTCAAACTTTTGCATTACTTTTTCTTTTATATAGAGGGTAAGATCTATTATCTCTAGATCAACTTTAAACTTCTTTACAAAATTTTCAAATTTCTTTTGGTGTTCTGGAGATTTATCTTTTTCTCGCTTAAACATTTGTAAAATGTAAGTATATAGTTCAGGATTTTTAATAAAAAAAGATTTAATCATTGAGTCTTCTAGTTCACTAAATAGGTCGTAGAAAAAATTTGTTTCATCATTCCTATTACCGGTTCTGTCAAAATAGAAATTAATTCCAGTCTCGTCTAAATTTGAAATGAAAGCAAGTGCAAGATTTACATCTATATCAACAATATTTTCTTCGATCAAAATTTGTAGACATTTATCAGGTGAAAAAAGGGTAGCGATTTCCATGAAAAACTCATCCGGTTCGTTATCACCTGAAATCCATTTTCCGAGAGAATAATAAATAAACTGGACGAGAAATTTCGTCGGAAACTTTGGATGACTTACGATTTGTTGAAACTCTTCCTCATTTCTAAAAAGCCAGAGATAATAATTCATCCATTGCTGGAACGAGGGGAACGATTGATTTTTTTCTATGAGATCTATAAATTTCTCAGCGGTCAGGTTTGTAAGAAAATTACGAGTAGAATTCACCCCATGCAAATGCGAATGAATTAATTCGATGGTAAGGTTCTCTTCACTTAAATTTTTATCTTTAGTATAGTTTTCCATCGTGAGAGGCGATGGTACCATAAGAATTATTTGCGTATATTATTTTTTTCAGAGGTGCAAAAAATAATTTCATTCTAAATGGAATTTTGTTTCTATGAAACTCATATTAGCACTAAGGTAAACTATTTATGGTTTGGAATAAAAATAGGAAAAAAAGAAAACTCATCGTTTGGCTAGGCAATGCTCTAAATAAATTTTTGGAGCTTCGAACCTTAGTTCATGGCTTCCATTTTGTTTATACACGAAACGTTAGCCGCACACTGTTTGCACTTTGCGGTTTTTTGTCGATTGCAACTTTGACTATTGAATATGGGTTTTATTATAATCGAGAATGGGCTAATTACATTTTCTTTATAAATTCATTTGCAATTAATTATTTACTTTTATATGAAATTTTCGGTTTGGTATTCACCACAGAAAACTACATTAACTATATAAAAAATCATAAACCAGAAATTGCCGTGGTGGGTTTAGTTTTGCTACAGAAATTCTTTGAACAGGACATTGTAAATTACTTACACCTCGGAGAGTTTGGAACAAAAGATACGGCACTCTTATTCTTATCTATTAACCAAATATTTTTAGTGTTTTCGAACTTGGCAAGACTCGTTAGAAATACGAGAATCTATAATTTAAAAAAGCTAAATCCATCGCTCATTTTTTTCTTTAGCTTTACTTCGATTGGACTGCTTGGAACTGCACTTCTCTGCCTACCAAAATCTCAGAAAATAGATTTGCGCATAATAGATGTTATCTTTACTGTAGTGAGTGCTACTTGCGTTACAGGGCTTTCTACAATAAGTATTTTTGATTCTTTTACTACGATGGGTCAAGTCATCGTTTTAATTTTAATTCAAGTAGGTGGACTGGGCTTAATAACACTGACTACTTTCTTTTCTATTTTTCTAGCAGGTCAGGCGTCTGTAAATGATAAACTTTTAATGAAAGACTTACTTAGTGAAGAAGCAATTGGACGGGTAAAGAAGATTATACGGCACATTGCAATTCAAACTCTTATCATTGAGGCTGCAGGAGCCCAGCTTCTATATACTTATTTGCCTGAGAAAGCAAATTTGTTTGGAATGAATAAAATTTTCTTTTCCATTTTTCATTCTATTTCCGCTTTCTGTAACGCAGGATTTTCGCTTTTTCCAAATGGTCTTGCGGAAGAATTTTTCATAGATGGGAAAATATACTTAATCTCTATTATGATATTAATTACATTTGGAGGACTTGGCTTTCCGGTGGTCAGTGAAATATCTAAAAAAATATTTACAGCGGAATCAAATCATATAAGGCTATCTGTTTCAACTAAACTAGTCATTACCGTAAGCATTGCTTTCTTTTTTTTAGGGGCTATTGCTTATTATGTTCTAGAGGCAAACTATACACTTAAAAATTTAACAGGTTTTGAAAAAGTCTTTCATTCTATTTTTTATTCTGTTACGGCAAGGACGGCAGGGTTTAATACATTAGATATTGCAGGAATGGGAGTTCCGATGGTATTCTTTTCTTTTTTACTTATGTGGGTTGGGGCGTCACCGAATTCAACAGGTGGCGGAATAAAGACCAGCACATTTGCAGTGAGCGCATTACATATAGTAGACTTAGTAAGAGGAAGAAATCGACTTGATATATTTAATAGGACAATTTCACCTGCATCCATTTCACGTGCATCGGCAACTATTGTGTTATCCCTATTTATTATCTTCATGGCAATTTTTTCTATGGTATTGGTAGAGCCATTTCCATTCCTAGATATTTGCTATGAAGTCGTTTCTGCTTTCGGAACTGTTGGTTTAACCCGTGGGATAACACCGAAATTATCTGATTTAAGTAAAATCGTAATTTCGATTGTAATGTTTATGGGACGAGTTGGAATTCTTACAATCCTGGTAGCATTTGCACCAAAATCAAAAGCGTATAATTATAGTTATCCGGTGGAATATGTTGTCGTGGGATAATATTATTTTTCATAAATTGAAAGCGACTTATAAGACTTGTTATCATTATTATCTAAAAAGGTAATCACTTCAGTGCGAACGCCTTTCTCGATATTGAAGATAATGCTATCAGAGACTTCGCGACAAATATAAAGCCCTCGCCCGTGTGAGTCAGTAATGCCTGGAGGAAGACCTGTTGTTTCATCAATATTAATATGTCTATCTAGACGATTTAATATTTCCTCTTTTTTCAAAGAGCCAAATTTATCGCGGGTAACGATGATAAAAGTTTTATTATAAATACCATAGCCTATTTCGAAGTAATCACTTTCGGAAAGTTCAATTTTTTCATCGCTAATGAGTAAGTCTCGGGCGGGTAATTCTAATTGGTATTTTGATTTTCCTTTTTCATCGCGGGGTGCGCGGATCATGGCATTAGACGTTAGTTCCTCTACTACCTGATTAATAATTTTAGGGGCGCCTTTTTCAATTAAAAATTTTCCAATCCGGTTCGAAAGAAATTCTCGTTCTTTGTCCGATTTAATAGTTTTAAATACGATCCCTTTAGGAGGCGGTGTCTCGAATTTGCCGCCAGTATTTTGGTCATTGATTATGAGGTCTTTGTCAAAGTATTTTTCGACACCAAAAATATCACCGGTTAATAGCTTGTATACCATGACGGAGATAAAACGAAGATCTAAAAAGGAATATTTGGGGATAATATTCCATACCCCATAATCCTTAGCAAATTTAATATATTCATTAATATTATAAGCGGTGATTAGAGTATAGAGGGTATCCGGATAATTTTCCCTGACGTGGCGAATTAAATCAAGTCCTGATTTTCCGGGCATTTTGATATCTGTAATAAGTAGATCTATTTTTTCTGATTTCAAAATTTCGACTGCTTCTGAATAATTTTTAGCGTCAAAGGCAGAGTATTCGATAGCTAACACATCTTTGATGGCAGTTCTAATGGAGTGAATGTCTTCGACTATAAGTATTTTTTTCATTTTCTTGTCTGTGATTTAATGGTGGGGATAGATATAGAGAACTTGGTTCGATCATCGGTAGATTTTACATTGATTTTTCCGTTATGATCTTTGACGATAGAATGACATATAGAAAGCCCTAGACCAGTTCCAGTGCCTTCTTTACGATTGGAATAAAATGGATCAAATATTTTATCGAGCACAGCGTCGGGAATTCCTCCTGCGTTGTCTTCAATGGTAACAACGGTAGAATTTTTTTTCTTCTTAACGTCTACTCGTATGTAGCCCTTTGCATAATCAAAAGCCTGAAGAGAATTTCGAAATAGGTTTAGAAAGAGTCTCTCAATTTTGAATGGATTAAAATAAAAAATATATTCATCATCGGAATTGATGTCCCAAGAAATATTCTTAGATAGATCGGGGTAGAGTCTCTGAACAGTCTCCTTTGCTTTATAAATTACTTCTACTAAATCAGCTAAGGTATATTTAGAACGCTCGGGCTTTGCAAAACTAATAATGTCAGATACGATTAGAGCTGCGCGGGCGAGGTCTTTTTGAATTAAGTCGAGGCGATTTAATATTAGCTCCGGAGCAAAATGAGAGAGATTATTTACCAAATTTTGAACAGTCAGGCTAATACCTGTTAACGGGTTATTCAGTTCATGCGCTACACCGGATATCATGATACCGAGTGAGGCAAGGTTTCTCATGCGAAGATTTTCCTCTTCTTTTTCTTTGATCTTTGTGATGTTACTGATTTTCTCCACGAAGGAATAAATTTTACCATCTTTGCTAATTAATGGAAAAAAAGAAAGGTTTAGATTTTGGTTTTTACCTTCGTATTTAAAGAGAACTTCTCTTTTGAGTTCGGGAACAGGAAAAGATTTTAGATCGAACACATCAGAAAAATCGGAGTGCTCCATCTTGTGAGAAAGAAAAGGGCAGTACGGACAAATATTCTCGCGACCATAAATTTTGGTATAACATTTTTGCTTTGTTAAATCCCTATACGCAGATTCGTTTGTAAAACTCAAAGTAGCCTGGTTGGCTCGCTTAATGTCAAAATTTTGATCAATCAAAATTAAAGGCTCAGTGATGCCGTCAATAATAGCTTGGAGTTCTTTGATTTTTTCATCGGCAAGAGAACTGAAAGTCAGTTGAATGCCCGGATTTGCGTTTTGGTGAGACATACTTCTATTGTTTATCGGGGTTTAAGTTTTTCAACGAAATAATTTAGATTTTTTATAGCCGATTCCATAGGCAATACAAATATGAAATTTACAAACTAATACATTGGGTTGCAATCATGGAAAAAGAAATTCTCAAAAATAAATTTCAAAAATTATTCGTATACTTTCTCATATCATTTGTAGGTTTATTTTTTCTAAGGCTAACTTATGGGTATGTTATTTATTCAGATGAATCAGTGGGGCAATCCTCAAATCAGAATTTTAACCAACAAAATAGCTTCGAATTGATACGAAAAAATTATGCAAGTGAAAAAGCATCTTATAAATCAGAAAGTCAAAGTTTGCCATTAACCGCAGGCACAAAAAATTTCGATCAAAAGTATGAGAAGATCGGATCCCTATCATCGAGCACGAACGAATTTGAAAAAGAGGAAAAAAATACAAGGGACTTGATTAAAAATTTTAAGGCACTTATTCAATATGAAGAAAGTTCTGGGCTTGAGGGAAGAAGGCATTTGAATTTAGGAATTGGAGTTAATCCAGATAAGTTCGACGAAATAATTCTCGAAATAAAAAAAATTGGAAGACTAGAATCGATACAAGTAAATAAAACGGATAAGACAAACGAATATAGCGATTTAAACGTACAAAGAGAATCTTTAGAAAAAACAAGAGCTGCGCTGATTTCATTCAAAGGAAAAAGTGGAAAAATCGACGAGCTAATTAACTTAGAAAACAAAATTTTAGAAGTAGAAGAGTCGATTCAAAAACTCGGAGTGAAGCTAGGAGAATTTGATACAGAAAACGAATTCTGCACGATTAAATTTTCTCTTGCTGAATCAGGAAGGGCAAATAAATCTTGGTTCAAAAATTTTCTGCATAGAATCAAAACAGCACTCGAATGGACGATAAAATATTATTTACTGCTCATGGTTCTATTCGTATTTGCCGCTATGGGGATACTTGTATTTATCCTGATTTTAGAAAAACTTAAAATATTTCCGGACTTACTAAAGAAATACCTGGAATAATGAATGATTGATGATATTCATGATGTTATCGGGATAATAGGTGTTTTCTTCATTTTGGTTTCCTATGTACTACTGCAAATAGAAAAAATTAAAGCGAAATCATTATCGTATTCTGTAATCAACTTAGTAGGGGCGATTTTAATTCTCTATTCGCTTTTTTACAACTGGAATCTTGCATCGGTGATTATAGAATTTTTTTGGATTATCATAAGCCTCTTCGGGATTGGTAAGTCGATTCATTCGCACAAAAAGCACAGCAGACACTAAGAATTTTTCCGGGCGCTTCGGCAACTTTTATAGTGGTATATAATAATTTACCGCAAAATGCCGACTGCGCTGTCCGTGGGTTCCGTTTTTGTAGCCAAGAATGAAAAACCTTGGCTACAAAAACCAAGCCACTACCATCGCGAGCGCAGCTCTATTGTAAATTTGTAAATCCATATTGTTTTTGTCAAATTTCGAAGTAGGTTTACTCGTTATTTACCCCGCTCGATCTCTCGTCATACTTAAAACTCTTGCGTAAAGGAACTTTTTCCTGGAAAGTGTTACATTTACCATTAGCCGCACATGCGATATTTTCGGAACTACGAATTCGACGTATTTTTCGGGTAGATTTTTTTCCAAATCTAAAGAATCAAGCAATAACAAAGAGACAAATATCCAAGTCATGCTTCTGTTAAGAAAAACTCGCAGACACTTTAATTCCGCCCAATCTTCAGCGAAAGGAACGAAATCAACACGCATCAACCCCTGGTGTTTTCGTTGATAACCAGTCTTCAAAAATTCATGTTTTTCGAGACAACCATTTTGTATAAGAAAACGGTAACGCCTTAGCAGGTGAGCGAGATACAAACTCACACTCCAATTATGCTCTTTTAACTTCTCGAGGAATAAACTCATATGTCGTGCTGGAATAAGTAGTGTAGATCGCGTGCAGGGTTCATACATATCCAGGCAAGGATTATATTGATTTTTATGGGTAAATATTCTCATACTTAACTAGGCATGAAAACTTTCTTAGTGTGCGACATTTTAGGAAAAAACAAACCAATTTAATAAAAATTCTC
>JANYCR010000143.1 GCA_025360185.1 Leptospiraceae bacterium | reverse complement strand
GTTAATTTTGAAACCCAAGATGCAGCCGGGAGCCTGGGGGCTTTTAAGTAGTATTGCTGCGCAGTCTTGTAATCCCGAAACGATTCGAAGTGCAGAAAATATTAGACAGTATGTCTACGAGCTATGCGATTTGATAGAGATGAAACGTTTTGGTGAATGCAATGTTGTTCATTTTGGAGAAGACGAAAGAGTCGCTGGCTACTCGATGTTTCAATTAATCGAAACATCCTGTATCTCCGGTCATTTTGCAAATGCAACGAATACATCTTACATAGATGTATTCTCATGTAAAGAATATGATCCTGCAGTCGTTGCAGAGTTTACTAAAAATTACTTCCAGGCAAGTGAATATCGAATAACGGTTATTAACCGTTTCTAAAATAATAAGGAGAATTGATAATGGATACAAAATTTAGCAGTTGGTTTACAGAGCAAGTGGATGAACGGGAAATGCATTTATTTCTGAAATCAGACAAGTCAGTTTCTTTCAATACAGATTTTCAGCATATTGAAACACATGAACTTGCTGCGCACGGCAAAACGATAGTAATCGACGGAGCCGTTCAATCTGCTGAGCGAGATGAATATTTATTTCATGAAGCATTAGTTCATCCGGCAATGCTCAGTCATCCTGAGCCAAAGAAAGTTTTAATTCTGGGTGGAGGCGAAGGAGCAACTCTACGCGAAGTGTTAAAGCATCCAAGCGTTGAATCTGTTACGATGGTAGATATAGATGAAAAGTTTGTAGACTATTGTAAATTAAATTTAATTCAATGGCACCGTGGATCTTTTTTTGATAAGAAGGTTACACTTCTATGCCAAGATGGAAGAGCTTTTTTAAAGAATAATCCTTCCAATATTTATGATGTTATCATTATTGATATCACTGACATCTTGGAAGATGGACCGGCGATTGCTCTCTATACAAAAGAATTCTATAAACTTTGTAAAGAAAGAATGTCGGATAATGGGATGTTGGCGATACAATCTTTAGTTTTATCTCCTTCAGAATGGGCTCACCATGCAACAGTTGCAAGAACAGTTAGAACATCTTTTAAATATGTTAATAGCTACAACTTGTTTGTTCCGTCGTTTATTAGCACTTGGGGTTTTCTGATCGCTTCTAATTTTACAGATGCTTCTAAAATTAGTAATCTTGAAATTCATCATAAAATATTAGAAAGAGATTTAGCTAATAAATTAAAGGCTTATGATGAGTATACGCATGTCGGAATGTTTCAATTAACAAAAGACTTGAGAATGAATTTAGCTAAAAGCGGAAGCATTCTAGAAGACGGAAAGCCTCTCATTTTTGAACCATCGGATAGAATCTAATTAAAAGTTGAATGGGTTTCTATTTTTTAATTTTTAGATACCCGTTCATTTTTGAGAATTAATTTATGAAAAACGTAAACCACAAGAGGGTAATTGAAATTTACTCTTACAAAAACAAATTTACAGAGGAAGATTTTCTATTCAAGGAAATTCAAATAAATTCTGATGGCTGTAAATCTCAACTAACTCAGATATCATTTCCTTATAATGCATATATATTCGAATATGATTTACAGGAGGATACTAATTCAAAGCAAGAGCCAGATAGATCCTGGATGAGTGAACCAGGGATTGCCGGGAATATAAAACTATTATTAAAAGAAGAGCTATTATTTGATGAGTTCATACCTGGCTACGAAAAAAAATCAGGACGAGTATTATCACCGCATACTTTGCACGTTTTACAGAGTTTTTTTCTTAAAGATATCGCAAGAAAAATAAGATTAGAATCTCAATTAATTAAAAGCTTAATTCAAAATAAGGCAAATGCTAATTTACCGCAAAAAGAAAAGAATCTAATTAAATTACAGGAAGATATACTTCTGGATAAAGTTTTTTTAGAAAATATATTAGATGATATGGAGTTTCCTGACAAATACATATCTTCGGAGAATTTAGAAGTATACAATAAAATTTTAGAAAGTAAAAAAACAAAATCCTCAATAGAGCTTTTATTGGAAAGGATAGATTCAGTTTTAGAAATATATTCTATAAAGGTTGATAGGCTTACTGATAAAAAGCATTTTTTGTGGGAGATGATTGCGGAATGGACTATAGTAATAATAATTCTTATGGAATTTATTTTAGCCTATATCGAATTTGTAACAGGACATTAAAGAAATTTTTATTTCTACTTTTATCAGTATCTGTTTTGTTTTCTGTGGAAAATACAAATAATCCACAGAAGGGGAATTTAAAAGATAAAAATCCTATTATCCAAAAACAAAAAATACCCCCGGATAATAAAGACGCAAAATCTTCCGACGAGGAAGAAGATGTGGAAGATAAACATTCAATCAAAGGTGTGAAGGACAAAAAAGATTCCAATGAAAAAGAAGACGATGAAGATGATGAAAATAAAATAGTTGAAGTAACTATTGAAACGGCTTCTGACTTTATTTTTAGGGGAAATAGCTTTGGAGGAGAAGTTCTAAGCGAAAGGGATAATACATCCTACAAATCCTTAAACCAAGCTTACGCTTTTCAACCTACCCTAGATTTTTATACACCCATCAAAGGGTTGACAGTAGAGTTATGGTTAAATGTTTTTTTATCAGGGAGAAATGATAGGGATGCAGATGAACGAATTTTACAATCGGGACCTTCTAGACCAGAATTATATCCAATCGTTCAGAATGATTTGTCTAACGGCAAATTAACATTTGACCCTCAATACATTCGTCCCTACCGAGAAGAAAATGGGCTTAAAAGGGATGATGGGCTTGAGCTTATGCCTCAATATGAATTTCAAAATCAAAAATATGGAATTTTTAAAACAGGAATATTTTCTTATAATACTTTTATTCCCAATGATCGCTTCTCTTGGACACAAACTTATTTAATATGGGAACCCAAATTTCTAGAAGCCATTGAACCCAAAGTATCAATTTATAAGACAGTTTTTAATCCAGATGAAAGTAAAAGTACAGGTATAAATAAAGGAAGTGCCAATGCCTCTTTAGAATTCGGACATGAATTTCGAAAAAAGAAATTCTATAGGCTAAGTCTGAATAGCTCCTTAGGATATATTTATGAAAATAATCCGGTTAATGAAAAATCAGGCGTATCTGATTTAACAACTAAAGCAACTTTTTATGCAGGAAAGTTTTTTTTAACAAGCAATCATGTATATAGACCGGACACAAAGCTTTACGCTAACAACTATTATTTTGATGCGTCTACGCGTTATTTGAACGATGGAAACGCAAATGACCCCAGTAAAACATACGGATATAAAAATGAAATAGTTTTTAACTCAATTGCAAAAATATCACCAAACGAGGTAACACGCATTTACCTCAAAGATAAATATGAAGGTCATAAAGTTTTACAAAATCTTTTTTATTTTTCGGTCGGGTATACTTATGAGTTATAAAAATAGAAAATTTACACTTAAAGGAGATACAAATGAAGAAATGGCTATTATATGCATGGTGTAAAAGAAGAAGTGAAGTTGAATCGCTGAACGGGTTAAGAGCTATGTCAGTAATTGGAATTATTTTTCAACATTTATGGATGGTTGTTATATTTTATGACATTCCACGAAATGCAATTTTAGATACTTTCTTTTTTAATTTTAATATATTTATAGATTTATTTTTTGTATTAAGCGGATTTTTGATTTATGCAGGCTTACATTCTTTTTTTGTTAAGAATAATTATATTAATTATAAAGAGTTTTTTATCAATCGTTCTCTGAGAATATTTCCTGCGTATTACTTTTTTTTATTTACCGTTGTAATAATAGGATTTGCACAAATTCAAATTTTGAGTTCCAAACCAAATTTAACGGATGTTGAATTTCAACTATTACAAACGTTATTAGAAAAAATACATTTAATTGTAAATGATGTATTTTATATTTCTAATTATATGGGAGGGAATATTGCACATAATTGGTCTTTGGCGATAGAGGAGCAATTCTATATTACTCTCCCGTTTTTTTTAAGTTTATTTATTTTTAAATTTAAAAATTCTGATAGAATCAAGCCATTGCTTATATTATACTTTATACCACTCCTATTAAGAGTCATTCATCTGTTTTTAGGTTCAAAGGATTTAATAGAAGAAGGACATTTTATTTACCGAGCAACGCATACTAGATTTGATAGTTTATTCGTTGGAATAATAATTTATGAAGTCTATACAAATCATATTTCAATTATGAATAAATTATTGAAATTCAGAAAATATTTATTTTTAACTTGCATCTTGTTTTTTTTCTCAGTTTTATTTATTAAAGTCAATGATTATCCTTTTTTTTATAGTAGCATACGCTATAATTTAAGTAATATTGCTTTCGGTATTATTTTAATTTTCTGTTTAGATGAGAAATCCGTTCTTAGTAAAACATTTGGTTTTATTTTATTCCGTCCTATTGCTAGAGTTAGCTATTCTGTGTATCTCTGGCATATCGCATTAGGAGGAGTTTTATTTTCTTTTGTATCGAAATTAAAAGGAGATTTCTCTTTGTTTACCGTTGCCTATAAAACTTTTTTTGCAATCACTGCGGTTTTATTTTTTTCATGGATATTATTTTCTTTAGTTGAATACCCATTCTTAAGGATAAAAGAAAATTTGTCAAAGAGAGTCAAAACCAATAATAAATCCAATGACGACATTCCAAAAGCGATAATAGAGGATATGGTTTCTCTGAATAAGGCTCCCGTTTAAATTATATTTAACAAAATAAATGATCTTAACCTTTACAGTAATATTTATTATTTCTTTTCTTGCCTTTTCTTTAAGTGCTATTTGTGGTGGTGGGGCTGGATTAATTTTAATACCGATACTCGGTAGATTTTTACCTGTAACACAAGTTCCGGCTGCACTTTCAATAGGAACTGCGTCTAGTTCTATTTCACGGATAATAGCATTTTACCCTAAGATTCGTTGGGATATAGTAAAATGGTTTGTGCCAATAGCATTGCCCGCAGTCTGGCTAGGAGCGTGGTTACTGAGTTATATGAATCCGATTTATTTGCAATTACTGATGGGTTTGTTTTTGATAAACAATTTGCCAATGGTATTTAAAAAAGAAAAGGAAGATAAAAGTTTACCAGTATTATCCTGCTTGGAGAATCAGGGAATAGAATTGTAAATAGCAATAACGCTTCTTTAAGTTTTATTCCTATCTCAAGTGGGTTAGAAACAAAAGTCCAATGGAAGACTACAAATTTTTCTATAGAGTTTGCTTATGAAGATGGATTCGAATACGAGCAGGTAATACCGATTACAGATTTGCCGATGGATAAACAGGAGTTTCTAAAACCTTTTATTGAAAATGCAGAGACAGTAATCATCGAAGAAGTGTTTGGATTAAACACACATTTCTATGAAGCGTATATTATCAAGCAAGGCAAAGTTACCTCGCTTGATTTGAAAGAGTAGCTCAATTTGCATTTCGTCTTAGTCCTCTTCCGGTAAAAATGGTAGAAAAAAATATGCCATGAATTCGTTTCTACTTGCGAATCCAGTTTTCGAAAATAAAATTTGAATTTGGTTTTCTACTGTTCTAACACTTTTGTTTACATAGCCTGCAATTTGTTTATTCGAAAGTCCTCTTAAAATAAGTTCGCCAATATGCTTTTCTTTATCAGTAAAATTCCATTCCTTAAATTGAGCTTCTATTTTTTTCCAGAGACTATTTTCGCTTTGCCGTAATGACTGATTATTTACTTTTAAGGATAATGCCAATTGCTCTACAGCCTGCAATTGTGAATTTGTTTTAAAGAAATTTTGAACAATAAAATAATTATAGGAAATTTTACCCCGTTTAGTTCAAAACATCTCTTTATGAATAAGGAGCAATCCATTTTTGCTTTGAGCCTATGTATTCACTCGAATGAATTCTAAAGTCCGGTGATGCATTTATGTGTGACACTGTAGAAGAGAATGACCGGATAATCAAGATTAGATTCATGGTTCGATACATCGTGTGAATCTTGGTTTCCTTACTTTTTACTTTTCCAGAAGTCAAATTTTTTCTCCTATCTGATGGAATTTGAATCCAAGATTTGTCAATGGAAGATAATGTTTTAGCATCGAGGCTAACGTATTTTTTATCGGTGGTAATCTTTGCATAAAGTAAATAAATTTCTTGCCAAGTGATAGTATAATTATAAACTAAACGCTGAAGTGAATTCTGTCGGATAATCGCGCGAACCTTCGGGTAGTGAGGAAAGTCCGGACACCGTGGAATGAATGAACCGGATAACATCCGGAGTGAGTTTCTCGCAAGAGTAACTTGCATGGAAAGTGCCACAGAAAATATACCGCCTGCTAAAAGTGGCAAAGTTACTTTAGTAGCCAAGCTATGTGCGGGTAAGGGTGAAATGGTGGGGTAAGAGCCCACCGCCTCGGTCGTAAGAAAGAGGGCAGGGCAAACCCTTCATGGTGCAATCTCAAGTATGCAACCGTTATGAGCTCATTCCGCCAGGTTGCGGGTAGAGAGCAAAGATCTTTAGAGTAATCTAAAGCCAAGATAAATGATTATCTACTGCCTTCTCGGGCTAATACTCGTTAGGCAGAGACAGAATCCGGCTTATAGACAGAATTCATTTCTTCTTTTTTTTCTTCTCTGATTTTTCTTCGCAGGCTTTTGATTCTCCAAGTTCACATGCTTTCTTGAAACTTGCTACTGATTCTTCCTGTCTTTTTTCTGAGCGAAATATTTTTCCTAATTCAAAATGAGTTTTGCTATTTTGTGGATCGGATTCTATACTTGCTTTTAGAATTACGATTGCTTCCTGGTTGTTTCCTTTTTTAGAATATGCATTTGCCATTCCAAGTTTTGCATCCTGGTTTGTAGCAAATAGCTCGATTGCTTTTTTATAAAGTTCGATTGCTTCATCATACTTTCTTTGCTTTCTTTTTAGATCGGCTAATCCCTTGTTGGCGTAAGACTTGACTTCATTGTTTCCCAGTTCCATTGCACGATTGTATTTTTCCTTTCCTTTTTCGTATTCTTTTTTTAGGACAAGACAATTTCCCAGTTCATTGTAGATCATATGCTCATTTGGATCTACTTCCTGGGCTTTATTGTAAGTAGCTATTGCTGAGTCATAGTCTTCTTTTTCTATGTATGCTTCAGCAAGAATTCGCAGGTAATAACTATTAGACGGTTCTAGCTCTACACATTTTTCAAAAGACCTGATTGCTAAGTCTGGTTTTTTCATTTCTAAATAAAGATTTGCAAGATTTTCAAAGCTTTGAACTGATTTCGGTTCTATTCTAGTTGACTTTTGATAATTACTTAAGGCTAATTGTGTTTCGCCTTTTTGTTTATATACATTACCGAGCTGATTAAAAAAACTTCCTTTCTTTGGATCTAGTTCGATACATTTTTGTAAATTGGAAATAGCTTCCTCATAATTTTTTTCCCTTAGAGCAATGTTGGCAAATGCCTCATATGGAATTGTGCTTTTGGGTTGTATTTTTTTTGCAAGACTTAAATACTCTGTAGCTTTTTTGTATTCTTTTTTCTTTATAAAATAATTTGCATAATGAATTTGAACCTGAAATCCATTGGGTTGAATTTCATCTGCCTTATCTAACCATGCAAGTGCCTCTTCCCATTTTTCTTGTTCCGCATAAGCATTACTGATTTCTGCATAAATAGAAATACTCCTGGGCGAGATTTCTAGAATTTTTTGGTATTGCTCAATAGCTTTTTGGAAATTACCTGTTAGCTTATAAGAAAGAGCCAGATAAAAATTTGTAGAAATTAAATTTGGATTTAAAGTATAAATTGAGAGCAAATCCTTATTATCCGGTGAGAGTATCTTTTTATTTTCTCTTGCTTTAACAATAAATAGTCGCATAGCAGCTTCTGCATCTTTCGGGTCTAGATCGACAGCTTTTTGTGCATGGATTTTACTTTTTTCATAATCAGGATCCATATAGAAATAATAGAAAGAATTTACGCGCTGAGCCATCGAAGAGTCAGGAGAAAGTTCAATTGCTTTTGTGGCTGCTTCTAATCCAAATATTTTCATCTTCTCTGCACCAATTCTATCTCCTGTGAAATTTCTAAATTCATAGAGCCTCTGGTATGTTTCGGCTAATGTTGCATATGCGTCAGAGTAGGTTGGGTCTAGTTCAATTGCTTTTTTGAATAACGGGATGGCTGCTTCTAAACTTTCTTCATCAAGTAGGATGAAATTTTCCCTTCCGCGTCTATAAAAATCATAAGCGTCTCCTACATTCGTTCCTAGAATAGACACAGAGTTCGTTTCTTTTTTTGCTATTTTTATACCGAAGGACTCAAGAATCTTCGCTTCCCATTCATCGGCGATCATGGGAGTATTTTTTCCTTTTAGGTTGATATCTAGTTTAATGGTTCCATTCGCCAAAAGTGCGTTAGTCTCTACATCTATCATAGTACAGGTAATTCTCGCATCGAGTCCTTCTCTTGAAAATTTTCCGAGCAAAATAGTATTAGCCGTCATGAGTTTTCCAATTTGCACTGCTTTTTTTTCGTCATAGTTTTCTGACTTTGCTAATTGCTGTTCTTCTAGAATTTTTTGATAACTATTTCTATCTAATACAAATATATTCTCTACCATGTTAAGTGAGCGTGCTGTTGCCTCCGCTAAGGCTGATCTCAATTTTTCATCTTTCGTTTTTGCTCCTTCTACTTCGAACGGTAATACTACTACTTT
>JANYCR010000138.1 GCA_025360185.1 Leptospiraceae bacterium | reverse complement strand
CAATCCAAAGATGCAAAAAATGTATCGAAGCGCCCCAACAACGTTTAGCCTATCTCTCCTCTGCGCCTTATTCCTATCATGCGGAACTTTGCAGGAGCCGGTTTCGCCTAATTTGAGTTTGCAGAATGGGAGGGAGATTGTGCTTGATTCGCTGGCGATTGCTCCGAATAACCGTGTTTTGCTCTTGGGGTCGAAGAAGAGCCAGGAGATTTTTCTTTGGGATTCAGCTTCTGGAAAAATTCTTTCGCATATCAATATTGCGTTTCAGTCGTTTGCGTTTTCTAAGAATTCTAGGTATCTTGCGATTGGTCTTACGAATGGGGCTGTGATTTGGGATTTGTATCAGAATAAGATTCTGCATACTCTAACATCGAGTATCCCCACAGGCTCGTTTGTAAAATTTTCTCCAGAAGGTTTGTATCTTCTGACTGGAAGTTTTAGAAAGAATGATGTGCCTATGATTTGGGATATTGTGAACGGTGAATTACGATTAGTCTTTGAAATGTATGTCGAAAGACCGGACGAGTATGAAGATATTCATAAATTGATTGAGCACCAAGAATTTGCCGAAGCGGGTGATTCTCTTTTGTCCCTCGTTCGTCCTGTTATGTTTGACCAAGTATATTTGGAAAATTTTCGTCTTGCTTGGCAGGCTCCTTCTAAGAAGGAAAAACTTTCTTGGAAAGAATATTTGCTAGAGATTGAAACCGAGGCTTTGGTTGAAAAATCGGAACTCCAAAAGATTAGCTCTGAGCTTGCGCGAAAGAATCCTCTTTACTCTGGACATTTTCAATCTATTTCTTTGAGTTCTGTTTCAGCGGATAAGAAGACGTTTGCGACATTGGATAAGTCGGGTAATCTGCATTTCTGGAACTTGGAAACTTTGGAAATCAAAAATACTTTGAGTCCAGATACTAGCTCTACTGTGAGTTCTTTTTCTTTTTTGAATTCGCCTAATCTTACCTACCTCGTGCAAGTGAACCAGCAGAAAAAGGAAAGTATCCTCACTCTCTGGGATTTGTATTCTTCTGAAATTCGTTCTAGCTTTTCGGAATCCTCTCCCATCTTAGGCACTGCAATTGATTCTAAATTGAAAAAAGTATTTTATCTCACCAAAGAAAAGTTAGTTTCTGTCTCTATTGAAAATAATCGAAAACAAGAAATCAAAATTCCTAACTCTACATCGTTCGCGTATTCTGAATCTTTAAAACAAGTCTTTGTGGCTAATGTTAATTCGATTCAAGTATTTCATTCCGATACATTGCTGAAACTTAGAGAAATTAAAACTTCTGAAAAACTTTCCGGGTTAGAAATAGGAACAAAACTACTTGTGGGTCTGGGAGCTTCTAAAATTTATACTTGGGATTTAGACAATGATTCATTGCTTCAAACTATCACGAAAGAAACCGCGAAAGTGAATGCTATCAAACTTTCTAAAAAGGATTCTTACTTAGGAATAGGTTTTGAACTAGGTGCCGTTGAAGTCTATGATGCGAAGAAAGGCAACTTCCTATTTGGCTCTGAGGTGACAGAGAAAAAGCTTTTTACTCTAAACAAAGAGCGTCCCAATGTAAAAGAAATCATCGACGAATATTTCTTTAGCAATAAACTGCAAGATACCTATTATAAGTTAAAGGGGAATAATTATATTATCTACACCTACACACAGGGACATCGCTCTTCTGTGACTTCGCTAGATTTTTCACCTGATGAAAAATACCTATTATCCACATCTGCAAACTCTGGCTCTTATACATCTGACGCAAATATCATTCTCTGGGATTTGAAATCAGAATCCATCGACACCTATCTCAATTCAGAATCGGCTCAGGTCACAAAGGGAGAATTTACTAGTAGCGGCAAAAACTTCTTAGTCTCTACAGGTGATGGTTCGGTTGAATTGTATGACACAGATGGAAAAAAAGAACTCACCTTTCTAAAGCCGGGGACAGGTGACGCTCTTATTGTGTTAAAAGATTTACGTTACCAATTGTTTGGAACTCGGAATCTAAAAGGAGTAGGCTTCGCTTATAAAGGAAGAGGTTACGGCTTTGAACAATTTGACCTTGGTTTCAACCAACCCGATAGTGTAGTAGAGCGATTAGCCGCTATTTTTTCTTGGAAAGATAAATCGATTGCAAATAGAATCGAGCGTTTTAAAAAATACCGTGAGGCTCGCATTAAGAACAATGGGTTTACTTCTATATTATCCGACCCTTCTAAATTCCACGCGCCCGAAGTAAAGATTCTTTCTAAACCGGATAAACAAGTCAGTAAAGAAAATAAAATCTCCGTCAAGTTTCGCTCTAAGGATAGTTCGGGAAAGAATTTGATTGGGTATAAAATATTTGTAAACGGTGTTCCTATCTACGGCGACTATGTGAAACGAAAGTCTCCCGATGGAAAAGAAATTTTAACCAAAGAAATGGAAATTACGGATAGTATTACATTAGCCTCTGGAGAAAATAAAATTGAGACTTCTAGTTTCACAGAAGACGGGGTAGAAAGTCCACGGGAGTCTTTTTCGATTGTCTACGAGCCGCAAACCAAGAAGAAACCAAGTCTCTTTTTAGTCGCGATTGGAATTGACCAGTATGATTTAAACAAGAGTGGCGGGCTAGATGCTTTGACATACGCGGTGAAAGACGCGAAGGAAATTACGCAACTTTTAGAAGAATCGGCTAAGGGGAATTATCTCACAGTCCAGAAAAGAATTCTCACGAATGGGGAAGTAACAAGAGATGCAGTCATCGCACTGAAAGATTTTTTAAGCGGGTCTAGTGTAGATGATACCGTTGTATTATTTCTATCCGGTCATGGAATTCGCAAAGAAACAAAGGTAGGCAAGCTCATTGAGTCTTATGGAAAATTAGTTCCTCCTCAGTATGAAAATCGCAGTCGTAGCGACAAAGACGATGTGTATTATTATATGACTTCTACGGCTAACGTAGATTCACCTTGGGAGAATGCAATTCCTTTAGATTTAATCCGAGAGTTAGTAAGTGGAATTCCAGCAAGGCAAAAATTACTTTTTGTAGATACCTGTCAATCAGGAGAAAAATTAGAAATAGACGAGTCTTTAGTTTCCTCTGTATCTAAAGAATTGGAAGATAGAAAACTTCGGGGAAGCCAAGCGAGAGGCAACTTGAAATTTGTCGTTACTCGTGGAAAACGAGACGAAAGAGGAATTGCGGGTATTCAATCTTTTGCGAATAATAATACTTTAAAAGAGATGAGTAATCTATTTCCAGAACTCAGACGTGGAACTGGAACGATAGAAATTTCTGCGGCTACCGGCGCTCAGTCCGCACTTGAATCCAACGAATGGCAGAATGGTGCCTTCACGTATGTAATCAAAGAAGCAATTCGAAAAGGAAAAGCGAAAAATGGGAAAGGAAAAATTACCGCACAGTCTCTTCGTAAATATGTTTTAGAAAGAGTAGAAGAGCTAACCGACGGACAGCAAACTCCGATGGTGGCAAGAGATATCGCGGGAAGAGATTTTATTTTATTCGAGTAGGGACTATGAAAAAACTAACTTTATTTTTAAACATCTTAATCATTCTATCTTGTTCTAGCGGACAACAAAAAGAAGACTCAGCGACCGAAAAGAAATTGCGCGGCTTTGAGCAATTTCCTATCTACCAAGGCAATGAATTACTGGGTTATATCCCTTCTGAAAAAAACCTATTCAACTACAAAGTCTGGGAAGGTCGAATCCGAAAAGCAAAAGTAGAGCAAACGATTACGGTAGATTATTCCAACGAACAAGAATTTGCCGCAGGACTCAAGCTGTTAAATATTTCTTCTGCCAAGATTGGAGCAACTGCCGAGATAAAGAATTTGGAGAAATTAAGGCTAAAGCTAATTAACCCGTCTGAGATTATCTTGGAAAATCCGTTTCCTTCTCCTAGCTTTCACAAGAAGACAGAATTTTTGGATAAGCCATTTATTAGCGCACTGCTTCGCGTAGATTCTATCGAAATGGAACTCGTTACAAAGGAAGGAAAATCTATTGGAGGCGAAGCAATCGCTCCCTTTTTTGAGGCTAATGCA
>JANYCR010000130.1 GCA_025360185.1 Leptospiraceae bacterium | reverse complement strand
AGCGTTCCCAGCACTGAGGGTGGGTTTGCTGCCGCAGGCTATTGATTCATTAGATTTATCTAATATTCTTGATTTCATAAAAAAATCCATCGTTTTATTCTCTTGCGTAAGGTGAGTTACATCATAGATAAATAGTAGTTTCTAGAAAAATAAATTTAACTTGACTCTCTTTGACAGTCCTGGTATAAAAACCTTCCACCACGGAGTCCGTATGAATACATCTAATAAAATCTTTTTCCTTTTACTCTCCTTTATTTCTATTGTGAGTCTCGGGTCTTTCCAATTTCCAACGTTAGACTATGCTTCTTATAATCCACCCAATGATAATAAATGTTGGGCTGTTGCAAAAGAATTTAAAATCGGTGACTCTGATGAAATTACTGGATTTGTCTACACGCCCGATGGAGAAAAAATTATTGCTTCTACCAATAAAGGCGAGGTTTATTTTTTTAATTTAACTACAGGAGCGACGGATTGGAAAATAAATGTCCAAGCGAATTCTGCCGGTTATCCGATAGTTACAGATATTCATCCAAACGGAAGTGAATTCTTAGTAGTTTTTAAAAGTGAAAATGAAACTCCTATCCGAAGTATTTTTATTTTATCTGCGAAGGACGGAAAAGTTTTACGCAAGACCTCCGAAGAGGACTCAAGGTTTTTCCAGTCTGCTCTTAATATCGACCATAGAAAACCAAGTCCTGCAGAGATCAAAGAGAGAGAAGAAACAGGAGTTGCGCCTTATTGGTATTTGCTGCCAATCTATTCCAAGTATGCGAAGTCTGGTTCTCAAATCATAAGTCTCTATACAAACGTAATGACCGGTCCAAATTTATACGATCGAGTATTTATTTTACACGATGCAAAGACTGCGAAAGTAATTTGGAAATACCAAACTATTTCAGATAAAGAAAACTTTGATGGAGACCAACCTGGTGGATTCAAAAATAGTATACCTTTTCCAAGCATCGTAGAAAAAAAAGAGCAAAACGGATTTTTCTACGGAACACCACACGCAAGAATTCATATTTTAGATGATAAGGTTGCAAAGAAAAACGAACCCAAAAGAGATATAGAAGAAATGGAAGCGGCTCCTGTTTTTGCAAATCCAAAATCAAATAATACGTCTTACGATAATTTGGCTATGCCGATTCGCTCTTTAGATATTTCAGAAGATCAAAAAAGTCTTTGGTTAGCTGCCGGCGAAGGAGGCGAACACCAAGTATACGCTTATAATCCTAAGACCGGAGCGGAAACTTTCCGTTCTCCTGTTTATGGATGGGGAAAAGCTAGAATTGCACCGGATAATAAGTCTTTGGCTGTGACTGGAACAAGCGGAGGTTATAGTCTTTGGATTATAAATTCCTCTAACGGCAAATTACAATTTTCCGGCTTTGACCTTGGCATTTCCTGGAATCCAAAATATAAGGAAGCAGTGATTGGAGGAACTAGTCTGCAAATTTTAAGAGAATCTGAAATTAAGAAAGTAAAAATTTCTAAAGCCTGGCAGAAACAAAATATATTTTTAAAAACTGGAACCATGCTGCAAATAAATGGTAGCGGTAAAATAGAATTATCTACAGGAGAAGGTGATGCAGATAGATGGTCATTTGACGATACAAAAGAATTATTAATTGGACCACAGGGCAGAAAATCAATTGCAGATTCAGTGGAAGGTGTTGTCTATTTAAAAGGGGAGGGGGAAGTTACTATCTGCGGTGGACTCACTGAATCTGAATTTATTGCAACGGGAATAGCGGTGGGAAGAAAAACTTGGAAATGACTTAAAGCCATTTTTGTTTTTTGAAATAGTAAATCATTCCAAGCAGGGTTACAATCATTATCCCCAAAACTCCGAAGTATCATATTCCCATTTTAGCTCGGGCATATTTTCAAAATTCATTCCATAAACTCCTGCAATGAAAGTTAATGGGATAAAAATCGTGGATACTGTAGTTAATACTTTCATCGTCTCATTCATTTTTTGACTAAGCGAAGAGAAGTAAATATTCGTTAAACTCTCTAGCGCGGTATAAGTAGCATTAGCCTCTTCTATGGCATTGCTGCAACTATTTGTTAGGTCTCGAAAGTATTTTCTATTTCCTTTGTTTAAGAAATGAGTTCTATCCTGTAAAATATTGGTCAATGCTTCTTTAAAAGGAGCAAGCGATTTTTTAATTTTACTTACATCTTTTTTATTTTTTTCCATTAATAAAAGAGTAGATTGTTTTGGATTAGTTAGAGTCTGTTTTTCGATGTATGCAACTTCGTGGTTAATAGATTCAAGCGTTTCAAAATAATTATCCAGGATCGCATCGAGTAATTGGAACAAAAGAAAATCACATTCTTTTTTTCTAACTAGCCCCTGATTGTCACGCATTCTTTGACGAATATAATTAAAATGATCTCCAACTTTTTCTTGAAAAGAAACCAAGTAGTTTTTTCCCAGGACGAACGATAGTTGCTCTATGTCGAGCCTGTCATTTTCATCTTTTAAAATTGATTTAATACTAAAGAAGATGTAATCATCGTAATCCTCCATCTTAGGACGCTGGGTAGTATCAATGACTTGTCTGACCGTAAGATTCTCGAGGTTAAGTGTATCGGCTATCGCTTCAACTAAAGCAACATCATGAATTCCATGGAGATTTAACCAATAATTATTCGATGCATTATTCTTATCGACTAATTTAAAATCTGTTATTTGATGCGTTTCCGAGTAGTCATTTTCATTATAAGTGAATAGCTGAAGATCGACTTCTTCTACTTTCTTTTCCCCGATAAAGGTAAACTCCGTTTTGCCCTTAGCCTCACTTTTTAATTTAGAATAAGAATTAAAGCTAATACCTGTTATGCTACCGGTTATTTCCGTTAAAGAGCGCAGGCTTTTTAACAAAACTTCATCGGGATTTTTTAAAGCCTGTATTATATTTTCAGGTTTAAAAGGATCTATTACTTTTTTTTCTATTTGTTTACGAAATAATTTCCATTTCATTGTATCTGTAAATCTCTACTTTGGTTAAACTTCTTGTATGAATTTTATTGAAAAATAAGAAATTGTTTCATGAAAGAACATTTTTTAAATTAATATTTATCCTTAAATTTTCGGTAAATCATATATCCCAAAAATTAAA
>JANYCR010000123.1 GCA_025360185.1 Leptospiraceae bacterium | reverse complement strand
AAAAAACCAGCTATCGAGCCCATTATAGCACCACTTACTCCAAGAATAATTCCTTGCACCAAAAACAATACAATGATATCGGATTCTTCATACCCGATGGAGCGCAAAATAGCAATATCTCGCTTCTTACTACTTACAACCATGTTTAGAATATTGTATATTCCAAAAGAAATTATCAAAATAATAACAATCGTAATCGTATTTCGGATGATGTCTTGTGTTTTAAAAACGGACATGATACTTTCATTTGCTTGATCCCAACTTTCTACTTTATCTCGTGTGAACTGAGTCCAATCTTCGGAAAGGTCTCTTGCCTGGCTAACATCTCTTAGCTTCACAACAATATCTGAGATTTCACCAGGTGAGGCTGTGATACGTTGCAATGTAGAAATGGAAGTAAAACAAAGGGCATCATCAATCATTCTATTTCCGGTTTGAATGATTCCGATGATTTTTAACGGAGTAATCTCCTTGCCTGGAATTCCTACTTGAACAACATCATTGAGCATAACGCCCATTTTGTTCTTAAGATTAACACCAATGATTGCAAGTGAATCGCCTTCACTTAGATTTTTTAATTTTCCACCTTCTATGATATACTTATCTGTGTTAGTAACTTTACTTTGTGTTTCAGGGATAACGCCTATTATCTTTGATGGAAATAAAAGCTTTCCACGTAGGAAAGTGACTTGGCGAACGAGCTGTGGTGAGAACGCTATTACATTCGGGTCTTTTTGAAGTTTTTCGTTCCACCATTGTATGTTATCTAAGCGGCTATTGTCTGTTTTCCCAGATGGAGGCTTTATCCATTTTATTACCGATTCTGGAAAAAAGATTTCATGAAATGTATCTTCGGAAATAGTTTCATCTTTTGGTGAAATGCGAATTTGTGCATCGTTATTGACTAATTGTTCAATGATGTATTCCTGAAAACCTAACATGATACCGGAGAATAATATGTA
This sequence comes from Leptospiraceae bacterium, assembly GCA_025360185.1. Taxonomy (GTDB): domain Bacteria; phylum Spirochaetota; class Leptospiria; order Leptospirales; family Leptospiraceae; genus UBA2033. The sequence continues at coordinate 1,404 of JANYCR010000123.1, read as the reverse complement.
ACCAGTAGAGCCTATCACAATGGCAATAAAAGTAAGAATTGTTTGCTGTGGTCTAGTGAATAATTGTCTGAGAGCGAGAAAGATCATTGCGCTTTACCGATTAGAATTTCATCTTCGGCTAAAACTTGACCATCTAGTATTTCCGCCAAATCTCCATTTACCGCTCCAATTTTTACATTTAAGGTAGTTTCCTTTCCATTGCGCAAAATACGAACTTGTCCACGATGAATTGAATTAGCCGGAATCAGCATCGCATTCTCGCGCTTAGCCACTTCAATAGCAACGTCAGCCGTCATGCCTGGAAGAATTCCTGCAGGCAAAGATTCTGTTTCGAGTCGAACTAAAAATTGTCCATCAGACGGATAGATTTTTAGAACCTTACCGGTTACTTTTGTTCCACGTAGATTTTCAAAACTTAGTTCTGCCTTTTGCCCTTTCTTAATTCTAAGTGCTGATGACTGGTCTAGAGATATTTGAAGAAATGTCTTGGTTAAATCCATTACGGTTAATACTGGTATGCCGGGCATAATAGTCTCACCTTTGTCGAGGTAAATGCGAGTAACCGTTCCCTGTATTGGGGAAGAAAAATCAGAGGACTCTGTGGCAATTAGCTTTTGCCCCTTCTCTACAAGATCACCTTCCGTGACATAGAGTTTTGTTAATCCAGAAGTAATCCCCATTTTTAAATTGAAAATATCATCTGACTTCACAGTCCCGAGAGCATAAATCGCTTCCACAATCGGACCGACTTTCGGCTTGACTACATTGGGTCTTTTAAAGAAAAAACCATATACTAAAAATGCAATTATGATGAGTAAAATTCCGGCGGCTATAAAAAGATTTCGTTTATTCATAAACATCTAATCCCTCTATGTATAAATTAAAAATTACTCCCTGTTATGCGAATCTTTTTTATTAGCTCTAGATTGAAAATATGCTGATAATTGTCATATTTTTCTGAAATCAAAAAGCATTCTAGTAGAAATGCTAAAAAGTATTGACGAATATGTATAATCTATACATACTAAAAAAATGAAAACCACAATGAATCTTTCAGATGAACTAGTTGAACAGGCAATGAAATATACTGGAATTAAAGAGAAAACGAAGTTAGTAAATGTTGCGTTAGAAACGTTAATTCGAGAGTCTTCTCGTAAGCAACTTATACGACTATTTGGTTCTGACAAAAAAGCTAGTGTTGCTCCCAGAAAAAGAGTATGAACGAGAAAGTTCTTATTGATACGGGGGTTTGGATTGATTACTTGCATGGTCATTCCTCCGTTATTGAATTACAAGCTTTGCTTGAAGAAAATTTAGCGTGCACGCACACTTGGATAGAAGGAGAACTCCGGTCTGGCTCTATCAAGAATAGAGAAACCTTTTTCGATTCTCTTTCAAAACTCA
>JANYCR010000104.1 GCA_025360185.1 Leptospiraceae bacterium | reverse complement strand
AAGAGTTGAAGAGTGTCCCAGTTTTGCCCAGAGTTCTTCTGCTATATGAGGTGCAAAAGGAGCGAGAACTAAAACAAAAGGCTCTAGAATTTTTCTAGGTCGTGTAGTCTTAGGAGTCATCTCGTTTACAAAAATCATCATCTGCGCAATAGCAGTGTTAAACGTAAAATTTTCAATGCCTTCCTCTACTTTTTTAATTGTTCGATGCAGACTTTTTAATTGTTCTAAGTCAGGCTCTGAGTCATCTATTTGAAATTTTTCACCTTCTTTATCATGAAATAATCTCCACGCACGATTTAGAAAACGAAAAATTCCCTCCGCTCCTTTTGTGCTCCAGGGTTTTACCATGTCAAACGGACCCATAAACATTTCAAAAAGCCTGAGACTATCTGCGCCAAATTCTTTTACAACATCATCTGGATTAACAATATTGCCATCGGACTTCGACATTTTCTTTTTATTCTCACCCAAAATTATACCCTGGTGAAGAAGTTTTTTAAATGGCTCGGGCGTAGATACGATATCTAGATCAAATAAAATCTTATGCCAGAAGCGAGAGTATAACAAATGTAAGACTGCATGCTCTGCTCCACCGACATACAAATCAACTGACATCCATTTTTTTTCTAAGCCTTTATCACATAACGCATTAGAATTTTTAGGATCGATATAACGTAAATAATACCAACAAGACCCAGCCCACTGCGGCATCGTGTTTGTTTCTCTTCTGCCCTTGCCAAATCTTTCATGCTTATACTCTAACCATTCCTTAGCATTGGCTAATGGTGATTCGCCTGTTCCAGAAGGAGCAATTTCTTTTAAGTCGGGCAAAGTAAGGGGAAGCTCTGTCTCGGGGATATCTTTTGTAAACCCCGCCTCATAGTGGATAAGTGGAATTGGTTCACCCCAATAACGCTGTCTCGCAAAAAGCCAGTCCCTGAGTTTGTATTGTGTTTTTTTCTTACCTGCTTTTCTTACATCAATCCAGTTTGAAACTTTTATAAATGCTTCAAAATACGAAAGACCATTTATATTTAAAAGCTCCGTGAAGGAATTGATACAATGAGATTCTTTAGAATCAAAACTTTCTGTCTCTGGCGCAGGTCCTGCGATTACTTGCTTGATCGGAAGATTAAATTTTTTAGCAAATGCAAAGTCGCGACTATCATGAGCGGGAACAGCCATAATAGCTCCCGTTCCATACGTCGCTAAAACATAATCAGAAATCCAAACTGGAATCTTTGTTTCTTCCCCTACTGGACTTAAAACGTAAGAGCCGATAAAAACGCCCGTCTTATCCTTGGTCATCTCTGTTCTATCAATTTCACTTTTCAAAGAAGCAGTTCGTTTATAGTCTTCCACTGCTTGTTTATTTTCAGGAGTCGTAAGTTTCTCTACTAGCGGGTGTTCAGGGGCTAATACCAAGTAGGTGGCGCCAAAGATTGTATCCGGACGCGTAGTGTATACCGTTATCCGCTCGCCTGACTCAGTAATAAAATCAATTTCGAGTCCTTCACTTTTACCAATCCAATTCCTTTGCATCTCAAGTGTGGACTGAGGCCAGGAAACTAATTCCAAATCATCGAGGAGTCTCTCCGCATAAGCCGTGATTCGCATCATATACTGACACATTGGTTTACGAACTACCGTATAACCTTTGTTAGTCCACTCTTCTACTTCTTCATTTGCGAGAACCGTTCCAAGAGCCTCACACCAATTGACAGGAATCTCAGCTTGGTAGACTAAACGGAAATCAGATAGAACTCTTTCCTTTTCTGAAAGAGGCATACTAACCCAATCGTCCCGAGTAAATTTGTTCGGATAACCGGTATCAGCCGTTCCATCCTCTTCAAATCGTTTGATGAGTTCCATAATCGGTCGAGCTTTGTTCACTCGTCTATCATAGTAGGAATTATAAACTTTTAAAAAAATCCACTGTGTCCATTTATAATACTCAGGGTCAGTGGTAGAAATTTCTCTTGACCAATCGTAGGAAAGACCAAGCATCTTGATCTGCCTTCTAAAATTATCAATATTGTTTTTTGTGGTGACACTCGGATGAATGCCAGTCTGCATCGCATAACGTTCAGCAGGAAGACCGAATGCATCCCATCCCATTGGATGAAGCACTTCGAAGTCCTTCATTCTCTTGTATCTAGAAACTATATCAGTTGCAGTATAACCTTCTGGATGACCAACATGAAGACCCGCTCCACTTGGATATGGAAACATATCCAAGCAATAAAATTTTTCTTTACTACTATTTATATTAGTGAGAAAAGTTTGATTCTTTTCCCAATATTCTTGCCATTTTTTTTCTATCTCGTTAAAAGGATAATCCACAGTTATACCATTTCTGTATGAGTGCTCTAAAAGGAAATTATTTTCTTACTGAGTCGATTACTTTTACCAATCTTTTAAATGCTTTAGATAAACATGCTTTACAAAGTTTCTGTTGGTATAATTTTTTTTCCATTTTAAAGCAACCAGAGCATTTGTATAAAATTTCAATTTCTATTTTTGTATCTTTGTTAAAAATCGATTCTTCTTCGTGTAGTATCTTCATAGGCTTCTCAGTCATATATATTTATATTTTTTTACAGTGTGTCAATAACGTAGTCAATAACATCTCTACCACTAACAAACAATCAGAGGTAGGGATTACGTTGTATTTTTTTATTCCTAAAGAGTCAAAAATAATATTAATTTTAAGAGAAAAAAAATATGAAAAAAATACTTTTTCCTAAAATTTTCTTAGTAGAACAGGAATGAAAATTATTTTCTAAATTTAATTTTCATAATATAGTTTCAGTTTTTTTTATAAAAATAAAATAGTTTAAAGACTTTTTTTTAATTACGTTGATTTTATTAATCAAAATTACATTAGTATATTCTAATATACTAACTTAACGGATAATCAAAAGTATCTTTTAGAGACAAAAAAGTAAGGATTAAATCTTTTTTTATAAAAATTTCCTATTCATCTCATCATAAAATGGATTTATTTCAGCTCTACTACGTAAAAGTTCTAAATTTATGTGCACATTTTTTATCATTCGAGTGCCAATTTACTAAATGAGCTTCTTAATTCAGTTTCAACCGGTAAGTAAAGCGTCCTTTTTAGCAATAGGTTATCTTTTTTCATTACTAGTTCAAGAAATTTCTCTCGACCAAGGGCTGATTCTTGTTTTATTACTGCTTATTGGAGTCAGT
>JANYCR010000096.1 GCA_025360185.1 Leptospiraceae bacterium | reverse complement strand
CAAATATAAGTGCAGCAATAAATACGATAGGACTCCAGAAAAAAGCTAATAAATCCCAGTCTGCCGGAAATCCTAATTGCGGATAATGAACGAATCCATGAACTGTAAATCCAAATAAAACCAGGGCTAAAAATTGAAATTCCCGTTTTTTAAAAAAAGAAAGAAATTGTTCTTTATAAAAAGTAAATGAATAAATTAAAACAATAAAACCTAGAAACGCAGACCCGATTATACAAAACAAAATATCCCGAAAATGCGTCTTGGATATTATCTTAGCCAGAGGATAGAACTTTGGATTGGTTAAATGCGTTTGCGTAAAATCAAATCGTACATCAGCTATAAAAATAAAATATAGAAACACCGGAAGTAATATCGAAAAGGAAAATAAAGTAGAAAAAAAAGCATTTCTAAAAAACATTCCTTCATCCGAGAAATGAAAGCAAAGGAATATAAGGGAAAATAACAAGTATCCACTAACAAGATGAGATAAGATAAGTAAACAGGCTATCAAACAAATTGGGATTAATGCTCTTAAATTTCTAACTTCATTGACTCGAATAGAATTTACAACATATAGAATATAGAACCATAAGCCAGTAGTAATGATGGTATAATTTTCACTGTATCCGTGAAACAAATACATTCCTCCCGAAGTTAAAACAAGAAAATAACCAGCGAAGCCGATTTTGAATTTTCGAAAGTAATAAGCTAAAATACCAATAGCGCATAATCCGAATATTGTGCTCACCAGTCGATAAACTTCCATAGGAGTATCGAATACATATCCAAACCTTGCAAATAAAAGAGAGTGAATCATCGCCTCTAGAATTTCATCCATAGTAAGATGATAGCCAAAAATCTTTGCCTCAAGCGCCAGATGTTCCAAAAGTAAAATTCCATCGCCTAGGTTTAAATTTCGAATCGGGAAAAGAATCATTAGCGAAATAGAAATTAGAAGTAAACCATAAATAAATTGCGCAGGTACTTGCCGAAAGTAATTCCCCGAACCCTTAGACTGAATCAAAAATAAATATTGTAATATTAGAAAAAAAATACAAATCCCTGAAATTGAATAAAGTATTTCTTTTGGGAAATAAATAAACCAGGGAGCATCGGAAAAAAATACCAGAATGTTAAAACTGAAAAATACACCGAGGAAGAATAGCGCTTTTTTGATCATCACAAATCCTTATACCAAATGCTACTCGAATGAAGTCTTGGTGGGAAATTACTTTTGTCATTTGGTATATTCATTGATTTTAAATTTCAATTTTAAGACTACCTTTTTTTAGATTATTCCGCAGTAGTCCAATCCGTCTTTCCTTCATAAATAAAAGTTCCTTTTCGAACATTAAAAAATAGTAACTCAGGTCCACTAAAAAAAATTCCCTGTAACCCTTTAACCAACCGATCTCCTTTATCAAATGGGGAAATGCAAATTCCAAGGCTAAACTCCCCTATTCCAGCAAACAAGTTAACTAACCCAAAAATAGGTCGGGGCAAAATAACATCGTCCGTAAAAAAAATAAAAAAAGAATCCTCTCGATTGAATTTATAATATCCAGAGGTTAACGTAGATAATTCTTTCATTGAAATAAGTAAATCTTTAGATGAATCTTTCTTTAGAATCATTGCTCGCAGAGATGGGATTATTTCTTCCTTACTCACTTTATATTTCTTTTGAACAGCATAATACGCATATACCGGAACAAATATAAATACATCGTCTCCCTTTATAACTCCACCGAGTTTCTTGCTAGACTCTTTATCATTTTCGTTAAAAAAAGAATTCAGAGAATGAAATATTTCCGTTGTGCAATTCTTAGTGAAAAGATTAAAAGAATACTTTTCTTGTAAGGCAAATGCATATTTATCCCGATTTAATTTATACTCTTCTAATACTTTCTGGTTAAATTGAGTTGATACTTCCGATCGATAGATATATATATTATTTTCCTTTGCAGGGAGCATTAATTCATAATTCACTCGAATTGACTTTTGTTCTTCGAGCCCAAAGTATATTTCCCGTTGTCTATTGGCAGAGTCTTCTAGAATAGTATAATCTCTTTCGGAGATAGAATCTGCATTTTCTAATTTAGAAAAATGATTAGAAACTTTGCTAGATATTTGCTTATAAATTCCAGTCAAAAATGACTTATTGTAGGTAGCCTCACCAATAACGAGAGAGTGATTCTTACCAAAACTATTTAGAAGAAATAACTTTCCTTCCGATATTGACTTTCGAATAACCAAATACCTGGCAATAGTAACTAATAGAGGATAACCATTATTAATCGTATTGGGATTTAAAAGTCGAATAATTTCATCTTCCATCTGATTAGCAAGAGAAGAAAATTTATTCAATGTAGACTTACTTATATGGTAAGCGGGATTATTAACATACAAAAAGTATCCACTTTTATTAAGATCAGTTTCATTCTCTAAAATTTCTAGTGCTATTAAGAGAGAAAGCATTTCCAAATAATCGGTAGAAAAATTTTCTACCGATGCGGGATACTGCTTTATTTTTAAATCAAGTAGTGTAGCCTTTGGTATAGGAATTTCAAAATTATAAATTTGATTGCGAATAATACCTATTTGCCTTAAAAGAAAATTTTTTCCGAGACTAGAATTTATTTTAGTCTTTAGAGAATTGTAATCTCGTCTATTGGTAGCATCTGTAGAGAAATAACCTGACGCTTTTAAATAAACAGTTTGGTCCCCAGTTAAAACAGACTCTATTATTTTAACATCGTTATCAAGTTTTTCTAAATTATCCAATTCTTTTTTTTGATAGAGGTATATTTCATTCATCCGCTCAAAGAAGAAAAAATAATCTTCTTTAGGAAGACTTACACTCTGAATTTGAATTGTTCGATTTTCCTGAATTCCATAAACATAGCGAAATTCTTCCCAGGGCTCTCGAATGATATGAAAAACTTTATCGGGAAAATATTGAAAATGATAGACTATTTCCCCTAATCGTAATGCGGAATGCCCTCCACTCGACTGACCTGTGTTTGCATTTACATAAATATAGTCTAGCGAATATGATTCATCTGTGGCAAATAGGGATATTGCGAATAAAAATAGAATTAGAATAAATTTCAATCTTTTCGATGGGGTCGAAACGCGCTTTGGTCAGCACAGCGTTTTTTTCTGATATAATCCGAAACACAAAAATTTTGTGAATACGATTGAATTTGCTGGCTAGTCCATTCTGTCTTTCCAAAATAGGCAGGAGCAGTTTTTATATTAATTATACAGAGTAAAAAATATTGCTTTGCTTTTTTCTCACAATATGCCTTCTCGCTTTCAACATTGCTACAATTTCCCAAAAACAAGAACGAAAAAAATACAATACTAATAAATGAAAGGACGGGATTCAGAAACTGATTCATACTATCAAATACTGTAAATTCAATCCCAATTTTATTGTAACGTAAAATTTTTAATCGAAAAAACAATCGCTTAGCATTGACTGACATTATATGGATATACAAAGACGACCAAGAAGAAACAGGAATTCAAGTACAATACGAGAAATGGTTGCCGAAACCTACCTAAGAACATCTCAATTAATTCATCCACTTTTCATTCAAGAAGGAAACAAAATAAAGAAAGAGATTTCGTCTATGCCGGACTTTTTTAGATTATCACCTGATTTAGTTTTAAAAGATATAGAAGATTGTTTACAATTAGGTATTAGAAATTTTATTTTATTTCCACAGATCGAAGACAAATTAAAAGATAAAAGTGCATCTCTTAGTTATAAAAAAAATAACCTATACCTCAAAATGATTCAAGCCATTAAAAAGAATTTTCCAGAAGTAACAGTTATCACTGACGTAGCGATGGATCCGTACAGCTCAGATGGACACGACGGTCTTGTACAAAATGGGAAAATTTTGAACGATGAAACTCTACCTATATTGGGCAAAATGGCATTAGCCCAAGCTGAAGCAGGCGCGGATATTTTAGGTCCATCTGATATGATGGATGGAAGAGTCGCCTACATACGCGGTATACTGGATAAGAATAATTTTACCGATGTTGCAATCATGTCCTACACAGCAAAATATGCTAGTAGCTTTTACTGTCCATTTAGAGATGCGTTAGGCTCCGCACCGAAAGCAGGAGACAAAAAAACATATCAAATGGATCCCAGAAATACAAAAGAAGCCCTTTTAGAAGCAGAGTTAGATTTCAGCGAAGGAGCAGACTATCTCATGGTTAAACCGGCACTATGCTACTTGGACATCATTCAATCTTTAAAGCAAAATTTTCCGATTCCCATTGTTGCTTATAATGTCAGCGGGGAATATGCTATGATTAAGGCTGCAGCCAGACAGGGGTGGTTAGATGAAACGAAGTCTATGGTTGAGAGTCTACTCTCTATTAAACGCGCTGGAGCAGACATAATTATTACTTACTTTGCGAAAGACTTTGCAAAACTAAAATTAAATTAGGAAAATAAAAATGGAAGATACACTTCATTACCCAGCACCCTGGCATTTAAAGGGAGAAGGCTTCATAATCCCTTTTTTAGGAAACAAAAAGATTCTACTCGAAAAAAGTTTTATCGCAGAAGAAGATAGGGCTTCCTTTACCGGCGGTCTAGGTGCAATCATGTTAGTAAATTATGAATCTTCAAATGTAGGACCTTATTTCGAATTATTATTTATTCCAGGGGATTTTAAATATTCACAATCGGTTAATGGTAAAATAAAAACAAACTACTATAAAAAAATTACTAAGATCTTTGTTTCCAGTAAGATGTCTATCCAGGAAGGAAGACTCAACTGGGCAATTCCGAAAGAGCTAGCAAATTTTACCTGGGACAAAAAAGGAAATAGCACAACGGTAAACGTTATAAGCCCAGACGGTAAAAACTTTCTGGAAGCTGAGTTCACTAAAAAATTTATTCCTTTTCCTGTTACGACGAAAGTTTATCCAGTTTCTCTTCTACAGAAATCGGATGACGGAAAATTAATTAATACACAATTTAGTGGCAGCGGAAAAGGTAAGTTTGCCTCTATTAATAGACTAATTACTAACCATGATTTTTTTCCCAATGTACGAGAGATAGCAAAATTTTCACTAGGTCTATCTGTTGAAGCGTTTAATATTATTTTTCCCGTCCCTAAATTTATTTAACTCTATGCAAGATCCAAACTTCTCAGATAAAATTGAACTTAAAGAAGAAGAAATCAATATACCTATTCTTCTAAATAATTTAAAACAAAAGCATTTTGAAACTGTGAAACAAAAGAGCTTAGATTTGGTAACAAAAATAGACTCAATGATACCAGAAATTGTTATTGGAGATTCTTTCCGGTTAACTCAAATACTAGATAGCCTAATTCAAAACAGTATACATTTTACTCCAATGGGTGGAAATATTTGTATCGAAGTTAGTTTGCAAGACTTGAAAGCAAGTTTGGTTGAAATAAGATTTTCTATAATAGATACCGGTGTTGGCATAGCAAAAGATCAATTAGATTCAATTCAATTTTTTTTTAGAGATAAAGAAGTAACCGGGAACATATTATTCTCAAGAGGAAATTCTGGATTATCCCTTACAAAGAGAATTTTGAAGAAAATGGAAGGTAATATTTCAATAACGAGTGAAATAAATAGAGGTTCGAATTTTTCATTCATTGTTTTTTTAATAGTACCGATGATTTTGAAAAATGATTTAAAACCAATGGAAACAAAAACAGAAAAAAAAACTTTAAACGGCTTACGCGTATTACTCGTTGAGGACAATATAAGTAATCAAAAAGTAGCATTACGGTATATGCAGAAGTGGGAGATCGAAGCTGATCTAGCAGAAAACGGTCTTATCTGCTTGGAAAAAATTTCCTCGAGAGACTACGATTTGATTTTAATGGACTTACAAATGCCGGAGATGGATGGATATACAGCTGCAATCGAAATCAGAAAAAAGGCTCAGCCTAAGTTTCAAACAATTCCCATCATAGCTTTAACAGCCTCAGCGTTATTTGACACAAAAGTAAAAGCCCGTGAAGCAGGAATGAATGATTACATATCGAAACCGTTTGTTCCTCAAGAACTGTTCGAAATTCTCGATCGTTATTACAAAAAAAAATAAATTTCCTAATGATTTTTTAAAAAAATTAAAAAGAAAAATTGTTTCCAATTCTAAACCTTATATTAAAATTCCCAATATACAAAATGCCTATTTTGTTTTGACAGTATAGGCATTTTAAAAATAAGGTTATAGAAGGTTTCGCGGCGACATAGCTCAGCTGGTTAGAGCGTCGGAATCATAATCCGCAGGTCCGGGGTTCGAATCCCTGTGTCGCTAGGGAAACTTTCAAGGAGATAATTTTGAAACTTATTTTATCCTTTCTTGTGGTCATCTCTCTTTCTTCTTCCATTTGGGCACTTGATCCAAAATGCGACCCAGCTTGTGAGCGTTTTTTATCCTGCGCTAAAGAAATGAACCCATCGAAGACTGCTACGCCAGCCGAAATTAAAAAAATGAAAGATGGTTGTCTAAATGCATGTAAGCGAAATACAAAAGCAGTCCTTGCTTGTTATGACGCAAGCCAGAGTTCCTGTACTGAATTTGCACTTTGCGTTCAGAAAAGTTACTCTGCAAAAAAATAACTTCGTTTAAACAAATTAATTTTTTCCCGGCACCGTTTCTTGGAACGATGCCGGCTTAAGTTAAATAAGAGCTGAATCAAAATCTTTTAATACTGGATCAAACCCCTTAGCTTTAATATAGCGGATAATATCGACTAGACTTCTTTTGTCTTCAGTTTCAAATTGTTCGAGTGCCCCACTTCCACTGTAACCACCAGGTTCAGTTTTTGATTCCGCTGACATATTTGTAATTCCGAGTCCAATTAAATTATTGCACCATCACCGAAATTCTGGTGAACGCCCCCGACAAGGTGTACGTCGAGCGCAACGGCAAACTGGAACTCACGCCCTACAAGTTCAGCGACAAAGCGCACCTCGTTCGCGTCATCCAGCGGATCGCGTCGCGGGTCGGCCGACGGGTGGACGAATCGTCGCCGATGGTGGACGCCCGCCTCGCCGATGGCTCGCGCGTCAACGCCGTGCTGCAACCGCTGACTCTTGACAGCCCCGTGCTGTCGATCCGCCGCTTCGGGCACA
>JANYCR010000054.1 GCA_025360185.1 Leptospiraceae bacterium | reverse complement strand
CCGGTGTAAAGAGATTGAAAATTACTTGGGACATCTTCAGAAATATAACCCCTGACTTTGGAGATAAAATTTTTTGGATCGCCTGTGGTATTTGGAATTTCCACCTTACTTGAATTTCTTAATTTACCAACAACTCTATTGCGATTTTTGCTTTTGAATATACTTTTTTTTCTTTATACAATAATCGAATCCAATTTTCTTTATTCTTAATAGATGACTCTATATTTTGCACCAATGTAAATTGCCCTACTTTGTCAAATAGCTGTTCATCAGCAAAAGGGGAATTATATAAATTAGCCGCATCAGATTCAACTACTCCGAAACTACTTCCCCCGACAGAATTTTCTTCTGTAAAACTAATTACATCTGCGTATAATTCGAAAGACATTTTACTGTAAAAAATAAATCCTACCTTACCTTCATACCAAATTTTAATAGCGGGAGTCTTTCCAAACATCTCATGACTTTCTTCCCTCCCAAACATCGCCTTATAAGGAATTACCCCGAGCTTCGATTTTAAATCAGTTGGATCTTTGTAATAAGCAATCCCATTTGGATTTTGCACAAATGAAATCAAATATTTCTCAGCAATTTCTTTCGGAAGAGATTCTGTCTTTGGTTTGCATTCGAAAAATGCAAGTAAGAGTATAATTAGAATTAGTCGTATCGTTGTAGCCATATTAAATTTTCCAAAAAAATACCTCTAATTAGATTTTAGTTTTAAAAGTCCGACTTGTCAAGCAAATCAAGTTTTCCCTTGACAAAATAATTCCTTACTTTATACTAAGTTCGTAAGGAGAATATCCATGGAATCCAAAATTACATCCAAATACCAAACGACTATTCCAAAATTAGTGAGAGATAAACTCAAAATAAATATTTCCGATGTATTGGAATGGAAAATGGAAGGTTCCAAAATCTATGTAGAAACAGCCTCCAATCCATTTTTGAAATATAAAGCTTCGATTCCTCCAATTGGTGGTTCAACGAAAACAGATATTCTAAAAGCCAGAAAAGCAAGAGCAAGCAGATACGCTTAAATGGAATCCTATTTAGTCGATACGAACCTTTTAATTTCTTACGTCGTTGATAGAAATCCAAGACAAAGCAAACTTGTTGAAGATATTTTTAAATCTGCAACCGCACTTCAGATTGAATTAGTTGTAAGCATTTTTGCAATCAGTGAATTTATTTTTGTTCTACAATCTGTTTATTCCAAGTCCGATTCAGAAATCTCAGAAATGATAAATGCACTCCTTCTAACACCTGGAATTTCCATTATTGACGGATTTCAAATCGAAAGAGTTCTAAAACTCTGGCCTTCCGATATTTCCGATTACGGAGACGCGGTATTAGCCTCTATAGCCAAAAAAGAAAATTTTTCGCTTATCACTTTTGACAAACCTTTGTCGAAGAAATTGCAAAAACTAAAAATCCCGTTTAAATTTTTAAAATAGATTTTACTCGACAGCTTAGAGCAAAATGTAAAACTAGACTTAATCTCATGCAGAAATTAGTTTACTGATTACTATATAAAATATGCATCCAAAATTTAAACCTCCGCTACTACTACGCTCCGCAACAGTGCAAACAATTTTAGCAAGTTTGAAATTTGAAAAGTTAAAACAGAATGCAATGTTTGAACAGGCTAAGCTTCATTTGATCCAGGCAGGAAAGAATGTGCGGCTAATAGGGTATTTGTCCAAGCAGATGAATAAAAATCCGAAAGGACTTGTGTTACTTCTGCATGGTTGGGAAGGCCATATTAATTCTGCCTATATCTTAAAAACTGGTGCCTATCTTTATAATAACGGCTTTGATGTTTTTAGAATCAACCTTCGCGATCACGGGGGAACCCACCATCTAAATGAGGGGATATTCAATGGTAGCCTACTCGAAGAAACATTTGCCGCAGCAAAAGAAGTTTCTAAACTTGCGGCTAGGGGCAATCCTTTTTTTGTAACGGGATTTTCCCTCGGTGGAAACTTCGCGCTTCGCATTGCTCGAAATAATACTAAGAAAACTATTCCAAATCTAAAACACGCTGTAGGCATTAGCCCCGCAATTCATCCCAAATCAAGCACCGAGATGATGGATGAAAACCCATTTCTACGAAAGTATTTTTTAAAGCAATGGATGCGCTCTCTAGACGAAAAAGAAAGACTATTTCCATTTTTGTATAATTTTGATAAATATAGAAGTGCGGATACTGTGATGAATCTCACGGAAAGTATTATCCCCGAATACAGTCCTTATAAAAGTGCAGATGAATACTTTCAAACTTACACACTCACAAAAGATTATTTTAAAAATCTAAAAACGCCAGCTACTATTATTACAGCGAAAGATGACCCCGTCGTTCATCCAGAGGATTTCTACGAGCTAACACCTAATCCAAACCTGGATGTTCGAATCGAAGACTATGGCGGACACAATGGTTTCTTTAATTCATTTAAACTAGATTGTTACTATTTACCAATATTACTAGAGATTTTTTCAAAATAATTTATTGACAAATTTATTAAAAAGTATTTAATTATTTGCCTATGGCTGATATCGAAATAACTACCCCAAGCACAATCCAAGAAATTATTTATGAATCGAGTAGATTAAGATTCTTACTAGCGGAAACTTTTAGATTGCCCCTCGAAGAAATAGACGCAATTCGTTTAGATAGCGATAATTTTAAAATCGATATCTATACAAAGCTTACTTATTTTCGTCTTAAACCTAAAGGACCTGAAAATATTTTAATCACGAACCCCGAAACAAGAGTTTTAGAAATGCAATTTGATCCTGTACTTGCACAGGCTGTGTATAGAATTATAGAGGAATTCGGTTACGCTTCAAGTGCAGTTAATTAGAATTTGCCTATGGTATAAATACTTCATTCATATTGAAGTAGCTTTCTAGATTCGTTAGCTTCAAAACAGATCTAGTTTTTTCGGAAGGCTCGATTACTTTAAGTACACCGTTTACTTTTAAAAGTTTTGTCTGCACAGCAATAAGTCCACCGAGTCCCGAAGAATCAATATTATCTAGTTGTTTCATGTATACGTAAATTCGAATTTTGCCGACGTTCATTAAGTTTGCAAGAATAGATTTCAACGGGTTTGCAGAATATATATTTAGAATACCTTTCAAATCAACGATGACACCGTTGGCAGGAAGGTTATCAGGAACTCCTATAGACCGAACGGAAATTGTAATCTGCTTGTCCGAATAATTAAAATCTTCTGCACTTAAATCTATTTCTTCTTCATTCATTAGATATTCCTAATATTATTTTTTCTACCACTTCGCATAATGGTCTTCCGCGTATCCGTACATCCCATTAATCTTTAAAAACTTTGTAGGCGAGATTTGAATTTTTCCAAAGTATTTTCCATACAATTGATTGAAGTTAGATGCTATAATAAACGCATTTATATTCTCTCTGTAATTTCCTTCTGGCTTGAAAACTAAATCAATAACCCCATCCCCAGAGACTATTTTCCATTCTTTTTTCAGGTCTTTTTTGTCATATTGAAACGATACAAGAGGTAATTGAAATCTATCTCCATTGAGCCAAAGGGAATTTTCTGAAAAGCTAGTTTCATTTACCCCACAGGAGAGGTTAACACCGATTATATTCTTATCTAACTTCCCAGTAAAACAGCCCCAATTCCAAAAAGTTTCGCGTCGCATAAATCCTACGCTATAATCGTTGTGACCGTAGACTCCTAACTTTTCTAAATCAAACTTTCCTAAATCACATTCAATTTTTCCAACGACGGGGCTACCTGCTGTTTTGCGCACATAGACCCACCCATTAACTCCTGCCTGGGTGCAAATACGAAGAGGCTCTATTCCTTCCTCTAAAAATTCTGCATCTACTGTCTCGCCAGAGGATAACTCCAAGTGTAGCTTTCGCCTACCGTTTAGGGGTGCCATTTCGATTTTATTTTTTCCCTGAGAAAAAGAAACTACTCCTGTCTCTGGAAAATTAGAAAACTTAGAGCCGATAGAAAACGGTGCCTTGAAACTTTTATGAAAGAATTTACCGGTTGGCGGAAGATAGATGTAAAAAAAAGCATTCGTTAGAAATTTTAAGTCAGCAATAGCAACTCCGAAAATAATTTTATCCGAAACACCACCCACGTATTCAAACTGATTGTAGCCAAAGTATTTGCTGATTGCATTCTTTGGTTTCCCGAAAGGAGATAAAAATTTATACGCTTTAAAATTTACTTCATTTACGGGTTCTGAAAAGATTCCAAAAGTAGGCAATCCGTCCAAGCCAATTAATTGTTCTCTTGCTGTCTCTGGCTTTTTTTTTGCTTTCACATTAACCAAATTGAATTTGTAAAAGCATTAAGCAAGGAGAATTTAATATTGGTATTGGAATGAAGATAAAAGATATTAGATATGAGCTAGCTAAAGAATTAGCTAGATATTTACTGCTCCATTTGCAGGAAGAATTAAAAAAACCTGCTGGAGTTTCGGATTATATTACTATCGAAGGAGTCTCATTTAAAAAGATAACAGAGGATATGATTTCATCTATTGAAAAAGAATTTCCCGATGTGAATGATAAGCTAGCTTACTTTAATTTATTTAAACACTGGTGGACTGCTACGCAAGCAGAGCTAAGTGTAGAGGGAAGCTCGAAAGGATATTATGATGCAACTTTTAAATCTCAAAACCAAATGTTCTTCTTTAAAATTCTAGACATCAAAAGAAACGACACGCTACTTAGAAAAAAGTATGAGGAAAATATGCAGTTTGCGATCAAGGCTTTGCGTGCCAAAGGACGAAATATAGGATTCGAAACTATTTTCAGCTCGGAAAATAAAATGCTTCCACTCTTAGAAATTATTGTTAAGCGCTCTAAACTCCCATACCGAGCTTGTACGGATATTCTCTTTGAACAAAATTCATTTATTCAAAGAGCCTCCTATCGCATTTTCGATAATGAACTAAAAGAATCTTTTAAAAAAACAGACGACATACTAAATTCAGTTTTACCTAAATATATTGTCGAAGAATTAAAACTAAAAGGCAAAGTTAAACCCAAGTCAGTCTCTTCCGCTTCCATTTTATTTTGTGATCTTGTAGGGTTTACGAATATTGCCTCAGAGCTTTCTCCTGAAGATTTGCTACACGAGTTAGATGAATGTTATTCGCACTTTGATAGAATCGTAAAAATGAAAGGTTTAGAAAAAATAAAAACAATCGGCTAAATATAATTGGCTGCCTGGGGTTTAACCGAATTTAAACGACTC
>JANYCR010000053.1 GCA_025360185.1 Leptospiraceae bacterium | reverse complement strand
GAGAGAAGAATTTGCCTTTGGTGTTTATTATGGAATTTTACTCGTTTTGATTGTTTATAATTTGATTTTACTTTTTATGCTTCGTGATATTGGTTATTTCTATTACCTGCTCTATGTAATCAATTACGGAGCGAGTCAGTCAATACTTAATGGATTAGCATTTCAATACCTCTGGCCTAATTCTCCGTATTGGGCTAATATCAGTTTGCCTTTCCTGGGAGGATTTGCGCTTCTCTGGGGAATTCAGTTTACTAGAAGTTTTTTAAACTCCAAGAAAAACGTTCCTTTTCTGGATAAATTACAAAAGATTTTGATGGGTTGTATGGGATTACTTATGTTATCCTCTTTTATTTTTTCTTACTTTGTAAATATTTATTTACTTGCAAGTCTTGTCATTGTATTTGCAATTTCTATTTTTATAGTCGGGATTGTATGTTGGGATAAGGGCTATAAGCCGGCGCGGTATTTTATTATCGCCTGGGTTTCTCTTCTTTTTGGAGTAGGGATTTATGCTTTTAAAGGACTCGGAATTTTTCCAACCAATACCTTTACGGAGTATGGATTACAGGTTGGTTCTGCGGTCGAGATGTGCCTTCTATCTCTAGGGCTTGCCTACAAGATTACAATTATTAACCGCGAAAAAACAAAAGCAGAAGAGAGAGCTTCTTATTACAGGCAGGAGTCCCAAGACGCAAAACTTGTTTCTGCTAGAATGGAGGTCGAGCTTTTAAAAAGTAATATCCATCCTCATTTTTTACTTAATTCCATTAATGCTACAATTATCTGGCTCGATGAAGATCCGGCTAACGCGAAGAAACTTCTATCTGCTCTCTCCGATGAGCTTCATTATATTTTAAAACTTTCTAATAAAAAAACAATTTTCATTTCAGAGGAAATTCAAATTTGCAAACGATACTTAGAAATTATGAGCCTTAGAAAAGATGTTAAGTTTTCGCTTAGGACAGAAGACATTAGCGGCAAAGAGCTAATTCCGCCTGTTGCTTTACATACGCTTGTCGAGAATGGAGTTACTCATGGTTATCCTGGAAGAAAATCGGGCGAATTTATTTTAACTAAAAAACTTGATGGCAAGAAAACTAGATTTATTTTATTCAATGATGGCTTGCCTGTCGAGTCATCGAGAGAAACTTCAGGCACTGGGATAAAATATATTCGATCAAGGCTAGAAGAAGCATTTCCCGGCAAATGGGAATTTTACTCTAAACCCGTCAAGGGCGGATGGGAAAGCGGCATTACGATAGTATCCTAATGCATTTCACCAATATTCAATCAAGGTTAGAGGAATAAAAATGAGAATCTTAATTGTGGAAGATGAGGCAGTAGCCGCAAGAGGCTTAGAAAAATTGCTTCGAGAAATTTATGGAAAAGAAATTACCTCTTTAAAAATGGAACGTAGTCTTGTTGGGTCTGAGTGTTTTTTAGAGGAGCATTCGGTTGATCTTGTTTTTTTAGATTTAAACTTGGATGGGCGAGAAGGATTTGACCTGCTTAGAAATATTATCGCTGAGTCTTTTCATACTATTATCGTTTCAGGAATGACAGAAAAAGCAATCCAGGCTTTTGAGTTTGGTGTTTTAGATTTTGTTCCGAAACCTATAAATAAAGAACGTCTTACTAAAGCATTGCAAAAATGGAAAAATTTAGCGGCAAATTCTCGTTATACTAAATTCCTGAGTGTAAAGAAGGAGGACAAAATAGAAATTATCCCCATAAAAGAAATTTGCTATATTCAAGGTCAGGATAATTATACTCTAATTCATCGCAAAAATGGAGAAACGGATACTCATCGTAAAACTCTAGATTCTTTATGCAAAATTTTGCCCTCGCATTTCTTTCGAATTCACAAATCCTACTTGGTTAATTTACGGGAAGGAAAGTTTCTTAAATCTAAAACGGGCGGAAAATATACTTTAGAATTAAAAAATGAAACAGAGCTTCCTGTATCAAGAAAAGTTTATTCTGAATTAAAAAAGAGAATGGGTTAAAAATTATTGCAATGCTTTTGTTACAAGCCACTTCTGGAGTAGAAGTTTAAGCTTTGTTTTTGTTACAGGCTTACTCGTAAAATCATCCATACCGCATGCAAAGCATTTATCCCTATTTCCATCGGTGACGCCAGCTGTGACTGCGATAATCGGTATTTTTTTATTTGTTTCTAATTTTCGAATTGTATTTGTTGCCTCATGTCCATTCATTTCTGGCATTTGAATATCTATGAAAATAATATCCGGTTGCTCTTTTATAAAAAGTTCAACTGCTTCTCTACCATTACTAGCTTCCAATAAAATTGCATTAGGCAGAATATTTCTGATAATAGTTTTTATTAAACTTAGATTTAATAGATCATCATCTACAAGCAGAATCTTAAATTTACTTTCGAGCAGAGTTTTATTTTCGGGGCTATTAGGTTGCATATAAATATTTTCTGCATATTCTATTTTTACAGATAGGGAAAAATAAAATATGCTGCCAACACCGAGTTCACTCTTTACTTCTAATTTGCTATTCATGAGTGCCAGTAAGTCATTTGAAATTGTAAGCCCGAGTCCAGTGCCTCTAAATTTACGATTGTTTGAACTATCTACCTGAGAGAATGCTTCAAATATTTTTTCTTGATTTTCTTTAGATACACCTATCCCTGTATCCCTTACAGAAAAATGAAGATTAGAAGTATTATCGTGCGGGTTATGATCATTTACTTCTACTTTTATTTCTATTTCGCCATGGTTTGTAAATTTTACTGCATTACTTAACAGGTTTATCATAATTTGCCGCAGTCGAATCGGATCAGTCCAGATAAAATGGGGAATATTTACTGGACTGGTTAAAAATACTTTAATTCCTTTAGCCAGGGCTTTGAATTTAAGTATATCTGTTACTTGCTTAAGCAATTCATATGGATCAACCTTTTCAAGGTGAAGCTCCAACTTTCCTGCTTCTATTTTAGAAAAATCTAATATATCATTCAATAATTCTAAAAGCGAATTTGCAGATTGAAATACTATGTTTAAATATTGTTTCTCCGTATCATTTAGATTTGAGAGAGTGAGTAAATCTGTGAAGCCGATGATTGCATTGAGAGGCGTTCGTATCTCATGGCTCATATTTGCAAGAAATTCCGACTTAGCACGATTTGCCGCCTCCGCCTGCTCTTTTGCTTGGATGAGTTCGATTTCTATTTGCTTTCTTCCTGTGATGTCTTTTTGCACTCCTACGAATTGGATTAATTTTCCACTCGCATCGAATACAGGAGAAATCGCCAAGAGATTCCAGAATGTTTTACCATCTTTGGCGTAGTTTAAAATTTCGGTTTGTATAGGTACATGGTTTTGCAATGCAGCACGAATTGCAAGAACCGTAGCCTGGTCTGTTTCTTTACCTTGCAGCATAATGCATGTTTGCCCTAACATTTCCGCTTCAGTGTAACCGGTAATTTCTTCAAAGGCTTTGTTCACGTAGGTAATTTTTCGATTCGGATCAGTCAATAGAACTCCTTGTGATATAGCAGCTAAAGATTTTTCCCGCAAACTTAAAGTTCGCTGCGCCTCTTTGCTTTCCGTAATATCCATATGAGTACCAATGATATAGAGTGGCTTACCATCCTTATCTCTTTCTACAACTGCGCCTTTGTCTAAAATCCAAATATAATTGCCATTCTTATGCATTGCTCGTATCTCTGTTTCGAAGGAAGTGCCAAAAGGATTTAGGATTACTTCTTGAACGAGAATATCTAATTTGCCAATATCCTCCGGATGAACAAGGGAACTCCAAGATTCTATTGTAGGTTTATGGTCATTATCCAATCCAAGAATTGCCATCCAGCGGTCGTCTACTTCTAATTTACCAGTCGAAAAATTCCATTCCCATATTCCGAGGTTTCCCCCACTGAGTGCGAGACGTAATTGTTGCTCTTTTTTTTGCAAAGATATTTCTGAAATTTCGCGCTCTGTAATATCTTGAACAGTTCCGTGTAGTTTAATCGGCTTATTCTTATTATCCTTAATTACTTCTCCGATTCCGACTACTTTTTTAATACTTCCATCCTTACAAATAACTCTATGCTCATATACAAAGTTTGCTGCGCTTTCGATCGCATCATTTACGACTTTATCTAAGGCAGAAATATCATCTGGATGAATTTTTGATCGATAGGCAGAATATAATTTATCGGAGGGTTGCTTTTCCAATTCAAAGATTTTATAATGTTCATCTGACCAAATTAATTCAAAACTGATTAGATCAAATTCCCAACTTCCTATTTTAGAAAGACTCTGAGCTTTACGAAGAGACTCTTCATTTTTTTGAATCTTACTATGAATTTCGATTTGTTCTGTAATGTCCTTTGCAGTACAATAAATGAATTTACCATACTGTTGCCCACTCCATTCTAAAAATTTATACGTCCCGTTCTTGTGACGATAGCGGTTTACAAAATTTAAGACCGGTTGGC
This sequence comes from Leptospiraceae bacterium, assembly GCA_025360185.1. Classification (GTDB taxonomy): domain Bacteria; phylum Spirochaetota; class Leptospiria; order Leptospirales; family Leptospiraceae; genus UBA2033. Next base: position 8,605 of record JANYCR010000053.1, on the reverse strand, counting down.
TGGCATCTAGCCTTGCCAATGCATCATTCGTTGACTGTAAATCTTCTGGATGAATTAGATTAAAAAATTTTTGGTTTTGTAATTCTTCTAGCGGATAACCTAAAATTGACTCCCAAGACTTGTTTAATTTAAGAAAATTACCTTCCTGGTTAGCAATGCAAAGTAAATCTAAATTTAGTGAAAAGAATCTATTTAGCTCTTCTTTTTCTAATTTTAAAAGTTCAATTTCATTTTTTAATTCTAGAATAGATTCGTTTTCGTTACTCAATGACTTATATCCATCTTCCAATAAACGGTTGGATTAATTGCACCAGCTTTTATCACCACTTGCAATTGCTTTGCACTGTGCTGAACTACACCAGGACTTATCTTTTGAGGCTACTCCTTTACAATCGCTATCGTTACACCAGCTTTTATCACTTGATGCCCATGCTTTGCAAAGACTTGAACTACACCATGATTTGTCTTTAGCCGCTACTCCTTTACAGTCGCTTGACTGGCACCAACTTTTGTCTCCGCTTGCAATTGCTTTACAATCGTTTGTAGTGCACCAGCTCTTGTCTTTGCTTGCGATTCCCTTACAATCTCCTGACGAAAGCGACGAAATGAAATTGGAGCCGAAATCATTTGGATATAATCCTGCTACAAGAACAATACTCGCTAACAAGACGCTAATTTTTACTTTCATAGTTTGATCTCCTTTTAAATAAATCCTTATTTCTCTTCAGCCTTCTTCTTAATTGGAAGTTTACTAAGAGTATCCGCGCCGATGTTTAGGAATACTCCTTCTAGTTTTGTACCAGATAATAATCTAGAAAATACTTCAGCAACTGATTCTCCGCCAAGTATTGCGAGTGGTGCCATTGCCTCTGCGATTTTGACAAGTTGGTCTTTGTCATTGAAAGACTGCAGTGCCGCAATGAAATCAGGGCTAATCGCTTTTGCCCGCTCTACCATAGCTCTTACCTGTGTATCAAGTTCCTTGGCTGAAAGATTGATATTTTGCTCTTTAAAGAAAACTTCTTGATCTAGCCTGGATTTATCTCTCGTTAATTGGAGTGAATTAATCTTATTCATCAAGTCTTCTTTATTCAATTGGTTGTTTAGTTTTAAATCTTCGATCGATGCATTCGATTGTGCACGCGTGGTTTCTAATTCCAATCGTTTTTCTAATTCTTCTTTTTCAAAACCGTAGACTGCTTTTTGTGTAATGTATTGGGATTCACTTGTTTCACGCTTTACAGTTTCCATGAATTTTAAAATTTCTAGTTTAGACTTTTCGCGGGTAAGCGTTGCTTGCTCCTGAATTAGTGCTTGCTGTGATTCCATCATTAATTTTGCAATCGCTCCATCTTTGATGATGATTCCAGTTACCTCTACATCGTAGACTTTCATTTCATTTTCAGTAAAATGGTAGCCGGAATTATCTTCTCCTAGAATTGTTTTCTTAATAATGTTAATTCCATTCGTATAAAATTCTTCTACGCGGTAGTTCTTGACAGCAGTGCGAATAACAGACCGAAACCTATCAGTGAGAAACTTCACGTAATTTTCTACATTAAACCATTTAGAAGAATCATTTACAAAATTCAAACGGTAGGAAAGTTTAATTTGAATACTAACAAAATCTTTAGACTCAACTTCAATTGTATCGGATACTTTGTTATTAGCCACGCGGAGATACACATCCCGCACTAGATTTTCATCTGACTTCGGATTTCCTTTAGATAGAGAAAATACTTGCATGTCTTCATCGAATTCTAGCAAGTAAGTGCTAGGTCCAACAATGACTTTGCGCTCGCCTGATTTCCCGACTACCATAATTGCATAGCCTGCCCATACTCCGAGAGAAACTGCTCCATCGTATTTTGTATCGAGTGTGATATAGCGAGGAGGCGTATACTTATTTCTTCTTTGAAAAGAGTCACTTGCTATTTGTTCTTTTTCTTCATCCTCTGCCGGCACTTTTGCTAATAGTTCATCTGAAATAGAAAAGGCAGTCGTAGCAGGAGAGGGACTTTGAGGATTAGCGGCAAATGCTGGTTTGTCGGCTTGAATTGCTTTTTGCCGTAGCTCTGCATTGATTTCTACTGCGCGATCATTGCCTGGAAACCAAAGACCAACTTGACGATTTTCTAATATACGTCTCACGATTACTTCAAAGCGAGGATCAGGTAAAAACATATCAGGACCACGACGGAGTTTTACTTCACCGGTGAGGCGGTTCATTACATAGCGTGCTTCTCCGAGTGGAATGGCTACAGCGTAGTGTACTTCGTTATCCTCATACTTTACAATTGCATGCTCTTTACGAGGAAAGTAAATCATCTGGTCTTTGCCGGTGAAAAAAAGCTCGTCGCCTTCTTTGTATTGCGCCTCACCATCTGTGTAGGGAGCAATTACTTTGATGTAAATACCTTTGATTTCACTGAGTTCAATCGCTCGGTATTTGCGGCTACCATCTTTTTGAATAAATGTTTCGGTAGGTTCGGGAAATACTACTTCAGGACCTCGCACATAACGTTTATTTCCATCTTCATCTAAGAGGATACAGTATTCTAGCCGCTCGAGAGTGACTGCTTCTCTGATGTATTGATTTTTTGCATCTTTGACTACTTCGATTCCCGTTGGCGGTATATAGAATGAAACCTCAGTTCCTTTAATTGTAATATGCTTTCCAAGTTTTAATTTAGAAATGTCAAATTCTGTTTGTCCTGTGCTTGATTCACTTGTTTTGATGACAGCTTTATTCCAATTTTCTTTAGCGGCTGTTTCATCGTAAACTCGCACAACAAGGTATTGATTCGATCTTAGGTGATGTCCTTTGACAACGTTAACCATTTGCCCCGACCAGAGAGGAAAAGAAATCGGTCCGGGAATATTTACTTTATGTCCCACGTTGAGTTCGATAAGGCTATTTACCGTTCCAGTTTTAGGATTTGAATTATCCTTCGCAGGATTTTTTAAAACTAGGTACCAACCTTCTGGAGAGATTGCGAAAGTTTGAATAGAAGATTCAAGCGAACACTTCTCAAACCGTTTTGTTTTTTCATTAAAGATAATCGGCTGGTCAGTATTCGAGAGACTTGCCTTATAGGGACCTACGTAGATATTGATATTACCTTTTGTTTGATCGGAAATAAATGCAAATTCATTCGGGGAAAGTATTAAGTCTCTTTCTCTTTGTCTTTCTTCTACTGCCATAAATGTCTCCTAAGTAGTATTTATTCTGCAAATGTTAATTTGCCAAATAGAACAGGCAAGTAGAAAAAAAACGTTTTTTATTTATTGAAAGTGAATCTATTCTTCTAGTTGTTTTAGTAATTCAATCATTTCTGCATTTTTGAAGGGTTTCACCATCCAGGCACATGCGCCTGCGTCTTCTCCTTTCTTACGAATCTCTGTGCTGGATTCTGTAGTGAGGATAATAATTTTCATAGCCTTTCCATTTGGATGGTTTAATATAAGTGGGACAAGTTCTATTCCTGTCTTCCCCGGCATATTTACATCGAAGATTCCAAAATCAAACTTTCCTTCTTCTATTTTTTTTAGCGCCTCATCAGCATTAGCCGCTCGAACGACATCATAGTCTTCGAGGCTTAAAGCGGTCTCAATTATATTCAAAACCATTGGGGAGTCATCGACTATTAAAACTTTTTTCATACTTGTATCCTTGCTTTTTATAAAATAGGAAATCGAACCCAAACACAAACGTCTTTTGTATTATTATCCCTTCTCATATTATTATTCGTGGTATAAAACGAAATGCTTCCTCTATGCAAATCAATAATTTTATTCACAACAGTAAGCCCTAAACCAAATCGAAATGTTTCCTGAATAAACCTATCGTCTACTACATTCGTCAAACGAAAAAATGGTTCGATTATTTTATGCGCATTACTTTCTGTTATTCCCACTGTTCCATCAGAATTTTTATAGGCTGGGTTTAGTATTCGAATTCCCAAGTCAGTTTTATCATGAGAAAATAATACATAGATTGTATCGCCATCCTCTGAATACTTGATTGCATTTGTGAATAATTCGTCAAACACTAGCTTTAAATTCTCGGGGCTTGCTATGATTGATTTAGATGCAAGTTCTATTGGAAAATTTCCCATCACTATTTTTTGGGTTTTAATTCCAGCTATTGGTTTCATTCCTTTTACCATTGCGGTTAACGCACTGTAAAAATCCTTAAGAGTCATTTTTTCGGTATAATAATCCTTTTCAGCAAGTATTTCTTGCGTCTTTGTTAGGCTATCACTTAGTTTTAAAATTTCGTCATAATTGTCTTTGAGAAGGTGGTAAATTTTTTCGTGCACCATGTAGGCTTTTTTATCTTCGTCCAATTTTGCTTTTGAAAATAAAATACTCAGTGTGCTTATGAGAGAGCCAAGTCCGCTTCCATGAAAGAAGCTAATATTGATTTGGTGTATAAGTTCATTAGCCAGGGATTCTACTTTCCTGGTATCGAGTTCTTTTCTCCAATCAAATACTTTAATCATTGACTCGAAGACTTGCTTTTCGTTTGATTTGAAATCAGAAATCTTGGATATTACCTTACCGTAGCTAACTGCTTTTGTTATGGCAAAATGTAATTTGAATTTATAAATAGGGTACGCAACGATGTCATAGACATTATAATTTTCCATCATTAAAAGAAATTCATCCCCTTCTTCTCTACCAATTAATAGAATAACTAATTGAAATGGGTAATCAGCTAATAGGTTTGCAAGGTTTTTTTGATTCTCTTTTGATGTTTCTAGAAAATCATAAATTAATAACCAGGATTCTTCTGATTTTAAATAAGAATGAAGCTGATCGATATTATCCGTTATGCTAAATTCATATATAAGATCGCTAACATAGGATTTCACTTGCTCTCTTACATTTTCGTCTTTGCTATAGAGTAGTATTTTGTCAGACATATTGACCTGAATAATTCAAATAGTTTTTTAACTTGGGCACCATCATAGAAAGAGGAAGCTGCTCTTCAACACCGCCAATATCATATGCTACTTTTGGCATCCCGTATATAAGTGCAGATTGCTCACTTTCACCAATGGTTCTTGCTCCCGCATCACGCATTGCTAGAAGTCCTTTTGCTCCATCCATGCCCATCCCGGTCAGTATAACTCCAATTGTCTCTGCTGCAAGTTTATTCTCGACAATTGAATGAAATAGGACATCTACAGAAGGTCTATGTCCATTTACTTTTTCTGAGTGCGTTAATCCAACTGTTTGATTTATTCCATTTCTTTTATTCACCACTAAATGGAAGTCACCGGGAGCTATATAAATTCTGCCTACTTGAATTGTGTCCTGGTCTTTTGCTTCTCTAACATCTAACTTAAAGTCTTTAGAGACTCCTTTTGCAAACGTTGCAGTGAATCCTGGAGGCATATGCTGAGTAATCAGTATGCACGGAAAATCCTTCGGAACAGTAGACAGTAATTGGCGAATTGCAGTTACTCCTCCGGTGGACGCACCAATGGCAATCAGGTTGTATTTACTTTTTCCACTTTTGCCAGCCATTGGATTTGGGATTAATGGAAGCGATTTGTATTTTAGTTGTTTTAACCATCTATCAATATTGATAGTTGATGCAGCTTTAATTTTTTGAATTAATTCTACTTGCGTTGACTCGAGAGTAGACGCTCCGCCGTCCGGCTTAGTGACAAAGTCAACCGCTCCATATTGCATAGCGAGAATAGCTTTTTCAGATCCAGCTTCGGTTGTGCTACTCACCATTATTACGGGAATGGGGTATTGCGGCATGAGTTTTCTTAAAAATTCTACTCCGTCCATTCGAGGCATTTCTACATCTAGAGTAAGAACATCAGGCTCTAATTCTGGAATAAGTTCACTAGCCTCGAAAGGATTAGAAGCCTCACCGATAACTTCGATTTGTGGATCACTGGTAATAATTTTTCTAATTACATTTCGAACGATCTTTTGATCATCTACAATGAATACTTTGATTTTCTTGTTATTAGCCATGTGCAGGTTCGGATTCTTTGTTTTCTTTGTAGTAATTATTGATAAAAAATCTAATATCTAAAATCATTCCAATGTTTCCGCTTCCAAGTATAGTGCAACCGGAAAATCCTTTCGTGCCTTTTAGATAATCTGGTATAGGCTTAATTACAACTGATTGATTCCCTATAATTCCATCGAATACTATGGCTAGAGAATTATTCTTATACTCCACAATGATTATATATAGAGATTTTTCGTAAGAAGAATTTTTATCGCTTGAGTCATGATTGAGTAACCTCTCTACGGAGACAACAGGTATTAGCTGATCTCTGAATCGAATTACTTTTTTGTCTTGATCTATATAATCGATCCTTGACTCCATTAAATTGAGAGTTTCCTTTACGTCTATTGTGGGGATAATATAAAATACCCCGTTGTAAGTCACAACCATTCCTTCTATGATAGCTATCGTCAAGGGTAGTTTTAGAACGAAAGAAGCACCCTGGTTTTTTTTTGTTTTAATTTCTATATCGCCATTTATCTTTGCGATATTTCTACGAACTATATCTAGACCAACTCCGCGCCCAGAAATATCAGTCACTTTTTCGCTAGTAGAGAATCCTGGTTGAAAAATAAAATCCCAAATCTTTTCGTCTCTGAGATTTTCTTCTTCACTTTCTTTGATTAGCCCTCTCGATTTTGCTTTTGTTAAAATTCTATCTCTATCAAGCCCTGCTCCATCATCTGAAATAATAATCCAGACCTCATTTCCAGAATGCATCGCTTCAATCTTAATATGTCCGGATTCTGGCTTTCCTTTTGCAAGTCTTTCTGGAATAGTTTCCAGACCGTGGTCAATACAATTGCGGATAATATGAACAAGAGGATCTGTTAATATCTCGAGCGCATTTTTATCTATTTCTGTTTCCTTTCCAGATACCTGGAAGGCTACCTTCTTTCCAGTCTTTTGTGCGAGGTCTCGAACTAGCCTTTCCATCTTATTGAATAAACCTTCAAGGGTAATCATTCTTAGCTGCAAGGATACTTCTTGTAGGTTACGAACAACTTTGCGTAAATAAGAAGATTGAATAGAAAAATTGGGAAGGTCCAATTCTTTTATGTCGGGATTCTGGGTAACAAGAGATTCTGCAATCACAAGCTCACCTATCATATCAAGCAGGTAATCTAGCTTTTCCGTTTCAATTCGAATGTCTTTTTTAACGGCTGTTAGCCCATTTGTATTGCCGTTATTAGCTTCTACTTTTGCAGTAGGCACCGGATCAGTCAGAATAATTTTCCTTTTAAAAATTCCAAATCTAGGCTGTTCTATTTTAGGCTCGCTTGCTTCTGCCTTTAGATTCTCTTTGATATAGAATAGGCGAGGAATTAATATATCCGCCTTATCTTTGAACATTGTATCCGTTTTCTTTTCGTTCAAGTTAGAAAAAATTTCATACAATGCATCTCTTGCTTCCATGAAGAGTTGAATCATTTTTTGATCTAAAAGAGAATTATCATTTCTTACAATCTCTAAGAGTGACTCGGCTGAATGAGCGAGGTTCACAATTACATTGAAATTGAAAAATCCCGCATTTCCTTTGAGCGTATGGAAATAACGGAATAATGAGTTGACTTTATCCGCATCGACTGCGGACTCTGCTAAGCTTTTTTCTAATTGAATTAGAATTCCTTCTGCTTTGTCTAAAATTTCTTGTGAATCAAGCACAAGGTCTGAAAGTTCATTTTCTCCAAGCATTTTTGAGCCTAAGCAATTCCTTTTACATCTTTCTCATGAATGAATTTATTCAGGTTGATTAATATTTTCAATGTATCACCTGACTTACCAATGGAGTCTACGAACCTTTCCATATCTGTTTCTTCAAATCCGGGCGAGCTCTCAATTGCATCAGTTGGAATTTTTAAAACTTCTTTCACGCCATCGACGATTAGCCCCGCACTCATATTATTAAAATTCATGATGAGGGTACAGGTAAATTCTGTATACTCAATCGTGGGCAAACCGAATCTTAGCCGCACATCAATGACGGGAATAATTTTTCCACGGAGATTAATGACTCCTTTCACGTAGTTTGGGAGATTTGGAATAAAAGTTATCGGTTGAAATGCAATGATCTCAATCAAGTAGCGAATCTCAATTCCATATTCCCTTCCATCAATGAAGAAGATGATATAAAGATTCTCCATCGTATCCTGTGATTCTTCGAGTTGCTCTTCATCAAATGTTGTGGTCATATTTAATCCTTACTTCAAATCGATTTTTCTTTTATTAGAAGATTGACTGTTGTTTTTTTTATCATCACGTGATTTTTTAATTTGGAATCTTTTAACCATAGCTTGAAAAGCTTCTGCCTGGCTCGACAACTCAAGACTAGCCGCAGAACTTTCTTCCGCAGTAGCTGCAGCATTCATAGTGACCTGTGAGATTTGATTGATGCCAGCAGTAGTTTCAACTACAGCAGAAGACTGTTCTACAGAAGCACCCGCAATATTTTTTACAAGCTCAGTAACATCAACAACACCCACAGTCATCTTATTTAATTCGTTAGCCGTTCGCCCCGCAATGTCCATACCGGAGCGGACTGTTTTGATAGAGCCTTCAATCATC
>JANYCR010000038.1 GCA_025360185.1 Leptospiraceae bacterium | reverse complement strand
CGCAGTTTAATAACAGGGTCGTCATTGAGTAGAGAATTTTTTCCAAGGATGAGTGCATCTGCCTGGCTTCGGTAGTAGTCCATTCTCTTTTTATCATCACGGGAAGAGAGCCCGTACCATTTGCCGTCGGGTCTTGCTACTTTGCCGTCAAGCGTCATAGCCATGTTAATCGCTAATTGAAATTTCACTGGGCGTTGGGGATTTCGGATTTTTTCTTATCCATTTCTCGAAGAAAGATTGCACGCACTGAACCGGAACAAGTTCCGCAATTGGTAGATGCGTTTGTAGTCTCGACTAACTTTTCCATGGTATCACATCCATTTTCGATTGCCGCCACTAGTTGCGCCTCGGTAACTGACTTGCAAAGACAAACCTTTTTAGGTCGCATCATCGCATAAAGACTTGAAAGATCTATTTCGTCCGACATGAAAGACTCCTTATCATTAGATGAAGTTTAAAGATTAAATTTCATAAATTTCTTTCTGCCCTCCACCGAAACTAAATTGTAGCCAAAAAGAAACACCGAAGACAGTAAATATTTCTTGCCATTTGGCAAGTAAATTTATTGTTAATAAGAAAGCTATTATTAGTAAAAAAATAGCGAAAACAGCGAAAGCGAGGTCAGAATGGAAGTAAAAGAAAGAGTTTCCTTTAAGGAACTTTTTGGGTGGTGCATGTTTGATTTTGCAAACTCCTCCTACACAACTGTGATTATCAGTGTAATTTATTGCGATGTATTCAGTCGTCTCGTAGTTCCCGCAGGGACTAATCCCGAAAACCCCTACCAGGAAGGCAATCTTCTCTGGGGTATTGCCCTTTTTATTTCTTATATGCTTGTCGTAGTAACGGGACCGATCCTCGGAGCTATTACAGATTTCTCCGCTCGTAAGAAGAAATTTTTATTTGGAAGTTTTCTTGGGTGTATTTCTGCAACAGCACTTCTTTGGTTTGTTGCCGAGCCTGGTTTTGGTTCGATTGGACTTGCTTTCTTTCTAATCGTAGCATCTAATTTCTTCTTTGCCTCTGGTGAGAACATTGCGTCTAGCTTTCTTCCTTTCCTTGGACCTAAAGATGATCTGGGAAAAATTTCAGGTTATGCATGGGGAATTGGGTATTTCGGCGGAGTAGCAAGTGTTGCACTCGTGTCTGGACTTGGAGAAATCACCGTTGAAAATTTCCAAGCTCTTAGAATGGTTGGTCCTTATACAGCAGCCTTTTTTTTAATCGCAGGTATTCCAACTTTTCTTTTCTTAAAAGAATATGGAGCAGCAGTTGCCAAACCTCCGGGCAAGTCTTATTTTCGAATTGGATTTGATACAGTAATTAGAACATTAAGAGACATCACAAAATTTAAAGACATGCAGATTTACTTAATCTCTCTATTCTTTTCTATGGCAGCGCTTGGAGTGGTAATTAGCTTTGCATTTATTTACGGAGCACAAGAAATTCACATCGAAAATAAGCATCGTCAAGCAATGTTTATATTAATCCAGGTTTCTGCTGCGGCAGGTGCTGTAGCATTCGGATTTCTGCAAGATAGAATGGGTGCCAAGAAGACTTTTAATATTACACTTGTAATTTGGATTGTTTGTCTTATGGCAATCCACCAAGTCGTAAATATAGCAAACTTAGTCAATTCGGTATTATCCGCAGGAATTTCAGTGCAATGGATGTTTGTAATCATTACCTCCCTTGCAGGCATGGGACTTGGATCTACTCAAAGTTCGAGTCGTGCAATCGTGGGAATGTTTGCACCAGAATCTAAATCGGGCGAGTTCTTTGGATTATGGGGATTATCCGGCAAACTCGCGGCGGCACTTGGAATATTTTCAGTGTCACTACTCCAAACTATGTTTAGCCTGAGAAATTCTTTCCTTGCAATTGCAGTCTTCTTTATTATTTCATTGGCAATCAACTTTTTTGTCGATGAACAAAGAGGAATCGCAACAGCTAGGAATTATAAGGATTAGTCTAAATAATATGATGTCGATAATAAAAAAATTAGGGGTTTTAGGGGCAGAGCCCCTAAGTTGCCGACAGGCTCCCTGTCATCTCAGCTTTCACGAGCAGAGTGCAACTCGGCTCGTGAAGGAGGCAAAATGCTATTAACCGAAGATGAAGTGGAACTTTATCAGAACCAAAGAAATTTGGCGCTTTCAACAATTGATGATTTGACAGAATTGAAAATTTCACTCTTAGAATCAGGAATGCCAGTCCCCCAATTCGTAAATAATTCTATCGGGTATTTGAAGAAGAAGTACCTAATCCAAGATCATACAATTGGTCAGGTACTTAGAACTCATGCCGGTGGACCTTCTACGGGCACAGGATTTTAGAAATTAATCTCAGTCATTTTTTTGATGATAATTCTTTGGTTTAATTCTATTGCTTTTACTTTTCTTTCAATTTCTCTATTTAATACTTTCAATACAATTCTGTAGGTATCAAAAACGTGCTTTTGACTATCGTACGGCAAAAGCTCATTTGGATCATTGAGTCTATTATTCATGGAAGCAAGATTTGCCATATCAGGTGTTTCATTTACCCACGGAAGATCTTTTGCTTTATAAGATGGATCGCGGGGTTTGCTGGGAGATTCTTTTACTTGCGGAGTTGTCTCAGTCTTCGGATCAGGCTTAGTCTTATTATCCGCTGGTGAGGAGGCTTGTTCTCTTCCAAGCTTAGGCTCTTCTAGAACGGGAAGACTTTTATCATGCCCGGAAAAATATTCGATTACTATATCACTATTCGTATCCGGTGCAACACTTTCATCGAGTATATTTTCTTCTTGGATTTTTTTAACATCGTTTACCTTCTCACCTTCCCGCTTGATTGGCTCCGGGCTGTTAGGCGAAGGATTTATAATTCGACGAACTTCTTTCACATAAGTAGTTCCATTGTAAT
>JANYCR010000610.1 GCA_025360185.1 Leptospiraceae bacterium | reverse complement strand
AAAATAGAATTACAAAGCATCCAGTCACAATTCCCGTCAAGAACGACAGGAAATAAATATGAATGCTATTTTTTATCTTGATGCTCATTTAGTTACTAAAATTTAAAATTGAACAAAAATGCAATAGAGTTTCGGTAAATTACGAAGAGCTTGTCGAATCCATGTCTTTATAGTTTAACCCTTCGAGAACCTCAGGGCGACGTATTCGCTAACTTACCAACAAGTCAATTATTATAAAGTGAATGCAGCTTCTATTACTGACTTTAGTTCCTTCTCTATATTTTTTTTTGGATTTTTTCCACTCATGCACTCATCCATATGATTAGAAACATAAGCCTCTCCAAATTTCTTTAAAGCATTATTGGCAGCTTTGATTAAATGCATTGTCTTGATGCATTCCATGTCTACATCGGACTCCAAATTTCTTTTGATGCTTTCTAATTGACCTTGTATCCGGCTGAGTCTTGAAACTAAATCAGTTCTTTGTTTATTCATATCTTCTAATTTATTTTTATCATAGGTAAAGGTCAAATAAAAAAATAATGCTTGCCGTTTTTTTATATAATACCCCATATGGTATATATGAAAATAAATATTACAAATTTAATTTACTTGGCAATGGGAGTCTTCGGAGTTTTCCTTGCTTTAAAATTATTTAATGGAGGAGTAGGAGCTGTGGATAAGAAAGAAGTAATTAGTTTTATTAAAGAGGGTGCTTTAATTGTGGATGTGAGAACGGATGAAGAATTTGCCTTCGGTCACTATGCAAATGCAAAGAATATTCCTGTAGATCAAGTCGAGTCTAGGCTAAAGGAATTTGGCGACAAAGAGCGCAAAATCGTTGTATACTGTAGATCCGGAGGACGTTCTTCAAAAGCAAAAGGCATCTTAGAAGCAAACGGGTTTAAAAGTATTGTAAATGGTGGCGGGCTTTCAGATATGCCTGAAGTAAAATAGGTTTAAGGAGATTATATTATGAAATGTAATGTTGGTAATACGGATAGAATCATTAGAGGCATTTTGGGATTAGCTGTAATTGCAGCGGGTGTATATTTTTCTTCTTGGCTTGGTGTAATTGGCTTAATCTTGGTAGGCACTGCGGGTGTGAAGTTTTGTCCGATTTATTGGTCGGTTAAAATGTCTACAGCAGAAAAAGAATAACTTTCGTATTTGACTATGGGATTGTGTAAAAGCAATGAAAATATCTCTCACAGAGGGCATAGAGTTCACAGAGAGTATTGATTTCGCTATCGCTATTGACTCTTTTCTCTGTGTTCTCAGTGTGCTCTGTTAGAAAATCATGCTTTTACACAACCCCATAGTAGTTAGTGGTTAATTATGATTAAACTGAGCTTATTTTTTTTCGAATCATTAGTCCGCCAAGAATTCCAAAGGCTGCTAGAGTAATTGCAATCAATGGTCCGAATCCAAATTCACTTCCCTTTAAATAAGCGAGTAAGTTACTTGGTTCTGAAGGAAGAACGAATACTTTACCGGTTGCAACTGTTGTATACCAGTCTTTGTCATTTACTCCTTTAGAGGTTGCCCAGGAGTTAAATCGAGGATAACCGGTGACATCCACATTTCGAATGTCTTTTCTTTCTAAAGGCCAAGCCCAAACCCCTGGAACCATGATTGCCCAAGGAAATCCATTTGAATCCATAAATAAATCTTTTCCAGCGGTATCGAAGTATTTTCCGGGAAAGAAAATATTTTTGCCAGTATCGATTACTTGCAGATAGATTTTATAAGGCGCGGCACCGATTATACTTCTCGCAACTGGTGTATTGAAAAGTATTTTTATTTTAGAAACGTGTCCTGGCGCATAAGTTTGATTTAACTCAACATTTTGAGAACTAATTGTATTTCCACTATTCCCCAAAATTGCTATCCCTGCATCAAGCTGAGCAACAGACGGAGTAAATTTTGAAAGTCCAGTATTTTGTAAAACTCCGGCAGCATCCGTGATTGTACTTTCAAAAGAAATATTCACTGTGTTTGGTAACAAAAGATTCAGCTTATGGCGATAACCCGCTCCACGTGCTACATGCTGGTATGCGCCACGAACTTCTACGATTTGACCCTGTGCGTTCAAATCTTCTTCGTTATAGAATTGAACTACATAGTCATTCAAATCAGCATCGCCTGCATTTGGATATAAGTCTTCAAACGCAATTGTATTTACGCCGGTTGCGGGAAATCTAATTTTTGTTGCTTTCGTCGGGTCATCAGGATATGAATCATGTGCGTCGTCAATTCCATCGCCATCCCTGTCTGCGATTTGTGATCCATTACTAGATGGATTAGTAATTGGTAGGGTAACGTTTCCGATAGAGCTAATTGGCTGCGTTGTAGTAGTGCCATTGTTTGTGACTGGAACTTGCAGCGGAATACTTACCGGCTGACTTGTAGAGCCTCCAGTAGTTACAGTTACATTTACATGAGATGTAGTGCAAGGGACAGTAACGGTTCCCGTCACAGTTCCATTTTGGTTTGTAACTTGCTGTAGTAGTACATTATTTTCCGTAGGGTTTGTTATTGTAACCGTAGCAGGGTAAACGGGATTACCTTGATTATCCGTTACCGTTGTGTTTACTGGAATCGTAGTGTTCGTTTCGTAGGTAAACGGAGTGTTGCCGTTAGGATTCACAGTGACAGTAGCACCCGGCTGGACTTCCGTTAAAGAGGATGTACCTGAACCAGTTGCTGGTATACTAACAGTAGTTAGCCCGGAGCCAGATGATGTAGCTGTGCCTGCTGGCGCAGTTTCTTGTGTGAGGCTTTGAATTGGAATAAATTTTTTTTTCTTTTGATCACATCCTACTAGCGCAATTGCTAGAATGAATGTTACCTGTAATATCTTTTTCATTTTTTTTTCTCCATTAGGGAATAAATTCCCTGTGTGATAAATAGACTGTTTTTTGGTGGCATTTCTTGCAAGAAATTATTAACTAGAATGCTTGCGTCTTTTGCGATATTTAGAATGTTGAGAAATTTGTGGACTGATAATAGTAGGAGGAACTCCGCTTAGTTTTTCTTCGAGTATTTTATTTTTATCTTTTTCGGCATTTAGTTGGTCTTCAATTTCTTGAATTCTACTTTTTAAAAGTCTTTCAGAATATCCAATTCGTGTAGCGAGAGTTTGAATTAATTTTAATGAGAAATCAGGATTTCCTTTAATCAACGCTTCCAAGTTATCGCCATCAGCCGTAGCGACTACACAATTTGTCATGCATACTGCACTTGCTGTTCTTGGTTGATTTCCAAGGATCGACATCTCTCCAAAAATTTCTCCTGATTCAACAAATCCCAGGGTTATTTTTTCTCCTGACTCTGTATGCTTACAAATTTCGATACTTCCTTTTTTTAAGAGATAAAATTTTCTACCACTTTCTCCTTCTTTGAAAAGAATTGTTCCTGAGGTATAATAGTTATTATGCTCCATTACGGTTGATTCTTTTACGAATAGCTTACGAATCTTTTTAAAGCCTGGGAATTTGAGATTGTATAGAATTCCTTTTCCTAATTTGTAAAGTTGGTATTGAAATAAAAAACGATGAAATCCCTTAGGTAAATTTTCAAACCGCACAATGCTTCCCATTGGTCTTTCGAAATCTTCATGATTATCCCATATCACAGTTCCCTTTATAGTTGGTGATTTGAAATCAGAATAGAGGTATGATATTTCGAGCTCGTGTCCAATTTCTAAAGTATCAAAAGTTCTAAGGAAACTATTAAAAGAACTTACCTCTGATCCAACCATAGACTTTGTGTCTAATCCTTGTTCCACGTTCACTTCCATAATGATTGGAATGCTAATAATACTGTTCTTGAAATATTCAGGATTAATCGCGCCAAGTAAAAATAGATTGAATGCAAGAACGATGGGGTAAATGGCAAACAAAGTAATCATCTCAAAATCATTTAGCTTTAAATCAAAAATATAAATTAATTGTTCTCGAAAAAGATAAAATAGAATGGAAATTAATAATAATAAGCCAATAGCTATACCGCGCTTTATATCTATAGATATGGAAAAAAAAGGAACAAATTCAGCATTTTTTTTCCCCATTGAGCGGATAATCCATCTTTCATATTGCGGCTGAAGTTGAATAGCCTCCCAATCTTCGAGAGAAAGTTTTTGCGTTTGGAGTTCTTTTGTATGAGGAAGAGCGAGAGCACGAGCCATTAAATATTCTAAAGTAAGAATTAAAAAAACTAGCTCAGGCCCGATCACATAGGTAATTTCATTTCCGATTAATAAACACGAGTCATAAATTCCATGAAAGAAAAGTGGAATTGTATAGGCGAAAATTAAATTAGAGACTCTATTTATCGGAGTGAAATAAGCCTGTCTTAAGGCGAGGTAATAAGCAATTATTCCGCATGTGGTTATATGTAGTGGAACCGATGTAAACATCCTTAAAAAAATCATGGAAGAATTTGTTTGTACAGCGTAGAAAATATTTTCCAGTGCAGAAAATCCGATTCCTAAAAACATTCCAAAGCAGACACTTTCGTTGACATTAAGCTTGGAGTATTGTTTTCTAAAGAGGTAAAATAGAAATAAAAATGCGGTTGTCTTCTCGAAAAGGGCTGCATTGATAAAACCGATAAAAACTTTGGTTTCACTAGAAAAAAATTCATCTACCCATGGAAATGCAAGAAGAAGTAGTGCAGCCTGTAAAACTCCGTATAAAAAAGCATCTAAGTAAATACTATAACGAGCATTTCTTAAAAAATGTTTTTGGTATAGGATTACAAAGAGAGGAATCGGTAATAAAGATAGGAAAATTTCTTCAAATGAAAGCAAAACTTTACTTATCCTTTATCTTTTTCTCACGGGTCTTTTTACTTCTTCTTTTAGGTCTCGCTCTCTGATTTCCCTTATTGGCTCAGCTTCGGCTCTCAGCTCTTCTTCTAAAATATCATCGGGTTGCTCTTCTTTTACTTCCTGTGAACTGCAAGCAAATAACTGGAGAGATATGGTTATTAGGATTAGGTAATATAGTATTTTTTTCATAAAGTCTCTTAAATTATGCAGTAAGAATACTAGAACGCTTTAAAATATGCAAGTGAAATTTTTTGACAAGCCTTTTTCTTTAAAACCAAAAAGAACTTTAGTTCTCTCTAGCTGGACATTTACTAATAGATACGTTTTAGGGAATTCATAAAATCATTGCGCGGAAACTCACTCTGAATTAATTTAAAAAAATCATTACGAGGTGCGTATGTTCAGTAGATTGTTTTTTTATACTTGTATTTTTTTAATTAGTTTGTCTCTATTGGCGGAAGTTCCAATAGAAGTCCATGTGAAAAATTTATCGGCGGGAACGGATTCGGATAAAATTGCTGCGTGTAATTTCTTAGGCAAAGAGAAACAAGAAAAGAAATACATCTCAGAAATCCAAGAAACACTGAAAGCAACCGACAACTCACGAGTAGCCGTTACCTGTGCAAATGCACTCGGTTATATACAAGAGAAAGGGAGTTCTACGACTGCCTTAAAAAATAAAATCATGTCCGAATCAAATTCAGATGTGGTTTATGCCTGTTTGGTTTCGATTTTGAATATAGCAATAAAAAATGGATATGAAGCCGATGCAAAATCAGCAGTTCAATACTCGGATATCAACCACAGGGGCGACGAGTTCGTGGCTGATGTAATTGATAAGATAAAGAAAAAGTTTAAAGAGTAACCCTTGTTAACTACACCAGAGCTTACACGTTATTCCAGAAATATTTTACTTTCTGAAGTAGGAAGGAAGGGTCAAGAGAAATTAAAAGACTCTATCGTTACCGTTGTAGGGGCAGGGGGGTTAGGGAGTCCCGCCTTATACTACTTAGCCGCTGCTGGCATAGGAGAAATTCGAATCATTGACTCGGATAAAGTAGATCTCACAAATCTGCAACGCCAAATTCTATACAGTACTTCGTCGGTTAACAAGCCTAAGTCGCAAGAAGCGGCTGACGTTATCGCGAGTCTCAATTCTAATATAAAAATTGTATCGCATAACGAACGATTAAATGCTTCTAATATTGAGCGAATTTTCGAGGGCTCTCATCTAATTCTAGAAGGCTCTGATAATTTTGAAACGAAATTCTTGGTAAACGATGCCTGTTATTTTCTAAACATTCCACTCATCATCGCAGGAATTCTACGCTTTGAAGGGCAAGTTCTCGGAATTAAGCCAAAACAAACTTTTTGCTATAGATGTGTCTTTCATTCTCCACCCGATGCAGATAGCGTTCCCAATTGCGCCGAAGCAGGAGTAATCGGTAGTGTTGCAGGTCTAGTTGGATCTATCCAAGCGACTGAATCTATTAAATATCTACTCGGTCTTGAGCAGGGGCTATTCGGTAGTATTCTTTCGGTCGATGCGAAGACGATGGAATTCAGAAAAATCTCCATTCCCAAAAATAAAACCTGTCCTCTCTGCGGGGATAATCCCAGCATTGCGAAGATTGAAGATATTGTATTGAAGTCGTGTGATTGGGAATAGGAATTTGCCATGCTTCGACTATTGCTCAGCACAGGCGCCGGCACAGATAATTGAATTATCTTATCTTATTAAAAAAAATTCATACGACACTCAATAGAGTGAGTGTTGGATTATTCTTTTTCTCGTTAGCCACACCTGTGTTTTATGTTCAGGATTTTTCATCAGAAAGTGGCTTACGGATTCTTTTTTGGGGATGGATGGGCGTATTCGTTGGAGTATTCGGCTGGTTTGCAAATGTATTCTACGCGTTAGCAATTCTTCTTTTTTTGCTAGGTAAGAAAAAATTTGCTTTTGTTATTTCCATTCTAGGAGCGTTAGTTGCCTTTGACTCCTTTCGACTTCGGTATATGTACTATGGTGATGCAAGTGGTACTCCGTTTCAGAGCGCATATGACATTACTGGTTATGGAGTTGGTTTTTATTTTTGGATGATTGCAATGTTATTACTTCCCATTGGAATTTATTTTTCTAAAGATTTGACGTATAAAAAAATCTTGAACTAACAAAAAGATATTTATCTGACAAAGATTAGTCGCCAATGAGAATTTAGAGGCTTTTATTTAGAGTTCATCTCACTTGCGCCACTCCAATCTTTTGCAGGAGGGTTTAATACAAAGTTGTCGCATCTATTTATATAAATATTTATTAAATGATCTTGAGGGTTTATTTTTAATAATTTTTGAAAATTCGTTTTTGCTTTTTTGAATTTCCTTTGTCGATAGAGTTCTATTGTAGTTTCAAAATCTTTTTTATAATTAGCGGGAATTTTTCTCGATTCAGAAAAAACTTGGTATAATAAAATTGGATTTTTTTTACCTTTTACTATTACGTTATCCACTAGCCTCAAATCAAAGTCTTCTGTATTCTTTAAATTTTTTATAGTGTCCTCTCCAATTAAAGTTTCACAGTGATAATATTTTGTTAAGCTTTCTATTCTTGATGCGAGATTTACTGTGTCGGAAATTACTGTGGCTTCCATTCTTTCTACTTCGCCAACAGTTCCAAGAATTAGTTTTCCAGTGTTGATTCCGATACCAATTTCAATCGGAGGATAATTTTGTTTTTTTAATTTTTCATTTAATACTTTTAATTGGGATGAAATTTCAATAGCAGATTTAACGGCGTCTTCCGCTTTACCCGGAAATAAAGCCATGATGGAATCTCCAATAAATTTGTCGATCACCCCATGATTACTTCTTATAATAGGTCCGATGTCTTTTAAAAAATGATTTAAAAATCGAAAGTTTTCCTGCGGGCTAAGCTTTTCGGAGATTGTAGTATAATTACGAATATCCGTAAAGAGCACAGTCATTTCTTTTTCTACTGCGTCTCCTAGTTCAACATCTGTAATCAATTTTTTATTTAGAATTTCTAAAAGCTCAAATGGGACAAAGCGGGCAAATGATTTTGAAAGCGTAATTTGTTTGTTTAAAATTTCTTTTTGTGCAGTTTCATTTTCTTTTTTTAAAATATTGATTCTATCTGCAAGAGCCAGGGACAGAAGTATAACTTCAATTGCCGAACCAATCTCCATACAATGCAGGGTAAAGAAATTATCATTCAAAATTCCAATTACATTTAAGGCAGAAATAAATACAGATACAATTAAAAACAACCAGGCAAGAAAAAATATTCTAGCAGGTCTATATCCCTTCAGTAAAGAATTTAAACTCACTCCAAACATTACGAATGACCAAAAGCCTGCAGAGAATAACGCGGAAGCCAAAGCAATATGAGATGGTAAAATAAAAGAAAGAATTGCGACAACTACTGCGAACATAGTCAGAAGATTCAGTAAGTAGTGAGAATACTTAGAATTAGCCTTTGTATTTAAAAATTTCTTCGTGAAGGAAACTGAAAAAATAATAGCGAGTGGAATAAATAACGAAACTATATTATTCGAAATACCTGGATAATTTTGCAAGCGGGTAATATAGGCAAACCCGTTCTTTGATTCCTGCATAATTGTAAAACAAATGATATATAAAATATAATATAGATAAGTCGTTTCTTTTACGGAAATAAAAATAAAAACATTATAAAATACCATTACTAACATGATGCCTAGATAAATTCCGTACAAATAGTTTTCAATAGAAGCTTGCACAATATACTCATCCTTCTCCCATAAATTAAGAGAAAGAATCATAGATGTTCCGCTTTTTAAATAAAAATAATATTCCTTTTCTTCTCCAAATTTTAATTTAGTTGTAAATAGAAAACTTTTATTCGGAATTTCTTTTGAGGATAATGGAAAGTATGTTCCTGTATTTGTATTTTTTACTAATTTGTCATTTAAGAATTCATATACTTTAAATTCTTTTACATGAGGATGACCAAATTCTAGTATCCAATTTTCATTTGTTGAGAAATTTTCTAATTTAAATTTTAGCCAAAACTTATCCTTACTTATCCCGAGATTCATTGAATTCGAATTTATTTTTTTAAATAACTTCCCATTTTTTTTATTTCGAATTTCCTCTAAAGTAAAATCAGAATTTTTAAGAAAATAAACGTCAGGAGTTATGGTTTTAAATTTTTCTCCCTCTTGAATTTCAATTATCGGATAGCCATTATCTTTTAAATTGCTTATATTAATTGAATTGGTCTGTGACCTGAGATTCCAATTCCAAAGAATAAAAAATAGAATAAAAATAGATTTCATATAAATTTGATAATTTTTCCTAAATAACTCACCTTATGAAAAAGCATGAAATGATGTCAATTTTTTAAAAAATAATAATATTAGATAATGCTAATGAATTAATAAAGTCACTAGCCTGCCTTATGTTGCGCCCGAAAGGAAGCAACGCTTGCGCTATTGAGTTTGGCAAACCCACCGTTAGGTGTAAATCCCACCATCAGCGCGCAGACCCCGCTTCATCGAATATGATCTCTGAAAATAAATTATTTAGTATTGAAGTAGGCGTTCGGTTTTAAAGGAAACGAAATTATAAGTTCGCCCATCAGACTCATCACAGCAAACTCATATATTCCGCTATTGCATTTTCTAGAGTAGTAAACCCTTCTGCGTAGCCTGCTTTGATAAGCTTATCTGTTTCGGCTTTGGTATAGTATTGATACTTGGGACGAAGGCTTTCGGGCATGTCCACATAATTGATATTAACCGGTAGATTCATTGCTTTAAATAGAGACCGAGCAAGATCATTCCAGGTTTCTGCAATTCCTCGACCTAAATTAAAGAGTCCATATTTTTTTTCTAAGAGCAAGAAGAGTGTGATTCTAGCAGCGTCTTTTACATATAGAAAATCTCGCTTTTGTTCGCCATCCGCATAATCGCTATTATACGACTTGAATAAATTCAAAGTGCCGGTAGATTTAATTTGTTCGTAACCCTTGAGAACTACGCTTCGCATATCTCCCTTATGCGCTTCTCCAAATCCAAACACGTTGAAGAATTTCAACCCCGTGATTTTATCGGAAAAGCCTCTCTGTCTAGCATATAAATCAAACATATGCTTGGAATATCCGTACATATTGAGTGGGCGTAAGTTTAAAATATCTGTCCTGTCATCGTATCCGTTAGCCCCATCTCCGTAAGTCGCGGCACTAGATGCATAAATAAAATCAGTTTCGTTCGAGAGCGAGTAATCACAAAGAATTTTTGTATATTCAAAATTATTTTGTATAAGGTAAGACGCATTAGTCTCAGTTGTACTAGAGCAAGCTCCCATATGAATTGTATGGGTGTATTTTTTGAAAGCGTTTCCATTTTGGATGCGACGTAAGAAATCTTCTTTTTCTAGGTAGTCTTTGTATTTTAAGTCTAAAAGATTTTTCCATTTTTCAGAATTTCCCAAATGATCTACAATGAGAATATCTGTTTCATCCATTTGGTTTAATTCTCTTACAATGTTGGAACCAATGAGCCCTGCGCCACCTGTTACGATAAATTTTCTTTTCATACTTCCATTGAAAGAAACCATGAGACTTTGTAAAATACAAAAACAAAAAATTCTTCTTGTTCTTTTTCTCCTCCTGTGTTTACTAAAACTATGAATAAAAAATTTCTATATACTGACGTTGGTGATACTCTCATAAAACTTCGTTATACCGTTTCAGAAATGTATGCCGGTGTTTTAGAAGAGCATGGAATTATAAAAGAAGTAAAGAAAGATGAAATACAAAACCATTTTAAATTAGCCTGGCGAGAGGCTTCATCTAATTTGCCGGCAGACTATGTAGATAGGTATTATGCTCATCCAGAAGGGCATACAGGATGGTGGAGAGGTTTGATTGACTCTTTTTTATTTAGGCTTGCAGGAACTAAAATTAATTCCGACAGTATCTTCGAGAAAATTTTTGCAAAGTTTGATGATCCAAGTAACTGGGTTGTTGATCCAACTTTTTATAGTCTACTCGATTTTTTAAAACAAAACCAAATTGGTCTCGGAATTATTTCAAATTGGGACTTACGACTACGTGCGCTTCTGACCAATATGAATTTGATTCAACACTTTGAGCATGTAATTATCTCGGCAGAATTCGGCTATGAAAAACCTTCTCCCTTAATCTTTAAAGAAGCGATGCGTTTAACAAGACTTAGCCCACAGTTCCATTATTATGTTGGTGATAAGTTGGAGTATGACTATTATCCGCCCGAGAAAATGGGCTGGACTAGTTTTTGGATTTCCAAAGAAGAGAAAGTCGGAGTCAGACGAGTAGAATGCCTCGGCGATTTAATAAGCTGTTTGAAATAATAGAGTTGTTGCAAAATTGAAAAAGTTGTCATGGTAGCGCAAGCGAGGTTCTCGAATCCATGACTTTATTGAGTAGAGTTGCCCTTCGAGTGTCTCAGGGTGACACTTTTCCCTTAACTTGAGTTTGCAGCATTGAGCTATCTAGGGATAACGCTTTACTTACATAGAGAAATACAAAGAAGTCACTGAGATGCAAAGAGTTTTTTCTATCAGAATTCTATTTTTAAATTAGAAATTTCTAGATTGTAATTTTTAGAATCATTTGCAATATTAGGCTGTAGAGGAAACAAGAATGTTTGACCATCTTTATTTAAACTATTATGCACTCGCGTCTATTATGGCGCTAATACAATGGATAGCTTGTACAATCTTTTTCTTGGTAATACAAAACAAATCCCGCGCTGCAAATTTACTAGTTTTTGTGAGTATTACTTCGAGCATCTTTGCGCTCGGTTATGTTTTATCGCAATCTTCTTATTATCCGTCAGCGCTTCCACGAATACTTTCTATTTCTGTCATGGTATTCAGTAATGTTCTTCATACACAGTTTATTTTAAATTTTCCTGAATTAAAACATCCACGCTTTGCGAAGATTCTTTTTATCGTTGAGTTAGCCATTGCCCTCCTATTAATCTTGTATTTATTTTTTCTCTGGTCAAAGTCTCCTGAGCTTGCTTATGATTTTGAAGCACATTATTATGAAATCCAAATTCCCGAATACTTAAAACTTGCCGGTCTTGTGATGCTTGTGATTGTTTTTCTTTTTTCTTCTATTTGTCTCTGGTATGCATTTATTTCTAGAGGGGCACTGCGAAAGGCATACCTATTAATATTCTTAGCACAAATTGGAATTTCTATTATTCCTATTCCACTTAGCCTAATGAACCGGATGGGAATTATCAATAGAGAAGTATTCATGAGCTACTACTGCGTACTCGCTACGATTGGATTCTTTGTTTTTCTAACTGTATTCATAAATAATACGAGCGATAAGACTAGTTTTATTTTCAAGATAATCAGTGTTAGCTTCCTGAGTTTTATCTTGATATTTAATTTAACTTCTAATTTAGTTATGAAAGACAGAGATAAAGTCTATGATCTTTTGCATTTATCAGAGTTAAATTCTATTTTACTCACTGACAAAAAAACAGAGGACCTTCGCTATATAATTGAATATCGTCCCAAAGAGAATCAGTCAAATTTTATCTACCGTGCTTTCACGGAAGATTTGCCAGAAGATAGCTTTAAGACAGAGGCAAACAATGCTTATCTCTTAAAACTATTGGAGTCGCAAAGCCTAGCCCCTGTAGAATTAAAAGAGTATTTGCAAAATATAAATATCAAGGATAATACATATTCAAAGGGAT
Source organism: Leptospiraceae bacterium (assembly GCA_025360185.1). GTDB lineage: Bacteria > Spirochaetota > Leptospiria > Leptospirales > Leptospiraceae > UBA2033. The sequence continues at coordinate 11,012 of JANYCR010000610.1, read as the reverse complement.
ATATCAATCTTATCCTGAACTATTTACAGACTCTGCCTGCAGACGAAAAGAATGCGGGAAAAAAACTAGTAGAATTTCTCCGCTCTAAAGAAACTTATTTATTCTATAGATATAATAAAATCAAGGGTTTTTCTGATATTGATTTTAGATTAAAAATAGAAGACTTTTTGAGTAAGGAAAAAGAAGAGTTTGCTCCTTTTAAATCAACCATAGAGGAGCATTTGTCTAAGTCTGGAAAAAATGGAGCCGAGTTAAAAAAAGAAATTCTACGCTTTCTTGTGAAAATGAAAAGTATAGAGGATAGAAAATTTAGAGAAGTTTCTGGAACGAAAGAAGCGCTCATTGCATTTCATTTTATGGGAAAAGGAAATGATGTAATGTATGAAGTTGGTTTTTCTTATTTGGAGTATAGAAAATTTATTCATGAGCAAGCGGTTAAACTGTTTTATGCGCTAGTTATCGCCATGGTGATGATTTTATTTGGCACACCGCTTTTTCTTTCAGGGGCTCTTGTTTCTCCGCTTAATGATCTACTAGAAGGTTTGCGAAAAGTTCGTAAAGGAGATTTGAGTATAACTGTTCCTATAAAAGTGCAAGATGAAATTGGTTACTTGACTGGATCTTTTAATACGATGGTAAAATCCATTCGTGAAGCAAAAGAAAAATTAGAAGATTACTCGGAGCATTTAGAGCAAAAAGTAGAAGAAAGAACCAATGAATTACAGTCTACTTTGAACACCGTAAATATTTTAAAAAACCAACAGGACGGCGACTACTTCTTAACCTCACTTCTCTTAAAGCCATTTATTGTAAATCATGGAAAGAGTGAAAATGTTGAATTAGAATTTCTAATTAGTCAGAAGAAAAAATTTGAGTTCCATGGAAAGAAATATGAAATCGGCGGCGATCTCTGTCACACTCAAAATTTAGAACTCAACGGTAAGAATTATATTTTATTTTTCAATTGCGACTCCATGGGAAAATCTTTACAGGGAGCCGGTGGTGCGATTGTGTTTGGCTCCGTTTTCTTTTCTATCATCGAGCGGACAAATCAGAGTATCCAGATGAAAGACCAGTCTCCCGAAAGATGGATTAAAAATGCATTCATTGAACTTCATAAAGTATTTCTTACCTTTGACGGTAGTATGCTAGTATCCTCAGTCATTGGGCTAGTAGATGAAGCCTCAGGGCTTTTATATTATATCAATGCAGAGCATCCATGGACAGTTTTATATCGAGATGGAATAACTGATTTTATTGAAACAGAAAATTATTTTTCGAAGCTTGGAAGTCCGATTAATGCCAGGAGAGTTTTCGTAAATCTTTACCAGATGAAAAGCGGAGATACTATTTTTATAGGCTCGGATGGAAGAGATGACTTTGAATTAAAAGATAAACCTATTCATTCAATTGCGGATAGAAATATAAATTATGACGAAAGAGAATTTTTAAAAATAGTCACCGAGGCAAAGGGAGATTTGAAAAAAATCTATGAAATCACCACCGAGAGAGGAACGATTACTGATGATTATTCGCTTATTCGTATTACTTATAAAGGAGAAGACTTCGATGGACGTGCCCTTAAAAATCTGGCAGTCAAAAATTATAATTCTAAGAATTTTAGAGACGCTTTAAAATACGGTTTGGATTATATCCATCAAAATCCATCGGATACTGAATTTCTATTTATCATTGGTCATATTTATAAACTAGAAAAGAAATACGAGAAAGCTGCATACTATGCAGAGCGGGTAAGGATTCGTAACCCCAATCACTTTAAGAATTTAACAAACCTTGTGCAAATTCAAATTGAGCTAGGAGCATTTGGCAGGGCAGAAGAAATTTTACGGGAATGTGAAGTGGTAGATCCTACGAGCACAAAACTTTCTAAGCTTAGAGACTTGCTTCGACTTAATAAAGAATTTTCAGCGGATACTACAAGGATTGAATAAAATATGGGGCAAGTATGAAGCTTCTCGATAACCTGTATCTAAATTATTATGGGCTTGTTGTATCGACTATATTTTTTCAATGGATGGCAGGAACTTTTTTTTTAATTGCCCTTCCGAATAAATCTAAGTCGGCGCAACATTTACTGGCTATAGGAATTATATCTACGATTTTTTCCTTCGGCTATATATTAGCGCATACTTTTTATTATCCAACGTTTGTTCCGCGGTTTATGAATTTTATCGTAATGGGATTCGGTAGTGTTTTTCAGACTCAATTTATTTTACACTTGCCTGAATTAAGACATCCCAGATTTGCAAAGTATTTATTTTATTTGGAATTTCTTATTGCAATTCTACTTGCAGCCTATGCTATTTATCTGGGATTTCATTCCCCCGAAATTTCGTATGATTTTGAAGCACATTATTATGAAGTAAATGTAGTTACTTTTTTAAAAATATCTGGCTTTGTTACGCTTTTGATAGTATTTATTTTGATTGGTATATGCGTGTTATACGCTTATACCGCAAGCGGGTCGAAAAGAAAGACTTATCTCTTAATGCTAACTGCACATATAGGTATATCTATAATACCTGTAGTGTTGACACTTATGAATAAATCGGGATTTATTACCAGGGAAGCTTTTCTTTCTTACTATGTGCCATTGGCTACCGTCGGGTATTTTATACAACTTCTTGTCTTTATTAATAATACGACTGATAGAACTTCTTTTCTTTTTAAAATTGTAAGCATTGGTTTTTTAACTTTCTTACTTCTATTTAATGCTACCGCAAGTATTGTAATTAATGAGCGTGATACCATGTATGACTTATTGCACTTGGATAAACTTACCTCTACGATTCAATCAGAAAATAGATCGGAGGATTTACGCTATATTATTTCCTATGACACTAAAGCGGATACTTACCGTTATACGTATAAGGATATGAGTGATGAAATAAAAGAAAAGGATTTCAAATACGAGCTAATCAATGTGTTCTTCTTAGAGAATTTAAAAGATAAGAATGTTTCATCTAAGGAGTTAATAGAGATTATTCAAAATCTTAGGATAGGTGATAAAAAATACCTACTGGGATATGAAGAGTCTATCTTACAATTCTTGTCTCAAAATTTTTATTTAGAAAATGCTGGCAGTTTAGCGGTAAATCATATATTATCCAAGCAGGGATTTATTTTTTATAGGTACAATAAAATAAAAGAGCTAGGCGAAAAAGATTTTAGAAAGAAGTTAGAGGACTTTCTATCTGAGGAAAAAAATGATTTTGCGCCATTTGCTAATGCAATAAACGCTCATCTGCTTGCCTCAACGCGGGAAGGTAATGATTTAAAAGAAGAAGTTTTACTTTTTCTTTTAAAATTAAGACTTCCAGAGAATAGAAAATACAGGGAAGGAGTTGCGGATAAAGAGTCTTACCTTGCATTCCATTACCTGGATAAGAAAACTGGAATGATTTATGAAGTAGGTTACTCGTACCGAGAGTATAGAAAATTTATTCATAAGCTTGCTATCAAATTATTTTACGTTCTCCTCATCGGCATGTTTATTATTCTCCTCGGTACCCCGATTTTTCTTTCCGGTGCGATTGTTTCTCCCTTAAATGATTTGCTTGTGGGACTTCGGAAAGTTCGTAATGGAGATTTGACTATAACCCTTCCCGTGAAGGTGCAAGATGAAATTGGATTTTTAGCGACTTCATTTAACATGATGGTAAAGTCCATTCGCGAATCAAAGGAAAAATTGGAAGAATACTCTCTACACTTAGAACAAAAAGTGGAAGAGAGAACCAATGAGCTAAAATTTTCTCTTAATACGGTTAGCAAGCTGAAAACCCAGCAGGACGGAGATTATTTTTTAACTTCTATTCTTCTAAAGCCATTTATTATAAACGAAGTAAAAAGTGAAACAGTGGAATTAGAATTTTTAATCAGCCAGAAAAAGAAATTTGAATTTCATGAAAAGGAATATGAAATCGGCGGAGATCTCTGTCATACGCAAAATATAATTTTAAACGGTAAAACATACATCTTATTTTTTAATTCGGATGCAATGGGAAAATCTTTACAGGGAGCAGGTGGTGCCCTTGTATTTGGCTCTGTTTTTTTTGCTATCATCGAGCGGACAAATCAAAGTATCCTCATGAAAGACCAGTCTCCCGAAAGATGGCTAAAGAATGCATTTATTGAACTTCATAAAGTCTTTCTTACCTTTGACGGCAGTATGTTAGTATCCGCAGTGATCGGACTTGTAGATGAGACAACCGGGCTATTTTATTATATCAATGCAGAGCATCCCTGGACTGCTTGCTTTCGGGATGGGGTTTGTGATTTTATTGAAAGAGAAAATTATTTTTCCAAGTTAGGAAGTCCGATTAACACAGGTCATGTTTCTGTTAATCTTTACCAGATGAGGAAGGGCGATATGATTTTTGTTGGCTCAGATGGAAGAGATGATTTTAGAATTAAAAATTCTCTTGAAGAACCTGACAGTTATAATCGTATAAATTATGATGAAAAAGAATTTTTGAAAACAATTGTCGAGGCTAATGGAGATTTACAAAATATTTATGATATTACTTCAGATAAAGGAGTGATTACGGATGATTATTCGGTTATTCGAATTCTCTATAAGGGAGAAAATTTTGAACAGTGGGCGTTAAAAGACTGGGCAATAGAAAATTATGAATCTAAAAATTTTAGGGAAGCTCTCCGATATGGATTAGATTATATCAATCAAAATCCAGTCGATACAGAATTCCTTTTCCTGCTCTCAAAGATTTACAAACTTGAAAACCAGCTTGAAAAAGCCGCTTATTATGCAGAACGGGTAAGGATTCGTAACCCCAATAAATTTACTAACCTCGCGAACCTAGTTCAAATTCAATTAGGACTTGGAGCAATCGAGCGTGCGGAAGAAATTTTAAAAGAATGCGAATCACTTGACCTTGCGAGTGCAAAATATTTAAAACTTCGAGAATTGCTTCAGTCGAAAAAGGAAATTTCTGCGGATAATGGGAATTAAGGATTACCACCGATGCACACCGAGAACACTGATAAAAGATACGATGGATCTTTTATATCTCCAAACTTGGTCTGAATCCATATCCTTTTTTATCGTTCTTTTATCGGTGTGCATCGGTGGTCAAATCTTATGCTGCTACTTTTCCTCTTTCTTGGATTTTAATCAAGTTCGATTCTAGGGAAGCGATACTGTCGATATGATACTCTGCGGCTAATGCTAATCTGACGGATTTCTTTGGGTCACTCAACCGTGCAGCAGATCTTTCGAGTAGCATTCCATTGATTATTCGTGCAGTCGATTCTACTACTTCAAATGCAAGCGAGTCACGAATAGAACTGTCTTTAATTTCGGTAAAGGCTGTGACAATTTGTTCAAAGATTTTTCTGACTCGAAGTAATCTTTCAGTAGCGGCAAATACCGATAATTCTTTGTCGAGGTAGGCTCTTAAGTATCCGGTTGGAGTCATTCCTGCGACAACACTTCCAATACAGGCAACGACTTGTAATTGAGTGGTTCCTTCGTAGATATTGGTAATTCTTACATCTCTAAAAATTCTAGATACATCGTAGTCTTCTGTATAGCCGGAGCCTCCGTGAATTTGAATAGCGTTATACGCAATACTATTTCCTGTTTCTGTGATGTAGTATTTTGAAAGTGGGGTGAATAGACTTGCAAGTTTTTCCCAGAATCGGATTTGTTCATCTCTTCGGATTTCTTTATCATCCATCCCTTTATGTTTAAGATGATCTTCTCTCCATAAATATAAATCTACCGAGCGAGATGCTTCTAGAAGTATACAACGCATAGCCGCAATTTCTCTTTCCATAGAAGCTAACATTTTTTTTACTGCTGGAATGTCTTGAATGAGTTTGCCAAATTGCTTTCTTTCGGAGGCGTATTTTTTTGCTTCCATATAAGCTGCTGTTCCCATTCCCATTGCTTGCGCTGCAATAGAAAGTCTTGCAGTATTCATCATGCCCATAGAATATTTTACAAGTCCATATCCTTCGACGCCGATTAACTCTGCCGGCGAATTGTCATATACCACTTCGCAGGTAGGAGAGCAGTGAAGTCCCATTTTCTTTTCGATGGAGGATACAAATATATCTTCAGTCTTCACGATGAAAAAGGAAAGCCCTCTAGCACCACCCGTTGGAGTTCCAGTTCTTGCGAGTGTGAGGATAATAGATTGTTTGTCTCCAAACCCACAGGCATGAGTGATGAATCGTTTTGTGCCGGTTAATCGCCATTGTCCGTTTGCGTCTTTCACTGCTTTCGTTTGTAGGTTTGGGAGGTCAGAACCATAATCAGGCTCGGTTAATGCCATTGCTCCGCAGAATTTTCCTTCTGCCATAAGCGGAACGTATTTATCTATTTGTTCTTGTGATCCGTATTTTTCAATGGTCTCAGCTAAGTTAAAACATCCGACTGCATTTCCAAAAGCACCGTCGCCACGTGACACAATTTCCATTGCAAGTGCCTGCACGATAACTGGCATTCCAAGTCCGCCGTATTTTCTGGCAATGCTATAGGGTAAAAGCCCTGCATCGATGACTGCTTTCATTGCTTCTTCCATCGGTTTTGGAAAAATTACTTTTCCGTTATCATATTTTAAACCAATCTTGTCCATCTCGGCAGACCGCGGAGCCAATTGTTTTCCGATTACATCGCCTACAGAAAAGAGCGTAGATTTATAATATTCGATTGCTTCTTCAATTGAAGAAGGGGCAAATGCTAATTTGTCGTTACCTGATTTTTTGTATTCCTCTGCATCTGCAAAGTTATTTTCGTATGCTTCTACTATTTCTTTCCAATCTATTATTGTTTGGAATTGATCTTGTAAGTCTTCGTTGTTTGTAAAATAATTTCCTGTGATCATTTGTTAATCCTATCGTTTGAGTTTCGCTACTTTTTTGCGATAAAGATAGATTTGAAAACTTAGAAACCAAAGTCAATCAATTTCTACTTGCCAGATTTTTCCCTTAGAGAACATTCGTTATTGGTTTTGCAGACAAAGTCTTGTACCGGGCTAAGCAGGAAGGGAAAAATCGAGTTTGCTTAAGTGAGCAAATAATGAGCTATTAGCCGCTAAAGAAAAAATTTGCTTCTTTTTTTCCAGGGTTTTTAAATAGTTTACTAATTAACAATTTTATTTAAGAGTTACAAATATGATCAATAATTTTTCCGACAGAAGACAAAGCGAAAGAATGCCCACTGAAATACAGGGAAAAATTGATGAAGAGATTTGTCATATTAGTAATCTAAGCGATGGCGGCGCGTTACTTCTGAGTACTTTCAATGGGAAGGTTGGACAGGAAGTCACCATTCGCTTTACTTATAACCGAAATTTTTTCGAGAAAAAAGGAATTATTAGGTCTGCCAATTCTATATCTAGATTAAGATCCGCCGATTATAAAAGTAACTTTATGTATGCGTTGAGTATTGCATTCATTGAATCAGTTTCAATAAGTGATTTTGTTTCTCTGGATGAATGAAAATATTCGCTTCAGAAAGTGTTGGATTCTTTTAGAATGAGAAAGATAGTTTTGCTAATTTTATTTTTAAGCGCCTATTGTCTATTTGCCGAAAAACAGGAAGATAAGCTTTTTTTTAGTATAGTAAACGGAGACACGGAGGGGGTAAGAATAGCTATAGCAAATAGCGCAGATGTAAATGCCAAAAATATAATTGGTGAAACGCCTCTCATGCAAGCCCAGCTTTACAACCGTTTAGAAATTATAGATATTTTGCTAGATAAGGGAGCAGATTTGAATATTAGAGACGAAGAATGGAATCCCGTGCTTATAAAATCCATTTATTCTGGAAGATTTGAAACTGTAAAAAGATTTGGAGATAAAACCAAAGACATTGATATACGGGGAAAAAAAAGCAACACCGCTCTCATGATTGCCTCCAAGATGGGAGATCAAAATTTAGTAGAATATTTTCTGGAAAAAAAAGCAAAAGTAAATCTGGGAAATATTTATGGTGACACTCCACTTATATTAGCCGCTAGACATGGTCAGTCGGGAATAGTATTGACTCTTTTAGAAAATCAAGCTTTAATAAATAAGAAAAATAACTATGGTTATACAGCCCTTCATGCTGCGGCTTACAAAGGTTATTCGGACATAGTAAAAGATTTAATTGAAAAAGGTGCCGAAATAAATTCTCGCGATTTAACAGGCAACACCCCGCTTATTCTTGCTGCAAGTCAGGGACATGAAGACGTTATAAAAAAATTAATTCTATTTGGGGCAGACGTAAACGCAAGAGACAAATCAGGATATTCCGCTTTGAAAGAAGCAAGTATAAAAAACCAAACAAAAATTGTGCAACTTTTAAAACAGGCAAGCGCAACAGAATAATATTTAATTTCTAAGTTTACGATTTTCCTTGATAAACCGCGTCGGATTCAAATATCCGTTTGTATTGCGCGAATACCCGGGACCCACCGAAAGATGAATATCATTTCTAAGTTCAAAATGTAAATGCGGCCAATAGGCACCGTCTGCGTCACCAATTGTTCCTATGTTATCTCCTCGTTTGATTTTCATTCCCGGGTAAGCCCGCATTTTTTCTAAATGACCGTACAGAGTTTCTATGAATTTACCGTTCGGAAGTTTATGAGTAATAATTAAAACATTTCCCCAGCCAGAGCCTGCATAATCAGCGAAGCTAACTACACCATTAGAAGCGGCAAATACCGGGTCACCCATATCTTCCCGCGCAGCATTATTCCAATCTTCTCCTAAATGCCCTCTGCTACTTTGAAACACCTGCACATTAACATACCCGGATGCGTTTGGCTTCCCGATCGGAAAATCAAACCCATCTGAAATAAACTCCGGATTTGCATAAAAGAAATGATTCAAAGTTTCTAACTTTGGGGTTTTAAAAGAATCTTTCTTAATGGAACATGACAGAACTAAAATTACTATAGCTATTTTATAATGTTGCATAGAAATAAGAAAAAACAATATAGTTTTTGGGAAAGGAATATTTATTTGTAAATGCGGTATAACAGAATCAAATACAAATAAAAAATAAAGGAATATAACAATGGGAATATTAGATTCATTAAAAGGCATGGTGGGAAAAGGCTCGCCAAAGGTAGAGGTTAAGCTTCTAAAAAATCAAGCGGCAGTTCAAGAAAGCGTAAAAGGAATTGCTACTTTCACTGGAGGTGAATACCCGGTAACCATTGATTCAGTGGTTTTTTATATGCTCATGACTGAAGAGATTAAAGAAAAAGAAACAACCAAAGAATCTACAAATAAAGTCGGGACGATGACTTTCAATGATTATATTCTAGAACCGAAGGAAGTTATTTCTCTTCCTTTCCAAGTAATTATTCCTAAAGATAATTTAATCAGCTCAGCGGCTATTAAGCATTTTGTGCAAGTAAAGCTAGACATTAATGGACAAGATGTATTTGGCGTCTGCGAAATTAAAATAATTTAGTAGGATGAAAATTATGAGACAATTAACTATTCTTCTTTTGCTATTGATATCTTCCATTTGCATAGAACTTTCTGCAACTAGTCTTTCATCTAAGCCTGATAATCTTTTTGTATTTGGCAATAAGAAAGATCTTTATATTTATATCGTAGTGCAGGGTGGGAATGCTCCTAAAGACACAAAACGTAGACCTTTAAATCTAAGCGTTGTGCTCGATAGAAGTGGATCTATGCAGGGTGATAAATTAAAATACGTTAAACAAGCTGCGAGTTTTTTGACAGATCAGTTAAATGCGGATGACCGGATATCCATTGTTACCTACGAGACAAGTGTAGATGTAATTCAACCTCCTACTAAAGTAACGAATAAATCGCTGATTAAATCTAAGATTGCAGCTATCACGGATGCAGGCAGCACAAATTTGAGCGGTGGTATGCAGAAGGGTTACTCTTTAGTATCCACTAACTTTGTAAAGGACAATGTGAATCGTGTTCTTTTACTTTCAGATGGGCTTGCCAATGTAGGAATTTCCGATCCGAATAAATTACAAGAGATTGCACGGAAGAAAAGTAGGGAAGAAGGAATTAGTATTTCTACGTTTGGAGTCGGGGCAGACTTTGATGAAAAATTAATGACTGGCTTATCCGAGCATGGAAGTGGCGGGTACTATTTTATCGACTCGCCTGATAAACTTCCGCAAATTTTTGGAACTGAACTCAAGGGCTTATTATCAGTAGTCGCTCAGAACGCTAAACTAAAAATTAATTTTCCTGCAGGTAATTTACGACTTGCGAATGTTTATGGTTATCCGCACCAATCGAACAAAGGAGAAATTTCTGTTGATTTTAAAGATGTATTTGCCAATGAAACAAAGGCTATTTTAATTAAGTTTGGCATTAACGATATTTCGTCCCCCTTAAAGATTGACACTCTTCTCGAATTTGATGATACAGAAAGTTTAAAAAATCAAAAACAAAATTCTTCCATTACAATTGAGTCTACTTCAAATGAGGATCAATTTAAAAAAGCAAAAGATGCAGAGGTAGAACAAAATATACTTCTGTTTGAAACAAATGAAGTCATCGAAAATGCTACAGACGATGTAGACAAACAAGACTACAAAGAAGCAAAACGAAAACTCAAGACTAGTAAAACTCGTCTTGAATCCGTTAAGCGAAATGCCGAACTAGAAAGACAATACAAAGTCATAACCGATTACGAAAAAAAATTAGAAAACGTAGAAAGCATGGGCTATGAAGAAAAAAGCATTATGCAAAAAGGAAGTCGAAGCGACGCGTATAAATTAAAGAAGAAGAGATGAGTTTGTTTTATTTGGACAAAAATAGGGGTTATAAATAAATAATTTTTATGAAAGAAGCTAACACATATAAAACCCAGACCACCTGGAGAGAAATTCTTACTCTAATGCCAAAGGAATCTCAGTTAAAAGAAGAAGATTTGCCAAAAGAAGAATTTTGGGATTGGAATGGAAGCCAAATTCATCTAGATAGATATGAAAATCCAAAATCAAAATATAAAATCATCTTACATCATGGAGTAG
>JANYCR010000546.1 GCA_025360185.1 Leptospiraceae bacterium | reverse complement strand
ATAAACTTTATTATACATGAAACTAACTCTTCAAACTAAAATTTTAATCGGCATTCTAATTGGAAATACTCTGGGCGCGATTCTATTCGGATCTTTTTTTCTAAATACGTTAATGGCTATTGCTGTTCCTCTAACATTTTTCATTCTAAAATCTTTCGTAAGGATTAAATTAAATCTTCAAACGGAGATTTTACTCAGTATGCTCCTTGGCGTTATTTTTGGTTCACTTGCGATTCATTATAGACTAGTAGAATTTACAGCAATGTTTGTTAAGCCCTACGGCGCAATTTTTATTAGTTTACTAAAAGCAATTGCTGTTCCGCTGGTATTCGTTTCTCTTGTGAAAGGAATTTCTAGTCTCAGTGATATGTCTAGACTTTCTCGTTTAAGTATACGGACGATTATCCTCTATATGTCCACAACAGTCATTGCTATTAGTTTTGGATTACTTTTAGTAAACATTGTAAACCCTGGGAATTCTTTTTCTGAAGTTAAAAAGCAAGAACTCCGAGCAAAATTTGCAAAAGAAGCGGAAGCAAAAACAGAGGATGCAAAGAAAGTAAATGATCGTCCACCACTGCAATTTCTACTAGATTTTATTCCTGATAATATGTTTAAAGCTGCTGGGGATAATTCTAAAATGCTCCAAATCATATTCATTGCCATTATCTTTGGAATTGCTATGATTATGCTTCCCGACAAAGACGTGTTAGCCTTTAAGAATTTTGTGGACTCACTGAATGAAATTATTCTAAAGGTAATCGACATTATCATGCTCTATGCGCCTATTGGTGTGTTTGCGCTCATTTCTTCATTACTTGTTGAGTTTGGTGGAAATAATTTGTCTGATGCGCTGGATTTATTTATTGCACTTGGTTCGTATTCCTTAACTGTAATAGTAGGGTTAATGCTAATGCTATTTTTCATTTACCCTACCTTGATTTTTATTTTTACAAAAGTAAAGCCGGGGCACTATTTAAAAGCGGTGATTCCGATTCAAATGGTTGCATTCTCTACTAGCTCTAGTGCGGCGACACTTCCTGTTACAATGGAGCACTGTGAAAAAAGTTTAGGCATTTCAAAAGAAGTAGCAAGCTTCGTATTACCAATTGGTGCAACCATCAATATGGATGGAACTGGACTTTATCAATCTGTTTCGGCTGTCTTTATCGCACAGGTATTTGGTTATGATTTAACTATGCAACAACAGTTAAATATCATCTTAACCGCAACTCTTGCCTCTATTGGAACGGCTGGTGTTCCGGGTGCAGGTATCGTAATGCTTGTGATTGTATTAAACGCAATAGGAATTGCTACCGAGGGAATTGCTCTCATCTTTGCAGTAGAGCGGATACTCGATATGTTCCGCACTGTCGTAAACGTTACAGGGGACGCTGCCGTTGCTGTGATTGTAGATAGCAAAGATAAAGAGAATACTTAAATCCTAACTGTATATCCAATATTAAAAAAGAAAATTCCGCGAACGATATGTTGTTGTTGGTATCTATCAGTTAAGTAATGCCTGACTAATTCATTTGGAGAATTTGAGCTAATGCTGTCCGTGATAAGCGTATTCTTGTAGCCGTATGCTTTAGATGGATCAATTGTTTTTCCATCGTTTTGATTAGAATCCGCGTAAACTCCAATGTCCGGGGTATAATTTTTAGTATCCGCTAAGGCAGGCGTTGCCCTGTACATATAATTGAATGCGATGAAATAATTACTTAAATTAAATTGAAGCCTGGGACTTATATCGCTAAATCCCTTTTTCATATTTTGATTATTGTTTACATCTTGATAACCAACGACTAAGCTTGGGGTAATTCGAATTAGCTTTTCTGTAAAGAATTCGTGACCGAGAGAAAGTCTATAGTTATGATCTCCCTGGAAAATTCCTCCATACTCAGAAAGCATTTTATTATTAATAGAAAAAACAGGATTTAGATAAGTCAGAAATGGAGGTCTCCAGGATAATGTTTGGTACCCTCTCATCGCATAAGTAGGATCATTTACATTGATAAAAAGAAATCCAAATCCAAAGGAGCCAAGCTTAGTCGTGTGCTCATAATTAAGTCTTGTGAATAAATAATCCGTGAGTGCATTCTTTTCTTTTCTAGGTTTTACTTGATTAGAGTCATACTGTAGCGTGCCTGAATTAATAGAGTTTGTCACCAGTTTATTTTGATTAGCCCCGCCCGAAGTAGATTGGAAAAAAAGGTCTGAGTCAGTATTGGTTCTATCTACAAGTGGATTGAGTGCAGTAATACTTACTTGAAATTGTTTTGGTAAACCGAGTAAGTCTACACTAGAAGTCAAAAACCAGGCTTGCGAAAAACTTTTATAACTTTCGCTATTTCTCCTGGATTGTCTTTCTCCAAAAAGACTTGCTCCTTGGAATGCTCCGTCATTTGAAATAGATTGGTTTAGAAGTATCGAATGCTCCGGGAGTTCTGATTTTTTAGGCTGAGTAGGCATGGGCATTGGAATACTTTCATCGGCTGACTCTTCCGGAGTTCCTAAAGGTTTGTCTTCGCTAATTTTTTTAATACTGTCTTTACGGATACGAGTGATTATTCCATGAGAGTCAGAGAACTCTAAGCTAGTTTCAGTTTCCTCTCCGAGAGTAACCGATTCAAATACCTTTCCTGTTTTTGTTTCTATCGTAACTGCCTGCAAGTTAGAAAGGAGTAAAATAAAGATTAGATAAAAAAAACCAGATTTAAAGTTCATAAAGGTAGAATAAATTTTGACCTTTTCATGGAAACAAAAAAAGGTTAATTTGTTTCCATGAAATGAGGTTTATGATTCAATAGAATGTTTTTATATTGACTGTATAGGAGATGAACTCTTAAATTAAAAATTTTTTTAATTCTAAAAATTTTTTCTGTTGCCCTAGAAGCTTTTTTTGATTAGCCTCTTCTCCAAATAAAATTCGAAAATCTTCTACAAATTGAACAATTTGTTCTGTCGTAAAATTCTTACATTGATCTAAGTATTCTTTGGAGAAATACTGAACAGGTCTCAATTTAAACTCTCCAGTGCTTTTATATCTTCTATGTCCTGCGGTCTACCACTTTCTCTTTTCATATCAATTAAATCTTGTTTGGCTATTACGCTAATTTCAATTTCAGCATGTTTCATTTTTGTTGAATTCATATCCGCCAAATCCTTATGAATAAGAATATCGATGATCTCGCTCGGATTGTTTGGATTATAAAATGACCATGCAATTAAATTTTTTTCTTCTAAATCTAATAGAATATCTACGTCTACGGTTCCTCGAACTGCTCCATGAAGTGCAACTGCAAACCCACCTGCAATCGCATACTTGAGTGACTTATCATTGAACTTCTTACAAAGGCGGGTTAATAGCATAAGCCTCATTCTAAACTTTCTCTTGAATCAGCAATACTTTTTTTATTGACTCTAATCTTTCTCGGGTTTTCTTCTATAGATGAGCCTTGTTTACTGTATTTTAAATCTAAACCCACAAAATGGGATCGGTGTCCATCGGTGGTATTCTTTTACGGGCTAATTATGATTTGTCGTTTAAATCAATAATCTCTTGCACTATAAAGCTAAGTAGGGTCGTAAGTGCAGGGCTGATTTTATCTTTGATAGATGAGTAGATTTCTTTTGCAACACTAAGCTCACTGGAATTAACTTTAGCAAGACAAA
>JANYCR010000243.1 GCA_025360185.1 Leptospiraceae bacterium | reverse complement strand
TCTTTGATTTTATTTGCACCTTCAAATTCATATTCCACATAACGGTAAACAAGATATTTTTGGGGACCTGGAATTGGATGAGTAGGTTTCTCATATACGATGCGAATTTCTTTTTTCATATCGGGATTAAATTCGGCAGCTTCTGATTGCAATCTTTCCAAATCGACAACTTTCAAAGCAATATTTTTTTCCATAGTGATAAGGTTTTGTAAAACTGCTTTAGCACTAAGGCTATTTTCTGTATTGGCTTTTGGGTCGCTTTTTTGTTGAACGCTACCAATGGTTTCTCTGTCAGGATTAGAGATTTTAGCTTGAGCAAAGAGCAATCCTGTCGAAAAAACAGAAATTACTAGATAGATTCTTAATAACATAAAAATGTCCTCGTATTTAAATTTATCGGCAATGGCTCACCAAAAGTATTGCCTAAGTAGATAAAAGTTTTCATTTCTTATTTCTTCAAGGATTAAATTGTTTTCAATTTGAAAATACGAAATACTCCTTGACCGAGTAGAAAAATTAAAAAGAATATACTAGTGCTAAGCCAAAGAAAACTAAAACTAATCATCCTGTTGCTCTTATGTCTTTTCGCATTTTATTCCTGCGAAAAAATTGCAGATGCTGCATTTTCAGATAAAGATGATATCGAAATGGGTGCGACGTTCGATAAGGAAATTCGTTCTAAACCAAATGAATTTCGCATTCTTGAAAATCCTGAACTGCAACGCTATGTCGAGTCCATAGTAAAACAACTCATCCGTTCTCCGCTTGTGAAACGAAAAAAAACATACTCCTACAAAGTAACCTTACTTGATGACGATAAAGCAATCAACGCCTTCTGTACACCGGGTGGATATATTTATGTTTATACCGGACTTTTAAAATTTCTTGAAAATGAAGCTAGTCTTGCCGCTGTTCTTTCTCATGAAATAGCTCATGCAGAAAAACGACATGTTCGCCAAAGGATGCTTTCCGCTATGGGATTACAACTCATTATATCCGCTGTCCTTGGAAATGGATCGTCAGTATTTCAAGAAATGGGTTTGCAAATTGCCGGAACACTCGCCCTTCTATCTAACAGCCGTGGCGATGAATTGGAAGCGGATGAATGGGGATTTATGTATTTGCAATCGAGCCCCTATTACCAAGGTGCTATGTCTTATTTCTTTGAAAAAATTTCTAAAGAAGAAAAAAGCACTAAAATGAGTAAGGCAGTTGAAAGTTTACTATCCACACATCCAATTCCAGAAGAGCGGCTAAGGGCAAATTCAGAAAGAATTCGTAAGGCAAAAATTCAACCACCAATTCCATCTAATCTTCTTGAGACTAGGTACAAAACTACAATTCGTAAACACTTGCGTGCAGGTAGCACACTCGACGGAGAACCGATAGACGACCGAGGCTAAGTATTATATCCCGTTCCATTACGTATTTGGCTATTTCATAAAAGCCAAATACTCAGTTTAGGAGTCATTTCGAGTATCTGGGTAGCTTAAGCCTTTGTTCATTTAATTTAACTTTCCAACAACACTACTAATTTAATATACTCACCTTACGCAAAAGAGTAAAAACTATGGAATATTTTCTTAAGTTAATAATATTAGATAAATCTAATGAATTAATAGAATCAATAGCCCGCGGTAGCGAACCCACCGTTAGGTGTACCCCATCTTCAGCGCTGGGCACGCTGGTCGCTCACCCAACTCAATCATTGCTTTTTTGAAGCAATGATAATGTAAGGTGAGTTAATATACTTATTTTTGGATTCTCAGCGTATCACCTGTTGTAACTATTTTAAAACTAGATCCCCATTTTCGCATGAGTCCAAAAATTGGTTTTAACTTCTCACCTTTTTTTGTAAGGGAGTATTCTACTCGCGGAGGAGTTTCTGCATATGCCTTACGAGAAATAATTCCATACTGCTCCAAGTCTTTTAATTCTTTCGAAAGCATTTTATCAGATGTTTTAGGAAGAGATTTTTTTAAATCTCCATATCGCAGAGATTTATCTTTCATTAACTTAAATAGAATAATCGGCTTCCACTTTCCATTTAGGATAGAGAGGGTTAATTCAAATGGGCACTCATGTACCATGTCTTTCAATTTATAAACTGTCATAAAGCTCCTCAATTTCATTTACAAAAAACTCTCAAACAGGGCAAGGCTTTTATTTCATTACTTACTTCAAAGTAATTAATGAAATGTTTTTTAAAAAATTTTTTATTTTTGTTTTACAAAATTGGTAA
>JANYCR010000455.1 GCA_025360185.1 Leptospiraceae bacterium | reverse complement strand
TCCTCCCTACCGTATAAATTCTTTATACAAAAAGAATCAAAATGAATTTATAAGTTTTGCTTTCAAACTGGTATGATATTTGTCATATGGTTAAAATAGGCTCTTGAGAATACGAACTGTAAGATGATAAGAGGAGTTTATTTGATATGTGGCGGCTTGTATTGTATTTACGGGCTTATTCACAAGGACTGAGATCGAAATGGAAGATAAAGCAAAATGCGCAAGCTGTTTAAGTAGAGAGTACGGAGTATTTAAATGCGTTGGTTCTGGAACATTAGAAGAAATTTCTGTAGATAAAACTTTTTTTCAATATAAAAAGAAAGATATTATATTTAAAGAGCATGAGAAGATAACAGGCTTTTACTGCATTAAAAGCGGTCTTGTTAGAACCTACAAAACTTCCAGATCAGGCAAAGAACAAACATTTCAAATTGCGAGTAGAGGCAAGTGGTTGGGGTTTCGCGATATTATCTCCGGTGAAGAATCAAATCACTCTTCTGTTTGTTTGGAAGATGTAGAAGTTTGTTATATTCCAAAAGAGACGATTACAAAATTAATCAAGTCAGATGAAACATTTCAAATTGAAGTAATGAAATATCTTGCAGAAGAATGGAAAGAAATGGAAAACCATGTTCACTCGATGGGCACGAAGCAAATCCATAGTAGACTCGCCGAGCTTTTGATTACCTTTCACGGTGCTGCGGGTAACAGTGATCCAGAATTAAATATCAACGTTACGCGCGAAGTCATGGCGACTTGTATTGGTACTACTACCGAAACTTTGATCAGAGCACTGGCTGATTTTAAAGATAGAAATTGGATTAAGATAGAAAAAAATAAAATTGAACTTCTAAATCTCAAGGCTTTGTATAGTCTTTCTGAAAATACTGCTACTTAGGGCATTACATAACGTGAATTCGATATTAAAACTATGCCGTTCACTAAATTTCCAGATTACTACTCGGTACTAAATCTTCCTTTTGGAAGTAGCCCGGATGTAATTAAGAAATACTACCGTGAGCTTGCAAAAATTTATCACCCTGATAATAAAACAACAGGACAGGTAGGAAAATTCCAACACCTACTTGCAGCATACCAGGTATTAAGCGGTGAATTTCGAGAAGCTTACGACAGGGCATATTTAAAGCATTTATCTTTAAAGGCTAATGTAGATAAGACGAAGAAAGAATTTTTACTCCCACAAGAGCGGCTAATCTACACTACATCCATGACATTTCTAGCGAGGCGCGGACTCATGCGAACAGGATTTCGTAGAAAAGATCGTGCAAAATTTACAGGGCTTAATCATGACTTGGATTTGATTATAAAAAAAGAGGAAGCGACTAAACGAATTCTTGTAAAAATACCTTTAACAGTGCGTATCCTCTGCCCTGAATGCCTTGGCTCGAATATCTATTGCGAATGTTGTAATGGAATTGGAACTTATAAGAGCACCCGTAGTTTACAAATTGCGTTTGAACCAAATCTTATCGTCCACAACCGTGTTTACGAATTTGAACTGAGTCGGTTTCGTCCTGATAAATTCATTCATTTTAAAAAGAAAAAATTACGTGTGCGGATAGACATTAATTAGATAAGGAAAGAATTGGAAAAATCAGCCTTTCTGCAAGTATGGCAGTATGGCACTCAGCTTAAAAGAAGAAACCGCGCGAAGACGGACATTTGCGATTATAGCACACCCGGATGCGGGAAAGACAACACTCACTGAAAAACTACTTCTCTATGGAGGAGCAATCCAACTCGCAGGAGCTGTGAAAGCCCGTAAAGATAAAAAATCCGCCACATCCGATTGGATGGCGATGGAGAAAGAGCGGGGAATCTCGATTACCTCCGCAGCATTGCAATTCGAATATAAAGACTTTGTTTTAAATTTGCTTGATACGCCGGGTCACGAAGACTTTTCAGAAGACACCTATCGCACTTTAATTGCAGCGGATACTGCCGTTATGGTGCTAGATGCCGGTAAGGGTGTAGAGACTCAAACACGTAAGCTATTCAAAGTTTGCCGCGATCGCGGAATTCCGATTATTACCTTTATCAATAAAATGGACAGACCGACTAAGGATTTATTTGCGTTACTCGATGAGTTAGAAGAAGTGCTAGGAATTTCTGCCGTTCCGATTGTCTGGCCTATTGGAACAGGTCCTGATTTTAAAGGTGTATACAATCGCGAAGAAAAACAGGTAAACCTATTTCAGAAAACTCCAGGTGGTGCCTACCAAGCTCCTGTCCAATTGAGCGGGATAAATGATAGTAGCCTCGAAGATCAAATTGATTCTGATATATTGAAAAAATTTCGCGAAGAAATTGATTTAATTGATAATGGAATTTCTCCTTTTAATGAAAAAGATTTTCTGAATGGAGTCATTACGCCTGTATTTTTCGGTTCGGCAGTTAATAACTTCGGAATTCAACTTTTTCTAGATCAGTTTTTAAAATTGGCTTCACCTCCAATTCATACTGCACTTAGAGAAGGTGGAGAGTTAGATCCAATCAATTCTCCTTTTAGTTGCTTCGTTTTTAAAGTGCAGGCTAATATGAATAAGGTGCATAGAGATAGAATTGCATTTGTCCGAATCTGTTCAGGAAAATTCGAGCGGGGAACAACTGTTAACCACGAGAGATTAGATAAGTCTATAAAACTTTCTTCTTCCTTTGCCTTCTTCGGGCAAGACAGAAATACAATTGATGAAGCTTATCCTGGAGACATCATCGGGCTAGTAAATCCTGGGACATACAAGATAGGCGACGTGCTCGCATCGGGACCGATTCCTAAATTAAAACCGCTTCCTGTATTTGCTCCTGAAATGTTTGCTACTGTTTCCTGTCCTGATAGCATGTCGCTTAAAAGTTTTAAGAAAGGCATAGAACAATTATCCGAAGAAGGAATTTTACATCTATTTACCTCTCGAACAATTGGTAGTGGCTATCCAATAATAGGCGCTCTTGGAAATTTACAGTTCGAAGTATTCCAGAGAAGACTACAGGACGAATACAACGCAAAGAGTAGTATTACGCCACTTCCTTATGGCGCCTGTCGTTGGGTAAAGAAAGAAGATATGCCTAAGATTCCTACTTCTGCAAATCAAATCTTTGACCGAGATGGTCGTATGGCTGTTCTGTTTGAATCCGATTGGGAATTGAACTATTTCAAAAAGAATAATACAGAAATCGAGCTTTTAGATGTCCCCGAAATATAGAGTTGGAAACGGAATTGATTTTCATAAACTTGCGATAGACGCCACACGTCCCTTGATACTCGGTGGATACACTATTGAAAGTGAATGGTCACTCGTCGGTCATTCAGATGCTGACATAGTCTTACACGCGTTATCCGATGCAATACTAGGAGCACTTGGACTCGGCGACATCGGACAATATTTTCCTGATACAGATAAATCTTTGAAGAACATGGATTCCTGGATTATTCTCAGAAAGTCTTTGGATTTAATGAAGGAGAGAGGCTACTCTTTATTAAACGTTGACAATACAATCATTGGCGAAAAACCAAAGATCGCTCCTCATCGTTTACAAATCATCACTTCTCTCGCAAAACTTTTAGAAATTCCAGAAGACCAAGTTTCCGTCAAAGCTACAACGACTGAAAAAATGGGCGCACTTGGTCGATCGGAAGGACTTGCAGTTTTTACAACCGTGATGTTAGAGTATAATAAGTAGTTACCCCAATAGAAACTTCGCAAATTCTCTAAGTGCGATTCCTCGGTGGGAAACTTTGTTTTTTTCTTCGGGAGATATTTGTGAAAATCTTTTTTTTAGTGGTGGATAAATAAAAATAGGATCGTATCCAAATCCAAAGCCACTTTCGTCATAATCTTCTGCAAGTATGCCTTCGCATTTTCCAGTGAAGAACTTGGTTCCATTTCCATCTGTATAAGCAATGCAACAAAAATAATAAGCGGCTCTATCGGGATTACCTTTTATTTCTTCTAGTAAAAATTCTGTTCTATCTCTATCGGTAAATCCTGGTTTGCCGTAATAAGCAGAGTAGACTCCGGGATCTCCGTTTAATGCACTTACGCAAATTCCAGAATCGTCTGCAACAGAAGGTAATCCCGATATTTTGTAAAGATGTTCTGATTTGAGACGAGCATTTCCTTCGAACGTTGATTCTGTTTCTTCTACTTCAAATACAAGTCCCAATTCCTTCGGGGTTAATAAGGAAAAGCCGGTAGTTAAGATTTTTTTTAATTCAAAAATTTTATTTTGGTTATTAGATGCTAGTGCTAGTTTCTTGGAAGTCATAGTTCTAGTTTTTTTTAAGTATGCTAAGTGTCGAGAAAATTTGAATCTGCGATGAATCTAGATCGACTATGAAATTTAAAGAAGTTTTCGAAAGTAAATTGCTGATTCCTCATATCCTATCGAAAGATAAAAGTCCCTTGCTCTTCTAGTCGCCATTGTTATTAATTTTGCGTTCCGAGAGCGAAACCATTTTTCCATTTCATTCATCAGGCTACTAGCAACACCTTTTCGTCTATATTCGTCTATTACAAATATTTCCTCAACCCAGGCAACTCGACCATTTGCATAAAGCGCATAATGATCATAACCCAAACAATAACCAATCACTATCCCATTTACTTCTGCTAATAAAATTTGGGTAGATAAATCATTCAATAAATTTAAAAAACTTATTTCAAAAACTTCTTTCTCTATTTTAAAAGAAGTTGCAAATAACTTTGTAAGTTTGAAAATACTTTCTAAATCTTCGTGTCGAACTTTTCTAATATTCATTTATTTTTTCAAGTATGAGTAATAGATAGAATGTAAATAGATTTATCTGTTTTGAAAAGACCTTTTGCATTCCCAAGTTTTCTTTTTTTTAATTTAAGATTTTTAGATGGGATTAGTTTTGCCATTGAAATATAAACTAGACTTGATAAGATCTAAAAGCTGCGTCGGGGTTAGGGTAAATTTCGAAAACTTTATTGAGCATAGTGAGATCGAAGAGTTCGAGTAAATCGTCGTCAGTGATGACAAGGCGGATGTCGCCGGAGAGAGCTTTCAATTTATTTTTTAGGAATACAATCTGACCAAGAACTGACGAGGAGATATGATTTGCATCGGTCAAGTCAATGACGACTTTCTTGCTTTCAGAAGAAAAAATCTGGCTGAAATATCGGTCGAGTCGCCCGCTATCTGATTGAAGAACAGAGCCTTCCATTTTGATCAACTGAATTCCTTCTATTAATTTATATTCCATATTTCTCCGCTTTCTGATTAAGTTAAATTCTAGGAATGAAATTAGCAAGAATAATTTTTGAAAAATGAATTTCAAGATTTCGAGTGACAGTATTTTTAGGTTATAATGGCTGTCTTACGAATTCTATATTATTCTTTTTTGAACCTTCTATCATTTTTAAACTCAATCAAGTGGAAAGTCTTCCGCACAGTGGGTTTTGTGGTTGGTATTTCTGTATTTATTCTCGGTCTCAGTGCTTATGTCGTTTGGATTAAAGAAAAACCAAATGTAAAAGCTAATCTCGATAAGTATAGATCCGAAGTTTCTAACTATTACGATTCTGTGAAGACTAAGCCGATTCGTATCTATGATAAAAATTCTAAACTCATAGGTGAGTTTAACCGTCGTAACTTCAAGCCAATCCGAACTGATAATCTAAAAGATCATGGAAACCTAGTCTGGGCTCTTTTGTCCTCTGAAGACAGAGATTTTTATAAACACGGTGGGATTAATTATGCAGCCATTGGTCGGGCAATCGTTGTTAACCTCACTAAGTTTAGACTTTTACAGGGAGGAAGTACAATTACCCAGCAGCTATCCAAACTTACCCTCAACTTGGGTGAAAGAAATATTTATAACAAAATCACGGAAGCTTTTTGCACTTACTATATCGAAAATCAATACGACAAAGAAACAATTCTTGCGATGTATATGAATCAAATATTTCTCGGGGAAGGAAACACTGGACTCGAAGAGGCTAGCCGTTATTATTTCAACAAGACTGCTACTAAGCTAACACCTGCTGAGTCGGCGTTACTTGTAGGTATTATCCCTGCGCCGTCTGTGTACAATCCAATTCGTAATTTGACAATTGCTCTTGACCGTCAAAAAAGAATTTTAAATGACATGGCAAAAAGCCCAAACCTACACTCGAATGAAAAACAAATCGAAAAAGATTTTGCCAAGAAGATAGACGAGAGTATCCGCCAATTTAAAAATTCCTATAAAATTACAGAAGTAAAACTAGCAGAAAAAGTAAAATTCACAAGCGAGATCGGCAAATTCGGATTTGACCGCGACTTCAAAGTAAATCTTGCACC
>JANYCR010000426.1 GCA_025360185.1 Leptospiraceae bacterium | reverse complement strand
AGTCTTCTCATTCCAAGACCTGACATAGTTTCCAGTCTTTACATTCTCGATATTAACAAGCTCTTCTAACCCAGCATTCACTTCCAGTAAATCAAGATTAGCCGCACTTGCTACGACAGAATCCTTTAACTTATGAATCTTCGTCCCCTTAGTAAAACAAGTTCTCGGATGATAATTACCATTCTCGTCTATAAACCCACTGGCACTGGATGCCTGGTTTCCACCAAGCCCAAACGCCTGTGCTAAATCTGTTAGCCCGTCCTTGATTCCACCTAACACATGTTCATCCTGTGTTCGCCTAGAAGATCCAGCGGCAGGATTGTCTTCTATTTTACCACCAATTAGTTTTAGAAGAGGTCCTTTCTCATCGGAGGATAATTTCGATATATCTCTTCCGTCTAGCAATGCCGCTACATCTTCATTCTCACTAGCCCATTTCTTTATTGTATTATCCTCTGCCGTTTTAAGTTTCGCATTCTGGATCATATCAAATTCTTCCTGTGCGCGGTTGACTCCTTGGTTCGGCATACGTTCACCCGCAAAGTTTGTATTGATTCGAAAACTTCCATCACTAGATGATGTAAACAAATTCGTATTATTCACATCTCCGGTAAAAGTAGACCCTTCTCGATTGAAATTTAATCCAACACTTCCAATGTTATGGTTATTCCCATCTCGACCTGTCGTATTTACACTGTAAGTAATTCCTGCTGAATACTTGGTCTTAGAATTCCAGCCCACGTTTGCGCCTAAACTTGATAACACTCCACCAAATGCAGCACTCTTTGTCTTTTCTCCGAGGAATGCATTTTCTGTTATGTTAGCCCCGTAAGTTCCATTCGAAGTATCATAATTTACAGACCCATACTTCGTTCCTACACTTACCTGTGCTCCACCTCGCTGTGATGCATTAACTGACACATTACCGTTATTACCCCCCAGGGCTACTCCTTTTCATAATACTCTGGGCGAATCAGTGTTATTCTTTCAGAGTATCGCATGTATGCGACACCTACCACTTCACACCGACCAGGCTCTCAGCTACGGTCAATAAATTGTGATTAACCGCATAGAAGAAATCTTTTCCTCGTATACAATTTATTGACCCCGCATCGATCCTTTTCGCTCGGAGAAGTTACACTTTGTTAGTCACAAGGAAACTCCTGAAAGATTACATTCACTATTACAACAATTCAAGAACTCATCTTTTTCGTAATAAAGATTCACCTCTCGGTCGAGTCTACGAATCTCTCCCTTGCAAACTTTACTCACCGGATTCAATTCCTATCCTCGGAGGGTTACACCATGTATACCGTTGGCATACCACCACCAAATAACATTGCGGATTGCATTTTGGCGAACGACAGACAGAATGACACAGCTAAGCTAACATCCATATTATTCCTAAGAAGAGAAGAGCTGCTAAATAAAAAAATACATAGGCAATAATATATTTTATAATTTTCAAATAAATTTTGTCTTCTTTTTTATTTATTATCTTCTGGACAAGTTTTATACTAATCAAAATAGCTAGAATTATTGCAAAAAGATAAGTAACTTGGATTGATATAATAAAAGACCAATCCTCATTACTGATAAAAAATTTTCCGACCGAAAAGGAGACTACTCCACTCAAAAATATCAGCATTATAAATTTATTGTTACTAATCATTTAAGTATGTTGGAGGCTGACGCGATTCTGAATCTTTCCTTTTAGCATCCTCAAAAATATGAGGAAGAAAAGTTGGAATAGGAATAATAGGTAAAACATTTAATTCTTTAAGAATTGGAACACTACCGAATATCCTCAAAGTAGACCTTTCAGGTTTTATACCAATTAGCCCATTACCATTTTTGTTAACCATTGGTTTGTGCTCATACAATGTTTCACTTTCTTTTACTGAATACCTATAATTTAATGACCTCGAATTATCTTCATATTTATCTAATAATTCAACAGGTTTTAATTTATTAAAAATTTCTTTCTTGGCCATGATAAATGAGTCCTCTTTTGTAATTCCTTGATTTTTTTCTCGAAAGACTTTCGTTCTTTCTTACGGCAATTCGGGATTATCCCAAAGAGAACGGCTTTTCATTCGCCGTGGCAAAATGGGATTATGGAAAGATTTAATGGAACTGTTAGAAGAGAGTTGTTGGATCATGTTATTCCATTGAATGAAGATCATCTTGATTCTCTTCTCAAAGAATATGTTCATTACTACAATCATTCTCGGTCTCATTTATTTCGTAACAAAGATTCGCCTCTTGGTCGAGTTTATGAATCTCTCCCTTGCAAGCTTCGCTTACCAGATTCTGTTCCGGTGCTAGGAGGTTTACACCATGTATACCGTTGGCATTCCTCCTCCGATTGAATTTTGGCGAGCGACAAGTTGTCGAACGCTTTAATGGCACTGTTAGAAGAGAACTACTTGATCACGTCATTCCTCTTAGTGAAGATCATCTAGATAAACTTCTCAAGGATTATGTTCACTATTACAATTATAGTCGAACGCATCTCTTTCGAAATAAAGATTCACCGCTTGGTAGAATCTATGAACCGTTACCTTCTAAACTCTATTCACCAAATGCAATTCCTATCCTTGAAGGTTTACATCATGTTTACCAATGGCATTCCACCTCCAAGTAATCATTGCGGATTGAATTTTAGCGAGCGACAGAATGACAACACCAATTAATTTTATTTAATTTTCATTTCTATTTTTGAGAATTCTTATTCGGAATATAATCGACAGCTTCTTTGAATGAATCTTGATAAAATTTTACATATGCGATTATATTACCTTCCTTGTCTTTAAATACACCTTTACCATGTCTTCCTCCAAATGCAAAATCGCCTTCGTAACTATAATAATTATAAGTTTTCGTAAAAAGATTACTCGATTCACCATTCGGATAAGTCATTATACCTTTTCCATGTTCAAATCCATCTCGCCACTCTCCTTCATACCAATTATCGGTAGGTCTGCGTGTCCATTCTTTCTTTCCTTTACCATGCTCTTTCCCGCCTTTCCATTCACCCTCATAGATTGAATCGTTTATCCTTTCTATAAATTTACCGTATCCATGCATTCTACCAGAGAACATATTACCTTGGTATTCATTACTTTGACTGTCTATCATTTTTGATTCACCATTATAGCAATCTCCATAATAACACAGAACATTATTGTACGCATATCCAAGAAATTTTTCTCCAGTTTTTCGATATGTAACTTCTCCATACCCATTCCATTTATCTGACTTCCAATAGCCTTCATATTCAATGTAAGGATAATTCAATTTTGGATTGGGGTCTGGGTCACAAATCTCTTTTCCGAAGCCTTCCTTTTTTCCTAGTTTGAAGTCGCCTTCGTAGATACACTTTACTTCAGGTCGTGAATAAATCATTAATTTGCCTTTACCATGCCATATCCCATTTTGAAATTCTCCTTCGTAAATCATGTGTTTATATTTATAAAATTTTCCAATCCCATTCTTGCAGTCTCCTACAACACAATGTGGATAAACAATAGTATTCGTCGTTTTACAACACAGAAAAAGCATTAATAAAATTAATTTATTTCTTTTTATCATTTTCTAAATACCCTCTCCTTTGAAAAAAATTGCCAGAGCATGATGAATCGGTCTCACATGAAGCTCCAGAAGGTTTTCGTTCTTTTGCATTTGGGTTAAGGGGTAACACTCTATAATACATATATTCCACATACTTCTCACGTTTTTGCGTATCACTTAACTTTGAGTTATAAAGTATTTGCAGAATACCTTGAGAACGTTCCACGGCACGCTTTGATCGGTTTGTTCCACCAACTACGTCAAAGTTATTAGCATTTACAGAATCTACAGTCGAATTTGCAAACTGTTCTATAATTGCTAATGGGAGATTTCCATCATGTGGTCTGTGGCGATCTTGTACAGAATAGGATTGAAATTGGTTGACATAGCCTCCAACTTGATCTTTTGGATTGTTATAAGAAAAATCATCTATATCCCTTTCAATGTGTCCGTCTGAATAGGAATCCTGAACCATATGCAAAATATGCCCGTAAATAGATGCTTTTTCCTCTTTCATTTTTTGATTCGCAGCGTTCGCAATTTCGCCTTCATACCTTTTAGCAAATGGTTCAATAGATCCAGGATTGATTGCCGACAAATAGGCTTTTGCCTTAGCATACCAACTCAATTTGTCAGGATCTGGCTTTATTTTATTCGCTTCATCATACCATGTTTCTGCTTGCTCTATAATTTTGTATTTTGTAAATTCCGGTCTAACACCCTCTTCTGGCTCCATTGCATGATAATATTGTAGATCACCATAATGGACTCGAAATGTAAGGCTTTCTTTATTGTTCATCCAAAACTCGTCTGCTCCAAATCCCATAGTTTCATGTAGAAATTTTCCAATTTTATGACCGTAATCCATAAGGCCTAAATCTATCATACCTTTCGGTGCATCATTCCAACCAACACCATCTTTAATTGCTTTTAATTCTCCTTTACTGAGTTCGGGTAACCCTTGTTCCTTTGCTTCCTTATTATACTTTGCAACTGCCAAAGCGGATACATTTTCATGATTAGGAACCATATAATTATGGACCCAGATTCCATCCCCAACCAGATACACATGAGTATCCGCAACTTCGAAGTTGTAGACTATCGTCTTTTGAACAGGCATAGATTCAATACTTGCGATGGTTACTCTTTTACCATTTCGATTGATTAAATTATCTCCCCTTCGTAAATCTCTTGCCTCAATCCATTCCAGATTTTTCTTGTCTGGTTCATTCTCTATCATCCCTACAAGAGAAATAGCTAGGTTAGGAGTATAACGTTCTACTTTACTCATCCGCATAAATGGGTGATTCCAAGTAGTTTTAATTTCTTCTCCGCTCGAAAGTTTTATCTTAAACAAATATTCCACTTCATTTCTAAAAAGCTCAGTTACTTTTTTGTAAAGAAGCATTTCCGAATTCTCATCTCTTGACAACACCCAATCCCCAGCCTTGATAGTCTCAATCGCTACTTTCTCTTCATAACGTTTATCTGGCGACAAACTACCATTACGCGCTTGGTCGTAGTATTGTATTTTTAGTTTTATAACAAGTGTCCCTTTTGTAAAACAAGTCCTCGGATGATAATTACCTTTATCGTCTATAAACCCACTAGCACTCGATGCCTGGTTTCCACCAAGTCCAAATGCCCGACCCAGATCTGTGAATGCATCGCCAATTCCTCCAATCACATGATCCAATTGGGTAATTCTAGACGATCCAGCAGCAGGATTATTTTCAATTCTTTTACCAATTTCTTTTAATGCTATTTTTCTATCTTCTTCGTTAAGGGTAGCTGGATCTATACCTTTCTCTTTTAAAAGTTTATCCTCTGCTGTTTTAAGTTTTGCATTCTGGATCATATCAAATTCTTCCTGTGCACGGTTGACCCCTTGGTTGGTCATACGCTCGCCAGCAAAATTCGTATTGATTTGAAAATAATCCTGCTGCTGGATCGTCTAGAATTACCCAATTGGATCATGTGATTGGAGGAATTGGCGATGCATT
>JANYCR010000415.1 GCA_025360185.1 Leptospiraceae bacterium | reverse complement strand
CGACCGAAACCGAGTTTAAATTTTTAAACGACTTAGTGCAAAATTATTATATGAACCTTCCAGTCGAGAAAGAATATCAAGTTATAGATATCTATTCAGAATTTTTAGAAAAAGTAACTGGGGATATTGATAAACATTTTACCTCAAAGGAAGAAATCGGAGTAGTATCGCTTTTTCAGATTCAAGATTTACGTAATTATTATAAAAACATGAGCCAGCAGTATACAGAAGAAATTCACAGCCAAATAAAAGCAGGAATTCTTCGTCATCTAAAAAAAGGAGATTTGCTTTTTCGAGTAAATCAGCGGACGTACATTACTTATTCACATAATTGCAATGTAGATAAAGTAAAAACACGGTTCAGTGATATATTCTTTCAACTGAATACTCTTATTATCCGCTACAAACTTTCATTTCATCAAGTCGATTCCACTATTTTTAAAAAACAAGAATTCTGGGATAATATTATTTCAGTAAATTAAAATCTACTTTTAGTAACTCACCTTACGCAAGGTGAGTGCCAGCGTTCCCAGCGCTTGACGCTCACCTTCAGCCGAGCTATGCCGCAGGCTATTGATTTATTAGGTTTATCTAATATTCTTGATTTCATTAAAAGACCCGTCGTTTTATTCTCTTGCGTAAGGTAGGTTAGTAAAGACTTCCCAAAAGCAATCGCACTCTGCAATGATTTTAAAGAGCCGACGGCAACGGAAGATTGTTTTTATCCTTGCAGGAATTAAAAATAAAATCAGATTTGGAAAATGTTCTATTTAAAAATTTTCTCTGTAATATTTATATTACTACAATGTAAAAATTCTGAGAGTATTAAAACCTATTCCTTGAAAGAAGGATGGCAATATCGAACTGGATTTGATATCGAATGGCTTTCTAATCCAGGAAAAGAATCAGACTGGAAAAAAATTACCCTCCCTGCAAACCTAACAAAGGAACTAAATTTAAATTCTTACACAGGCTATATTACTTTAAGAAAAGAGCTTCCTGATTCTTTGAACTATTTTTTAAAGCAAGGGAAGCCTCTCGCCATTAATGCAGGACGGGTCTTGGACGTATCATATTTTTATTTTAATAAAACTCTTATTGGTCAACTGGGCTCATCCGAACCTTACTCTTCAGGAGCAATGCGACCATTTATAAAAGACATTCCTTTTACCGGTCTCAACTCCGAAAAAAATGTTCTAGCAATTGTTCTCTATACGACAAATGGTAATTATCCACTACAATTCATGGATACAATCGAAATTGGTGAGTCAGATAACATATACTTATCCTACACAAAAAAAGAAAACCTTTCTTTTTTCTTCATCGCTATCTATATAGTAGTAGGACTCTATCACATTTTATTAGCAAATAAAAGGAGGAAAGATTTATACAATTTCTACTTTGGAATATTTTGTATTTTTGTTTCGATTCAGTTTTTTATCGCGAATACTTTTTCAAGGGATGCGCTTTTTCAAAATTCAGTCGAATTACATAGAAAGTTAGAACATATTTTCATGTTCACAATGACTCCCGGCTTACTTTTGTTTTTGACTCAGTTCTTTGATAGAGAGAATAGCCGCATTGCAAAGGGATACGCCATCTTTTGCGCAATCCTACTTGCAGTTACTATTGTTTCTCCGTTATTTGTTATGCGAATTTGCTCCATGCTCTGGCAGGCATCTAACATTTTCATAGGTCCTTATATGGTTTACTACCTTGTAAAACAAATTAAAAAGGGAAATAAGGATGGAATTTATCTAATAGCAGGCTTGATACTTGTTACCATTTGCTTATTACTTGATACTGCAACATCGAGGGGATTGATTTATATACCTCACGTTTCTAGTTTTGCATTTTTACTCTTTGTTATGGGAATTGCGGGGATAATGGCAAATAGGTTCATGCATGTAACAAACGAGGTCGAAATTCTGAATGCAGAGCTAGAAAAAAAAGTAGAAGATAGGACTAGAAAACTAAGCGAAAGCTTAACTGAAACACAAAATCTAAAAGAACAACAAGATGGAGACTATTATTTAACCTCCCTCTTAGTACAGCCGCTTTCTAGAAATTTTATTAAGCACAAGAAAAGTAATTTCAAAATAGAAACATTGATTCAACAAAAAAAGCAATTCCAATTCAAAAAGAAAAAAAGCGAAATCGGTGGGGATATATGCATTATAGATGAGATTTTGCTGAAAGACATTTCTTATACAGTTTTTCTAAATGGAGACGCTATGGGCAAATCAATCCAGGGCGCTGGCGGTTGTCTTGTAATTGGAACTGTCTTCAAATCAATTTTAGAGAGAAATCATACGTTAGTGGCTACTCGAAATATTCCCCCGGAAGTATGGATGAAAGAATCTTTTCGTGAGCTACAAAACGTATTCGTTTCCTTCGATGGGTCGATGTTAATTTCTGCCATGTACGGGCTAATAGATAACCGAAATGGAACTATTTATTACATTAATGCTGAACATCCATTCTCCATTCTTTATAGAGATGGCAAAGCCAGATTTATTGACTCTGAAAGCGATAAACGTAAAATCGGAATTGATGTAGGACTTTCACCACTTAAAATTAAACTATTCCAACTAAAACCAAATGATTGTCTTATATCGGGGTCAGATGGGCGGGACGATATTTTACTTGGAGAGGATTCAAATGGAATTAGAATTATCAACGAAGATGAAACATTATTCCTGAAAATAGTAGAAGAGGCAAATGCAGATTTACCACAAATAGTTGAATTTTTAAGCTCGCGCTGGGAAATTACAGACGATCTTTCCCTTTTAAAAATCACTTTCGATAAAAACTATACCGAAAAGTTAGTAGAAGTAGATGTTAAAAAAATAGAATTAGAACTCAAAGAGGCATATCAATATTATCTACACGGACTTAGTGATAAAGCAATTTCTATTTATACAAATATTTTTGAATTAAAAAAAGACCCGGACCTTATCATGGAAATTATAAACTTATATCTTGAAAAAAAAGAATTTTCTATTGTAAGTAGGCTTTTGGATATCTATTGTAACCTAAATCCATATGACTCAAATGCACTTTACCTAAATTCATTTGTAAAGAAAAAGAATCGAGAATACGAAGACGCAGCCTATCTTGGTGAGCGATTTCGATTACGAGAACCAACAAATATAAAAAACCTTATAAACTTAGCAGACTCTTATCGTTTTCTAAATCAATTGGAAAATACTAAAAAGTATTTAGCCCGAGCCCTAAGATTAGAACCGAATAATAAACAGGCACTGAAGCTACAAGAAAGTTTGACTCAAGAAAGAATTTCTTAAACTCAATTTAGTCCAATATAAATTAGAGCCTAACACCAAGTATCCGTTGATAAGATTCGCCTGTTTCATCTGTAGTCTTAGAATAAACAAATTTCATAACTGCAAATTTAGAATACTTTGTTTCTGATTCAGTTTTATATTCCCA
Organism: Leptospiraceae bacterium; assembly: GCA_025360185.1. Classification (GTDB taxonomy): domain Bacteria; phylum Spirochaetota; class Leptospiria; order Leptospirales; family Leptospiraceae; genus UBA2033. Next base: position 43,364 of record JANYCR010000415.1, on the reverse strand, counting down.
CAAAAGTCCCCAGAGACTTCCCTGCCCTTCGTATCCTCTTTCTTTCGCGAGAGAAGTTTTGTAATAGAGAATACCCATGAGTAGATTCATATGGTCTTCTTTTTTTATCTGATCGGAATTTTGATAATACAATGCACCGAGTGCAGCATGTTGGATTTGCTTTGAGTCGGTTGTCTTGGAATAATACAAGGCGGGGGTAATCCATATTTGCTTTTCTTTTTTATTTTCTTCGTTATAGTAGAGAGGAAGAATATTCTTTTGCGCGTATTCTTTTCTATTCTTAGAACCAAGCCAAAGTAAATTCATATCTGTTTCTTCCGGAGTGGACGAATAATTTCCGAGACCATAAAGAAGTCGCACATTTACTTCTTCTTTTGCCTTCGCTAAATGAATAGAACGAAATAAAAAGTCGACTTCTCTTTTTCCTGATTCTTTAGAATGTGTATGCTCTGCTAACATTAAAAAATTCTGCATACTTGATTTTAGATTAGAGTTTAAGTAAAGTCCTGAGACAAGCGAAGTAGTTTCTGTTTTATCTTCCTTTGAAAAATAAACTGGAAAAATATGCCTATATGTGACCGGGTCATCAGGATTATCCGTATTTAAAGAATACCAGTATGGAAATAGAGTCAATCGAGCAAGAGTTCCTTTTTTATAAACATAATCCAGTATTGTTAAGATTTTAGTATGCTCTCCATTCTGGGTTGTATTTTTATAAAATAGGAAGGGAAGAATTGGAAATAAAATACTTTTCTCAAATGTTTTTTCTTTTTTATTTTCCGACTCAAATTCATTGTAAAGAAGTGAAATAAAAGTTTTATCTAACCTAGCAGTGTTTCGGTTGTCGTCTTTTTTATAATAGAACGCAGGAAGAATCCAAAGAGAAGAATAATCTCTTTCTTTATTTCTCTTATCAAAGTCAAATCCGCTGACTGGCAATAGAAGCATGGAAGTTCTATCTATATTACCGCTGTATCTAGAGAAGAATAACCAACTCCAGCTTGTCTCGTTCTTGCTCGTTGTATAGTTAAAGATAAGAGGCATTATCCACAAATTCAGATACGAATTATTACTATCCTCTCTATCATATTTATAATTCAAATACATCGGAAGTGTAGCAAGACTTGTTTCGCCAGGGCTTGTATCTGTCGCATACTTCTTGTTTACCCAAAACGGTATAGCAAGTGACCAGTAGTTAGATTCTTTTGGCTTGCCAGTTTCACTATAACTAGTAGATTTTCCAAAGATTGGAAAAAGATGGAAAGCAATCTTTTCTTTTGAGGTTTCGCTGTTAAGAAAGAATAGAAAATTATAATAACTAGTATTTGGCGCTTCGCAGTGATAGAGTCCTGTAAAAAACCATTCTCGGTTTGCATTGTTTTCATTTTTATAAAACCCAAGTGGGGTAACAAGAGAAAACTTTGACTCCTGCTTTTCTTTATTATTCTTAATTTCCTCACTCAAATAGAAAAATGGAGCTAGCCACACTGTAGAATTTGAGATTCCTTCTTTTTTATTGTTTTCAAAATTCTGTGAGTAAATTGGGAAAATTTGAAATGCACTCTTTACAATTGACTTCTCACGGCTAATAAAGAGTAACCAGTTTGTATAAGTTTCAAAAGGTGATTCAAAGTGATAAGCAAGTGCCGGAGGAATAACCCATTTCCTATGGGAATCATTTTTGTTTGTATAAATCCAAGCCAAAGAATAAAAGGAAAATTCTGACTCGGTAACTTTTTTATCTCCGGTATCATCCGCTACTAACTTTGTAGTTTTTGTATGATTCCAATAATACAAGGGAGCGAACCAATTTGTATAATTAAAATTCTTTGCATCCTGCTCATAAAAGTCCTGATAGAAGATTGGATAGATTTTTAGATTATGTGCAGTATTTGATTTCTCATAAGAAGTAATCGCAAGCAAATTCCAGTACGATTCGTTGTTTTTAGTTTTATAAGAATGATACAACATAGAAACAGGGGTAAACCAGTAGTTGTCGTTCTCGGCAGTCGATTTATTTTCATACGAATGATAAAACACTAGCGGTGAATACAGTTTAACCTTTGTAGTATCGGTCGCGGTCTTTGCAAATTCCTTTTCGTAATAAACAGGAAGTGCCCAAAGTGTCGCTGAAGTTAGCTTTTTGTTTTCATAATCAAAGTTGTGAGAATACACGGGAAGAATTTTGAAATTATTAACCGTGTTAGAATTTTCATACGAAGAAATTAGCATTACATTCCAATATGAGCGATTATTTTCTTTTTCATAGGAGTGGTAAGTTAGTGCCTGCGGAATTAACCATTTTTTATTTGTATTATTTTGATTTGTATAAATCCAGAAAAGCGAGTAGAAAGAAAACTCTGACCCAGAAACTTTTTTCTCACCACTATCATCTGCTACAAACTTTGTAGTTTTTGTATTATTCCAATAATACAAGGGGGCGAACCAATTTGTATAATTAAAATTCCTCTCATCTTGCTCATAAAAATCCTGATAGAAAATTGGATAGATTTTTAGATTATGCGCTGTATTGGAGTTTTCATAAGAGGCTAATCCTAATAAATTCCAGTAGGATTCTTTGTTCTTTGATTGATAAGAATGATATAAGGCTGGAATTGGGGCAAACCAGCTAATATCTTCTGACTTCTTTGAAGTATTCTCGGATGAAATATAAAACAAGAACGGAGAATAAAAACTAACCTGCTCTAAATCCAATCGATCCTTTGCAAATTTTTTATTGTAGTAACCAGGGATTATCCAGCGCGTGACAGATATTAGCTTTCCTTTATCGTAATTCAAATCATGATAATATAGTGGAAGAATTTTGAAATTATTCACAGTATTAGAATTTTCATAGGAAGAAACTAGCATCACATTCCAATATGTCTTATTATTTTCTGACTCAGTGTAATGATAAATAAATGGAACCGGGGTAAACCAGTATTTGTCGCTTTGAGCAGTGGATTTATTTTCGTAGGAATGATGAAAGTAAAGTGGCGAATAGAATTTAACCGTTGCAGTATCAGTTGCAATCTTTGCAAAGTCCTTTTTATACAAGACAGGTCCAATCCAGTAGGTCACAGAGGTTAGTTTTTTATTCTCGTAACTTAAGTCGTGGTAATAAACGGGAAGAATTTTTAAACTTTTCACCATATCTGAATTTTCATAAGAGGAAAATGCAAATGCGTTCCAATACGAGCGATTGTTTGCGGTTTCATAAGAATGATAGAGAAATGGTAAAGGGGCGAACCAGTAGTTGTCGTTCTGCACTGTCGATTTATTTTCATATGAATGATAGAAGAATAGCGGTGAATAGAACTTAACCTTAGTTGTATCTGATGTTGTCTTAGCAAACTCCTTGTTATAAAAAACTGGGAAAGCCCATACAGTTGCAGAAATCCTTTTTTTATTTTCATAATTCAAACTGTGGTAGTAAATAGGAAGGATTTTGAAATTATTTACTAAGTTAGAATCTTCATAGGTTGTAAAGAAAAGCCAGTTCCAATACGATCTATCGTTTGCTGCCTCATATGAGTGATACAAGCCAGGAATTGGGGCAAACCAGTAGTTGTCGTTCTGTGCAGTAGATTTATTCTCATACGAATGATAAAAGTAGAGCGGTGAATAAAACTTAGCCGTCGTAGTATCTGTGTCCGTCTTCGCATATTTTTTTTTGTAATAACCGGGCAATATCCACCTTGTAATGGAAGCAGTTTTATCCTTATCATAATCTATGTCGTGATAATAAACCGGAAAGAAAACAAAATTACTATTCTCTTTTGTTTCCATACTATTTACAAGGAGTGCAAAATTCCAATTGGTAATATAATTATCAGAATTATATAAAGCTAGGGATGGAATCATCCAGAAGTTTCTATTATAAACCGACTTACCGTGAGTATCCGACACTCCGTAATAAATAAAAGGAAGGGAAACAAATAGATTTTTATTCTCATACCTGGTTTGAGTTCTCTGAAAATAATAGAATGGCAATGCAAAGTGCTTATCGTGGCTTTCGTCTTTTTCTCTGGAATAGAATCTAAACCAGGCGGGGGATAACAAATATGAATCCTCAGTTCCCTTTCTATCTAAAGTGTTATTATAAAAGAATACAGGTGTAATTAAAGTAGATATTTTATCCCTTCCTTCGTTTCGGTTACGATACCAATAAAAAGGAAGAATACGAGATCCTGATTTTATATCAGACGAATGCCAATTGGCAAGAGGCCAGAGAATTGATTTTTCTTCTGCGCGATTTTCTTTGATCGATTCTCCAATGTAACCAAAGAGAGCAATTGCAGTTCTCTCTGCCTCAGGTGTTTTTTGATAGCCATACAAGGGGAATAATACTGTATACCGCAAGTCCTGCGAATAGTAATTTACGAATAGAGGAGGAACTGTATATACCTTATCATCCGACTTTGTATCCCAGGTAAACCAGGCAAGGGGAAAAGCACGTATATGCCGCTTGCTGTCTCCTGCTTCCCAACCATAAAGTCCAAAGAGTAAATTGACTCCTAAGAAATCAATCGAGTCCTCGCGGGTAAATGTCTTTCGTTTTGAAATTTTTGGAGATAAAGCGGTATTCGCCTCCTTGGAATCAAAACTAATTTCTTTAGTTTGTGGAGTCTCATTTACAGAATCCGCAAGATCATAAAATATTTTAGTGCTTGTGCGACTTGACATTTTAAATACATACCAGAGCCAACTAACGTCTGTATCTAAATACTTATAGCCTTCTTTCTCTCCAATTCTTAAACTTAAATCGGGTTTTAAAATTCCACTAGCGACATTTGATGAGTAACCGGTAAAGTTTAGATGAAACCTATCCTGGTTAGCAAATTGTATCGTGAGGTAAAGAGGTGTTACCTCTCCGGAAGAATTCTTCGTTTTCCAGTTATAGTAAATAGGATTTAAACTTTTAAAATGAGTATCGTTTTCCTTGTCTTGATAGGAAAACCAATTTGCAATCCAGAGAGTTTCCTCTTTTGGATTCCAATTCTTATAATACATTAACCCAGAGCGAGTCCCTATATCTTTTGCTTCTTCGTCGGGACCAAACTTAAATGTAAATGGAAAGACTATATCATAAGAATCTCTTTTATAAAAATAAAAAGGAAAAACCATACTCGCCTTTAGTTTTCCTTTTTCATCTCTCTCCCGACTGACAAGACCGAGGGTATTGGTATAACTTGAATTATCCGCGTTTGTTTCTCGGTAAAATAAGGGAAGTGCAAGTGTGCGATAATTTTTTTCTAATGTATTAGAAGCTGTATCCTCTACCTTATTTATCCAACTCCAGTAAAGTGGTGCAATATGAAAAAAGTAATCCTTTCTATAAAAGACAATGGGAGAGATAAAAAGTCTATCTAAATTCCCTTTGTTATCAAATGCATGGTCGTAGGAGAGTAAAATATTTTTATGAGTAGAAGCATCTTCCTCTGTCTCAGAATAAATTAAAAGGGGAATAATCGTTTGCGAATAACCTTTATTATTCGATGAATTAAAATACAAAGGAGCAAGCATAGTAAAACTTTCAGATGAATCTTTTGTAAACTTAGTATTCGAGTAATAATTAAAAGTATATAACGTTTTATGGTTCGGCGAGTAGCTGGAATAAAAAGGCGGAAGTAGTCCAAAGTTCTCGCCCTGGGTTTCATCCTTAGAAGAATTAAAAAAATAAAAGGGAGCAATATAAAGAGAAGAATTCTTTTTATAATAAAAGAAGGGAGCAATTAATAGCCTATCTAAATTTCCCGAACTATCAGTAGTCTGATCGTAGGCTAATAAAATATTTTTATAAGTAGCCTTATCTTCATTAGTCTCAGCATAATATAAAAGCGGGACTATCGTTTGCGAATAACCTTTGTTGTTATTCCAATGAAACACAAACGGTGCGAAGGTTGTAAAGTTTTCTTTCTTACTCTCAGTCATCTTGGAATCAGAATAAAAATTCAAAAGGTAGAATACGGATTTCTCCGGCGCATAACTATAATAAAACGGTGGAACAAGTCCATAGACTGAGCTTGTTTTATTTTCGGGAGAGGTATCAAAGAAATAGAAAGGAAATATATTTAGGTAAGAATCCTTTTTCCAGAAAATAAAGGGAGCGACCCAAACCTGGGAATAAGAATCTTTCTTTAAATCAAACTCGGTATCAAGTAAACAAAAATAATTTTTATGCGTTACGCGATAGTCCACGTAGGAATAATAAATTGGAAGTGCAGGAAACCAAAACCGAGAAGCTTCTCCCTCGGAAGACTTAGAAGATGTATATACATGAAAGGGGGAAACAGACGTTACCTGCTCCGATTTTTTATCAATCGACTCAGAATTACTCTGATAAAAGCCTGGAAATAGAATTAGATTTTCTTTTTTATTTTCATTTACCTCTGACTGTGAATAATAAAGCGGAAATATCGAATGATAGCCTGAACCGTTTGCTTGTTTTCCCGTCCAGTAAAATGGAAAGAGTTTGTAAGAGTAAGAGCCATTAGCCTCTTTGGAATAATGGGAAAGGAGTAAATGGTTTACTTCCCGCCGTTCATCGACTTTACTAGTCTCTGAAAAATAAAAAGGGAAAAACTGTGACCGCGCATATTTTGGATAATCCGCAGTATTATAGAGCCAGAAGAAATGAAAAGAATTGTGTGTAGGTGCAAGTCTTGGAAAACTTTCCCATTCTACAAAAAAAGCATCTATCACATACCGCTTCTCTTTTTCACTTCCATAAACCTTACCCTGCTTTTCTTTTAGGTCATCAAAATCTACTGCAAATACAGCGTTAAAACCCATCAAAAAACAAGCCAAGGCAAATAATCGCCTAAAGCTTCGCATAGTTCTTCCATGAAACAAAGGGTAAATATTTCTGTCATCCATTATTTATGGGGCGATTTTTGGGTTAAAGATTTGCCACCGAGGCACATTATGCTGCGCCCCTTCGGAAGCAACATTGAGTTTAGACACGGAGGTAAGGCGAATCGGCGTAATCCTGTATTTTGGTAAAATAAACTCCCTCTTAACCGTATCCCATTTAGGTATCTCTTTGATATCGTAAAATTTATATTCGACAGATTGATAATATAATTTCTGTTTATATAACTTTAAATATACATAAGATGGCTTAGTCCCATCATCGCCATCCGTATAAGTATGATATTGCATTTTAAATATTCCAGATTTTTTCTTCTCAATTGACATGATCTCTATTGAAAAAGCATAATTACTTCCGCAAGACTCTTCAATTTCAATATTTCCTTTAACACAAATGCACAAGGTCTCCATACTTTTAACTACTTTGCCAATCCAAACCCCTGAAATTCTTTCATTTCATTACAGTGGCTAATCTAAATAAACTTCTCAACTGGAACTTCAAGTATTAGTGAAAGTTTCTTAGCTACTTCTTTGCTAATTCCTCGTTTACTACGTTCCATTTCTGATATATTAGAGGGAAGGACGCCTAGTAGTTTCGCCAATTTACCTTGGGATAAACCCTTATTCTGGCGATAGATTTTTAAGCTATCCGCAGGAGTAATCTTATTCTTGATATCTTTATACCATTTCGTATTCTTGCCGATAAGGGAATTATCGTCGTATGCCGCTTTCTTAGTAGCAATTACTTTGTATTCGCTGCCATATTCTCTTTTTAGAAAATTAGCTAGTTTCATGGGAATACTTTTTCCTTCAACGGTAATTTTAATATGGTGCGTTTTCACGACTGCCTGCATAGTAGACCTCTATTATTTTAATTGAATCATTTTTATTTTCTTCCTATTCCCAGCATACTACCCATATGTAAGATAGATGGCAGTGAAATTTATTTTTACCAAGCTTGCTATAATTCTTCCAACCAGCTTGAACTGGTCCATTTGTTTCTAAATTATCAATTTCCAATTCCACACATTAAAAGCTTATCCCTCCAACAAATACATCTTCATCTTGCCTTTGCCCTTAGCCTCAATTTCCCCTCGATAGGAAAATTTTAAAATATCTTTTACAATAAGATAAAGCTCTTCCGAAACATTTATCTTTCCTGGCTCTGCGCTTGATTCCATTCTACTTGCAGTGTTTACTGTATCTCCCCAAATATCGAATGCAAATTTCTTTTCCCCGATGACTCCGGCGACAAGAGGTCCTGTGTGAATTCCGATTCGAATATTCCAATAAAGCTTACCCTCTTCTTCTTGTTGTCGCTTGCGCTCTTTTAAAAATTGTAAAATTTCTTTTGCCGCATAACAAGAATTTTGCGCGTGAAGAGATTCACCGAATAAGCCTCCAACGCAAAGATAACTATCGCCTATCGTCTTGATTTTTTCCAAATTGTATTTTGCCGTAATCGAATCAAAAGCAGAAAAGCAAATATCCAGTTCTCGAATCAAATCCTGAGGGCTCATATTCGTTGCAATCTTTGTGAAGCCAGAAAAATCTGTAAATAAAACAGTCGCAGAGTCTACATGAATAGGAGAAGCCTTGCCATTTGCCTTTAGCTCCTCGGCAACTGAATCAGGTAAAATATTTTTTAGAAGTGCATCGCTCTTTGCATATGCTTCTTGTACAATCCCATCAAAGTAAGTGTAGGCGCATTTCGAAATAAAATCACTTTGCTCTAAAATAATCTGATACACCTCTTCTCTTGCAAACTCTTCATGAACCAGTAAAGTTTCCCGAATTATTTCTCTCATATGACTTTCCCCTTGAAAAAAACGTCCAAAGGTTACTTTCTGTCCAAAAAATTTAGTCTTAGGAAGTTGGGCTTTTATGATTTCTTCTAGTCTCTTTCGACTATCGCTCGTCCCATCTCTCAAGTCTAAAAGTCTTATATAATAATACTGGTTATAGATTTTATAACTAGAATTTTCATATTCAATTACATAAGTTTCTTTGATTCTCCACTTACTATTCCATTTTCTAAACAAATTAAATTCGGGAAGAGCCGTATTTTTCAGATCTGGAAAATCAATTTCTAAATCTTGAATCATTTTTTCGGTCAAGTCACGAAATGGAATTCCCTCAAGCGTAATATGGTTTAGCAAAGCATCACTCTTATTCAGCTCTTCCTTGAGATGAAGGCGAAAGTAATTTGCGATTAACAGAGAAAGTTTTTTTCGGAGCATAACTTAGATTTTCTAATGATTGTATGAATGTCAACTAATTCAATCTATGCTGATAAAAAGGTTTCCTTGTAAGTAAGCTTTTATTATTCTGGCAAAATGAAAAAAATTTTTCTCGTTTTACTTTTAATTTATACAATGAGTTTTATTTCCGCCCAAGAAAATAAAGATGCACAAGGTGGCGGAGACAATAAAGTAGCCGAAGAGCCAAAGTCAGAAACGACACCAAACTCTGATTCAGATAAAAATTCTAACGACCCAGATCAAGGAAAAGTCCGTGCAAAACGCAAACTTGTTCTTAGCCTCACATCGAATGCAAGCGCGGAAATTCGAGCGGAATACAACCTGAATGCGCAGTTTACCATTGGAACTCAATTCTACAAAAGACTTATGCAGGAATCAACAGGCACCAATATAATAAGCAACACTATTTACATGGAAGAGAATTTTTATAATCGAAGAGGTCTTGAATTATTCGGTAAATATTTTTTATTCAAAGAAGGTCCGGTCTACTTAACATTAGGAGCAGGCAAATACCTAGATAGCGGAGCAACCAGAAATACTCTTCTCATAACACGCAATGCAAATAGCGAACTCCTTCCAAAGCCAGAAGCGATTACGAATACAACAACGATTAACCCCTTTTGGTATATCAAGTATGGAGCTGGCTTTCAATGGATTTTCGATTTTGGTTTACTGGTTAATATAGAAGCCAACGCGCTCTCACCAATTAACGGGAAACAAAAGTCTTATACCTATGTAGACGAAAGAAATTTATTATTGAATAACTACTATACACCGGTCAATGTTTTTGTTTACGATAAATATTTTAAGTCTATTGATCAGGGCGCTCGGAGCTTATATCAAATTAACATCTGGTTAGGATACGCCTTCTCGATTTGATTCAAACCTGTCCGGGAAAATCGCCGGGCTTAGTGCGCCATCTTCTATGCACCCAGAAGTATTGTTCTGGAAATAGTTTGACTTCTTCTTCTAGTAGCCGTGTCCAGAGTTCAGTGTAATAACGAACAGCCGCATCCCTGGATGAAAATTTCTTTTTGTCAATGATGCCCATGTCTTTTACTCTTACGATAACTTTTCCTTTTTCTCCGCACACCACTGAGTATAATAGTAATTTTGCGCCGGTGAGATATGCCATGAGTGCAGGTCCTTGATAGGTTGAAGCTGGACGGTTAAAGAAATTTACAAATATTCCTGCCTTACCTGCGTTTTGGTCAGAGCCAAACCCAATCCAGTAACCATCTTTCAAAAGTTTCATTACTCTGCTTGATTCATCCGTAGTTACAAGCAAAATACCGTTATTCTCTCGGAGCGATTTCACCCATTTATCCACGAACGGATTTCGAATTTTTTTATAGATGCCTGCTCCTTTCATTCTAAGTCCCATGAACTGAACAAGTATTTCCCATGTTCCCAGGTGACCGGATACTAAAACAACACCAATGCATTCCTTATTTGTATCTTGCTCTATTTTTAAAAATTCTGGTTCATAATAAAGGTATTTGTCCATCCAAGCACGATTCATTCGAGACGCGTAGAGGGTTCCCGCGAGTAGCCGCCCGAGATGATCAAAATGTTTTTTTACAAGCTTTATTTTTTCTTCGTGGTTTAAATTTGGAAATGCGAAAGAAATATTTTCGTATGCAATCTTTCGGTGTTTACGGGCAAGTGGAAATAAAACTCGAGTAAGCCCTACTCCATAAGCAAGGCAAACTCTATAAGGTAAAAATTTAAATGGAAGATAAAGAAAATAAGCAAATAAAAAGGAAATAAAATAGCTGATTTGTTTCATCATCACATTTTCCAACTAGCTGAAAACTTGAAAAGCATTTTACTCTAAGAATAAATCAACTAATTGGAAACAAATATTTTTATTATTCTTTACAAATAAATAAAATTGGATGGGTTTCATTTGTTTTATGAAAATGGAGTCAAATTTTTTTATAGAAGTAGAAGTTGATCCAAGCAGTAAGACTATGAAAAAGAGAGAAAAAAAAATACTATTATCATATAAGAGCCTCTCAGAAAAGGATGCTCCAGGCTCTTGGAGCCTGACTTTTATTAATAGAATAACTTCTTCTGAGACACGCTCTAAGATCATACTCTCTATTTTAATTTGTATTTCTTTAGTCCAATGTACCCCTTCAAAAAATACCCATTTGAAAGCTGTGTTTAGCTTATTAACAAGTAATGCTATTTCTAATTCAGGCTCCCTAAATAACACACAGTATTCCCTCGGAGGAACTGTAACCAATTTAATTGGAACTGGACTTACTCTACAAAATAATTCAAAAGACAATCTTTCTATTTCGGCAGATAGTAACTTTACATTTGCAACTAGCCTAGCAGATAATACAAGTTATTCGGTTTCCATTCTTCAGCAACCATCTAATCAATCCTGCACAGTAGCAAATGCAAGCGGAACGATAAAAGCGGCTAATATCAATAATATCACGATCACATGCTCCAACACAGGCAATGCAAATGGGTCTCTTTCAAATGGGACTATATTGAATGCACTAATCCTAACTGGCGGAGTTACAACCTTTGCTGGCTCTCCTTGCACACCTAACACTAGTTGTGCGGCTGGCGGAAATGGATATGTAGATTCTACTGATCCGACACTTGTTAGATTCAAAAATCCTGAAGGCATAATTACCGATGGAGTTAATTTTTATATTGCAGATAAAAGCAATGATGTAATTCGAAAAATCGTAATCTCCACAGGAGCAACTACAACGTTTGCAGGAAACGGAACGGCAGCCCTAGTAGATGGAACAGGAACAACTGCCTCTTTTGAAAAGCCTAACTCACTTACTACTGATGGGGCAAATATTTACGTTGCAGATAAGAATAATAAAGCAATTCGCAAGATTGTTATTGCAACGGGCGTCGTTACAACTCTTGTAAGTAATGATAATAATTTTCAAGATCCAAAGGGAATGGTGGTTCTAAATAACAATCTTTATATAGCGGATAATACCGGTAATGCAATAAGACAAATCGACTTAACTACAAATACAGTAACAACAGTTCTAAACACTGGATTAAATTCTCCGACCGGGATGACTCTAGTGGGCACAGATATTTACCTTGCCGATAAATCTTCAGATAGAATTCTAAAAATTCCAACGACTACCTGGGTTTCATCAGTATTTGCCGGTAGCTCATCTGGTTATATAGATGCAGTAGGAGTAGCGGCAAAGTTTAATAATCCGGAGAATATTGTAACAGATGGGACAAATCTTTATGTATGCGAATCAGGAAATGATATAGTTCGAAAAATCGTAATTTCTACTGCAACAGTTTCAACTTTATCAGGTACCGGCACTGCCGCGTATACAAATTCATCTACTTCTACTCTTGCAGAATTTAAAAATGCGAAAGGAATCGTTTCCGACGGAGTGAACCTTTATGTTGTCGACAGCGGAAATCATACGATTCGGAAGATAAATTAATCAGTGCTGCAGGTGTAATAACCAGTCACTCGACTTCGAATTGAATTTTGCAATAAAAAAAATTTATTACGCATACTTAACATTACCCTCTATAAAAAATCAAAGAAAAAAAAGAGATGCACTTTGCGGTTGTATAAAAGCAAAAGAAAAGTAAACCGCAGAGGACGCAGAGAGTATTGATTTTATTGACTCTTTTCTCTGCGCTCTCCGCGTCCTCTGCGGTCAAAAATATTTTTTATACATCCCTAAATCTTACCTATCACTTATATTAAATCAAATTAACAAACTAAACTTAGAATATTGAAAAATATTTTTTTAATTGACTTTTCTGAAATTCTCATTTAGAAAATTAAACTGTAAATTTTAAAATAAAAAGGAAAAAAACTATGAAAGCTAAATTTCTCACAATCATCTTCACGCTATTATTATCTCTTCCGGTAGGATTATTTGCCGGTCCTCTTGATGGAACCTGTATCGCACTCGTCCATGGTATACTTGGATTTGACGACACACAGGGATTAGCCGGTGGACTCGTAAAATACTGGGGCGGTCTTGATACATACCTCCGTGGGCAAGGAGCGAAAGTAACAACACCAGGAAGCTCTCCGATTAATAGCATAAGCACAAGAGCAACACTCACAAGAGATGCGTTAGTTCCTTGGATGGCTGCAAATAGTTGCACTAAAGTTCATTTGATTGGTCACTCTCAAGGCGGTTTAGTCGTTCGCTATTTGGCTTCGAACACTACATTAGGGTTTACATCTAAAGTAGCAACTATAAGCACAGTAGACGCCGTTCATAAAGGTGCACCACTTGCTGATATAGTATTAGCTGTTATCCCCAGTTGGTTACAACCTTTCGCGAATACCGCTCTTGGACTTCTCGCTCAACTTTTTTACGGAGCAAAACCAATGGACGTAATTGCAATGGGTCAATCACTTGCAGTTAGCACAGTGAATGCATTTAATACTGCAACGCCTAACGTTTCAGGAATGAAATACTATTCTTACGGAAACCATATGTCCTTCGCAGATCCAGTTCAACATTTCCTAATGGCTCCGACTTATCCAATCACTTGGGCAGGCGGACTATGGTATGGTCTTGGTGGGGCAAACGATGGTGTAGTTCCTTTAGAATCTCAAAAATGGGGAGTATGGAAAGGAGAAGCTTCTTCTTGGTGGTATGCAACTGGTATCGATCATCTGCAAGCTACTAATTTAGAATGGAGCGGACAAAACTATTTTGATGTAACTGGCTGGTACTTAGGTATTGCTCAGACTGCAAAAGCAGGACTTTAAAAAAATATTTGCCACCGAGACACGCATCGCTAAAGGCACAGAGAATTTAATTTAATATCTCATAATCAATGATTTATTATTCTCCGTGACTCAGTGCCTCTGTGGCAATCCTCCGAATCCCCTCTCTAAAATCCAAGACCATAACCCTTAAACCACTAGCGAGATTCATCTGAACCAATAGACAAGTTAATCCCTGTTAGATGAGAGGATAAGACCCATTCTCCGTTCAAAAAAATGAATTTTGCAATATTTCATTTTAATCAATAAATTACTGATTAAAATCAACTAAGGTTTACCCAATGAACTACGTTAAATTTAAAAATTTTATATTATAAAAAAAAATTTTGTTGACGTTAGAAAAAACGATAAATAAAAAAGTAAGAGTTGTAAAATAACAAATTGAAAAAGGAAAAAAACTATGAAAGCTAAATTTCTCACACTAATCTTCACCCTCTTCTTTTCTCTTCCAGTCGGTCTCTTTGCTGGTCCTCTTGACGGTACTTGTATCGCACTCGTCCACGGTATACTTGGATTTGACGATACACAAGGTCTCGCTGGTGGTCTGGTAAAGTATTGGGGCGGTCTTGATGGCTACCTTCGTTCACAAGGAGCGAAAGTAACTACACCTGGAAGTTCTCCACTAAATAGCATTGCAACTAGATCGCAACTCACAAGAGATGCGTTAGTTCCTTGGATGTCTGCAAACAGTTGTGCAAAAGTACATTTGATTGGTCACTCTCAAGGTGGTTTGGTAGTCCGTTACTTGGCTTCTAACTCTGCTCTTGGATTTACATCTAAGGTAGCTACAGTAAGTACTGTAGATGCTGTTCATAAAGGTGCTCCTCTAGCTGATATCGTTTTAGGCGTTATTCCAAGTTGGTTACAACCTTTTGCAAATTCTGCATTGGGATTGTTTTCTCAACTATTCTATGGAAAGAAACCTATGGACGTTATTGCAATGGGAAAATCACTCGCTGTTAGTACTGTGAATTCGTTTAACGCTGCTACTCCTAACGTTGCTGGAATGAAATACTATTCCTATGCAAACGCAATGGCTTGGGCAGATCCAGTTCAACATATACTAATGGCTCCTACTCACCCAATTACTTGGGCAGGTGGAATCTGGTATGGGCTTGGTGGCTCAAACGATGGAGTGGTTCCTTTTGAATCTCAAAAATGGGGAACTTTTAAGGGTTCTGCTTCTGCAAAATGGTATGCAACAGGTATCGATCACCTGCAAGCTACTAATCTTGAATGGAGTGGTCAAAACTACTATGATGTGAACGGTTGGTATTTAGGTATTGCACAAACTGCGAAAGCAGGTCTGTAATAAATAGTAGAGACAGATTTCAAACCTGTCTCTGCGTCTAGAAAGACAGACGCGGGTGTCGAGTAAAAAAAACAACTGAGCGGTAATCTACGATTATCCCTCAGTTGGCAATCTTCTAAATTAGATTCATGGAGTTTAAATTTTTTTAAATTCTAAAGAATCTTACCAAGCTTAAATCAAACTCTCATAACTAACTAAATTTTTCTATCAGGATAAAAATATGGATAAAAGAATATCTATCGGAATCATTATTGTAGCACTTGTACTCGTTATCTCCTATCTGGTGTTTGGAGGAAGTGATTCAAGTAAAAAGAAATCTGCATCAGGATCTAGCGAAGAAATGCAAGACGGCAAATCACAACCACACAATGAAACTCTTTCTCCAATGGGGGACTCCACAGGTCTTTGGGATGAAGCACTTTCTCCATTCCAGGGAACAGAAAAGAAAGGCTACATGGAGTTAGTCGAAGATTTAAAATCAGGGAAAGTAAACTTTACATGGGAAGTATGGGCACTCAGAAGAAAATGCCCGGCAGATTATACACCTACCCAATGTGATGAAACTATTTATAAATTCATTGATACAAAATTCACAAGCCCTGACAAAGAAAAAATGAAAGAGCTTTTCAAAGCTTATTTTCAATTTGAAACGGAAGCTAGAAAAATGGAATTTCCTGCAAATATTACCTTCCAAGAAAAATATGAAATTTTAAAAAAGAGACGCAGAGATTTAGTAGGTGATGAAAAAGCAGATTTATTTTTCGGAATGGAAGAAGCACAAGTAACATTCATGCAAGCATCAAAGAATTTCATAGACTCATCCAAAAATATGAGCGGTCCCGAAAGAGTGCAGAAATACGAAGACCTCCGTAAAAAAACCTACGGCTCTTATCTTGACTCGGTAACAAAAAGAGAAGATTCTTTTGACCACTACCAAACAGAGATTAGCCTCAGAGAAAAAGAACTTGCCGGCTTAAGTCCAGAAGAGAAAGAAAAGAAAATGGCATCTCTCCAAACCAAGTATTTCGGAAAAGACGGTGCAGAAAGAATTGCAGCAGCTAACAAAGAACTAGCCGCTCAAAACAAAAAAATCTCTGATTACGAAAAAGCAGAGCAGGAATTCTTATCTTCTAATAACGGAATCTCAGATAAAGACAAGGCTCAAAAACTAAAAGAGCTTCGAACTAAAATGCTTGGCGAAGAAGACGCTGAATCTTACGCACGCGCAAAACAATTCGAAGAAGAAGCGGCTAAGATAAAGTAGTTACTTAGGTTGACTTTTTAGTTGTTGTCAGACTGACCTAACCCCACTCTTCACTATGTTGCCGAATACTCCGAAGTATCCCCTTCCCTAACACATTCGATACGCCAATAAGAATTGGCTACTCAGTGACCGGAAAGGGGACTCTTTCGCCGAGACCGTAGTTCTTGAAAAGTATGACCGATAAAGTCCCCTTCCCTATCCACCCTACGCTCAGTCGCGTCCTACGCCTTCGCCGGAAGGGGATAACCATACATAGCCAGACAACTCCTGACATATCCGGGGTTAGGTCTTCCGACAAACACGCATAAGCCACACTTAAAACTATCTCCTAGCCCAGATTTCGATTTGGAAAACTTACATTCTATTTATTGTCTTCGGTAATAGGAATGATTTTTACTAAATCACTAAAACGTTTAAAATCTGTTGCATTAGCAGTTAAAATAAAAGAAATTGAATTGGCTAATATTGTTGCAACAATATTAGCATCATGAACTTGTTTACCATTAATTTGATATTTTTTACATAGCTCTAAGAGGCTAATGGATACTTGTTTAGTATCTTCAAAGACTTCGAAGGTTTGCGTGAATTCCTCGCAGTCAAAAATTACTTCTTCGTAAGACTTATGTAATTTTTCCCTTGTACAACTTGCGATATACTCTCTTAGAATCTGATTTGAAATATAAAACATATTGTTACGCTCGGTGAGACTAATAAAAATTGATTTAGTATTTTGATGGAAGCTAAGAGAAGCAAATTTAAGATAAATAAGACTATTTGTATCTAAAAATATTTTACTATTCGTAGGTAACTCACTTGGGTTAATCGGCATAAATCTCTTCTCTAGAAAATTTACTATTAGTTGTTACTTCATAATTATAAATTTTTAGAGGAAATTGAGGAATAGATTTTTCTATGTTATATTTTATACCATTTACTGGTGGAAGAGAATAAGTCTTCAAGGAATGCACAACTTTTTCCAATAAAATCAGAAGTTCATTTTGTGTAAGCTCAGGGACTTTATTTTCAATCAATTGTAAAGTTGTCATAGGTATAATTTAGGTTCATTAATTATTTTTGTCAATGAATTTTTTAGTTTCCCTATTCGCTGGATTACGCTCCGTTTACTTATTTGGTTTTTGTTTGTGATGCTTTATTGTTGTTGCCTGACTTTACCTCACCCCAGAATTTTCATTACTTGTAAAATATTTTATTCGTTGCCCCTCTCCATTGCGAATGCTGCTACCGCAATGGAGAGGGGATTATTTGTATTTGCCTGACAACTTCTACACCATTGGGGTGAGGTAAACCATCCTCTTTCCTCTTAGGAAAGGGGCTACTTCGGAGTATTCAACATATTATAAAAAGTGTGGGGATAGGTCTCATCTCCTCGCCCAGACTTCGATGTGAGAGCCTGGACCGATAGCATTGGACAATACAGATTGAATTTGAATACTTGTTATATTACTAGCAGAATTATTCCACCAAGCATAATTATAACCAATTCCATAATTACAACCTCCAGAAAAGGATCCAAAGATTATATTGAATGCTCTATTAACTCCAGACTTTGCATATAAAGTTATTTTGGATTGTGTAATATTTGATGTAGTAATTTGTCCAATTAGTATTCCTCCTTCTGCATCGTTACTACCTGTAGAAACTGCGGCGCAATTAAAAAAATTCATTTGTTTATAGCCGTAATTTGTAGACAAGGAATCATTATTGAGCCTTAAATAAATATTCGTCGAATTTGGTGCTCCCATTATTTTTACGATAATTTCATACGTCAAATCACTATCTCCATCTAACCCTGTAATATTCACACTTGTAGTAGCACTCGTCACATCCGTTTCATAAATCAACCGCATCGCTTTCTGCGTAGGTATACCCTCAATAGCCGCTTTGAGACTAGCGAAATTCGCATTGATGTCGGCTGATTTCATTAATCCACCGCTTGAGAAAGTATTAAAAGTCCCTGTAACGGCTACTGCGAATATGCCGGCAGTAGTAAGGGCGAGGACAATTCCTATTCCAATACGAAATCCTTTTGTGATGTCTGCCACAAAAGATGATAAGCCAGTAATTATTCTTTGTTGTAAAATTTTTATTGTTTTCATTGTAATCTCCTTTTATTCATACAAACAAGTATCAAAAATACTTGAGTCATAGACACAAGAACTTGCTACACTCGAGCCAGTAGTAAACGTCCACGAATACGGGGATGACATCGTATTACCCGCTAAGTCTTTTACGCCAGCCTTCATTGTTACGGTTAATGTAGTATTAACTGGAAGATTGGAACTAGACTTAAATGCAGCCGTCTGATCGGTTAACGTTACTGTACCGGATACATTCAAAACAGTGAACATGGAAGAGCTAATCGTGCTAGGATCAATTAATTCATTGAATGTAGCGCTTATAGTTAGATTGATCGGCATATTTGTATCACCGGAGGCTGGATTGGTGCTAGAAATAGAAGGCGGAGTATTATCCGCAACAGTTCCCATGCCAATGGTATACTTTGCATCTGCACTTAAACCACTCGCCGCTTTTACTGTAATGGTATACGTCGCGTTAGCCACAAAATTCTGACTGGGGTAAAAGACTAATACCTTATCCGAAATTTCAACACGACCTGGATGCGCTGTAGTTCCACCATCAGAGCTTACTGTAAAATTAGAAGAGTTAAACCCGCTGATACTTTTGTTGAAAACAATGAATACATTCGTATTCAAATAATTACCCGT
This sequence comes from Leptospiraceae bacterium, assembly GCA_025360185.1. Taxonomy (GTDB): domain Bacteria; phylum Spirochaetota; class Leptospiria; order Leptospirales; family Leptospiraceae; genus UBA2033. Next base: position 24,136 of record JANYCR010000415.1, on the reverse strand, counting down.
TGATTTATCTTTCGGAAGAACAGATACGATAGTCGTTGGCGTCCTATCCAAACTCACGATTGATAAGAATAATTTTAGAAACGGACTATTACCTCTATCTGGACTCTTAAAAAAATTGCAATTACTCAAACTGACCACAAGAATGAGAGCCGAAATAAGCCGAATACTAAAACTAAATATTTGTGTTTTCATTTTAATCTCCTTAAAATTGAAATTGAAATCCGATTGTATAATTTTCTTCTCGCGTTCCATAAGCATAAGATTTAGAAGGAAAAAAGAAAAAGCCTGTGCTATCTTTCTTAGCGCCAAAGATGGATTTGCCTTGCAATAGAGCATCTCCAATGTTAAATAAATAAAATCCAATGAGAATAGCAGCAGATACTTTTGCCGTACGGGCAACTTTCTCGTATTGGGTAAAACGATTATTATCCTCAATGAATAATACTGTATCAAGGCTTGTGCCGACTGGAGCTAGAAAAAATAAATTGTGAGTGGATTCATAAGAAGATTTTGCACCATTTACTTTCTGACCCTGATAATAAAGATTAGCGAAGAGAACAAATGTATTTATTCCAAAGCCAATCCCTTTTTTACGAGCCAAAGAATCTTCTTTATCTTTTCCATACACCCACTGCCCCCATCCGGGGATAAGAGCAGATTTCCACGCGTATTGCACATTGGCGTAGGTTTCTTGCTCTTTTGCGCTAACTGCTTCATCCCAATATTCCATGATCCCACCAGCAACCTTCTTTGCAAAAAACTCAGACGCTTCTTCTAACTTTTCAGTAGAATCAGCAGAAGCCTTTTCTGCAAAGTCAATCGTGTTCTTTTTACTATCCAAAACATTTCCATTGATGAGATATTTTTTTCCGAGCTTGGTAATATTTCCAGTGATAATTTTATTTACCTTCACGTTATCCGCAATATGCTTAGAGCAATCCCTTGTATCTTTGGGGCAGTCTTTCATCACTAACGTAATATCTACTATAGTAAAAAGTTTCGTCTTCACTAGACTTGTGCGGATAAGATTAGTTACACTCTCTACTTCTCCCACTTGCACTCCTCCGCCAGCGCTTAATTGTAATACTGCTATAGAAGGCTTTGAATTTGCACTCATCTCCCACTCAACGGTAGATTGCAAAGCCTCCGCAACCCGAATCCGCTCTGCTTCATATTCCAGCCTTTCTAATTCTGTAGTAGGCTGTTTTAAAAGAACGGGTCTAAGTTTAATTCGCTTAACCTCGGACTTCCGAAAACTCAAAGGTTTCTGCTCCCAGTTAAACAAGACTGCATTACGCAGGATTGCAACCTTTACATTCTCAAATATTTTTCCATTCCTAAGTTCCACTATATCCGCACTCGCCGATGTAGTTATAAATAGCAAACTACACATAATCAGTATTTTGCGTAGTTGTGTTCGATTTTTTTGTTTCATTGTTTCTCCTTACCTCTCCCCGTATTTTAATAATTTGTAGAATACTTAGAAGTAACCCCTCTCCTAAAGGAAAGGGGACTCTACGTATTAGTTTCACTTATTGTCTCGCTTATCTTTTGTAACACTTTATCTATTTGTGTTTCTACTTCTTCATTTTTGAAGCGAATCACTGTTATCCCATTGTCAAGAAAAACTGTTTCACGTTTTTTATCTTCTTTCACACGTTCGTTATGAATTTTTCCGTCTACTTCAATCACGAGTCTCTTAGAGTGCGAATAAAAATCAGCTATGAATCCAAAAAGAACCTGCTGTCTTCTAAAATGAACTCCTTCGACTTGACTCCGTCTTAACCTCTGCCAAAGTATTTCTTCCGATTTAGTCATGTGTGACCTTAATCGCTTACTAAACTTAACCTTCGCTGGGTTGACCTTCTGTTCTGTAATCATGCTTTGTTTTTTCATTTGTGTTCCTTTTTAGATGTTGTCGGACTTGACCTAACCCCATACTTCAATAAGTTGCCGAATACTCCGAAGTATCCCCTTTCCTAAAGGCAAGGGGACGTTTTCGTTAAGACCGTAGTTCTTGAAAAGTATGACCGACGAAGTCCCCTTGCCTTTAGGAAAGGGGATAACCATATATAGCCAGACAACTCCTGAAATATTCGGGGTTAGGTCATTCCGACAAACACGCATAAGCCTCACTTAATACTATCTCCTCGCCCAGACTTCGATTCGTGAGCCTGCACCTATTGCGTTTGCAGTGTTTGAATAGATGGTCAGAGAAGTGATATTTGTTCCTGAATTTGTATACGTTGAGGAATAATCGAAATTAAACCAAGAGGTGGTAGAGTCATGATGAGCACCTTTTCCAATAGAAGTGCGAGCAAATCCTGATTTAGCATAGATAATCGTATTAGCTTGACAAATACTACTCGTCGTAACTGTCATCGTGCTTCCGCATAAATGCAGTCCATTATTATCAATAATGCCAGAATATTGTTTTGTAGGATTTACACCATTGTCAATGTACGTAAACCGAGTAAAATAACTAGATGAAGAATCACCATTTGGTCTGATAAAAAATACATAACCTCCGCTACTTGTTCCACTAATTAACCGCACTCTGATATCATAGCTGCCATCGCTATCCCCATTCAAACCTGTAATATTAACGCTTGTCGTCGCACTCGTAACATCCGTCTCATAAATCAACCGCATACTTTGCTGCGTAGGTATACCTTCAATAGCCGTCTTAAGGCTAGCGAAGTTTGCATTGATGTCGGCTGATTTCATCAAGCCTCCACTACTAAAAGTATTAAACGTTCCACTTACGGCTACTCCGAATATGCCGGCAGTAGTGATAGCTAACAAGAATCCTACCCCGATACGAAATCCTTTTGCTAAGTCTTGTGCGAAGGACTTAAACCATTCGCCTACTTTATGTTGTAAAAATCTTATTCCTTTCATTGTGTTTCTCCTTTTATTGTTTCTAAATAATTCCTATTCCCAAAGGCAAAAGCCTTTCTCTCTGTGATTAGTTTTCGCTTGACTTTCGTTTTAATAGATTTACGTTTGTGACATGGAACCTATTGATTATAGAAAATTTATTACCTTTAATCCTAAAATGCGTAGTGGCAAACCCTGCATTCGCGGAATGCGAATCACTGTATATGATGTTCTCGAATACATGGCATCTGGAATGACACATGAAGAAATTTTGCATGACTTTCCAGACCTGACCAAACAGGACTTGCTTGCTTGTCTTGCATACGCTGCTGACAGAAACAAGAAAATGCTTGTTGCTTACTGAAGCAATGCTTCGTTCTAATCTAGAATCCATCCAAAAATTACTTTCTGATCCAGACATTGGACTACTCATCTTGAGATAATACATATTAGCCTCACCTATCCCCGACTTCATTGTTAATGCTAAACATCTACAAGAGCACCCCTTTCCGAGCTTGCACTGAGCCTGTCGAATGTGTCGGAAAGGGGTTACTATGTATTAGTTGCTCAAATAGAACAAAGTTGGGGATAGGTCTCATCTCCTCGCCCAGACTTCGATGTGAGAGCCTGCACCGAAACAATTTGTAGATGAAGCGGCTAAAGTTAATGATGTAATATTGGTCGTGGAATCAGTCCATACTGACGAAAAATAATAATTATCACCAATTGTAGAAGTAGCCGCCGCTAGTTGCTGAACATTTAGAGTATGAAGAACGCGACTGGCACCAGTCTTTGCTAACATAAACGCATTAGCATAAGCGGTCTGCCCAGCGATTGTATTGGTTGTTAAGTTAAGAAAAAGTTCATTTGTATTTCTTCCTGCTGTTGCTGATGGTGCTCCTCCTGCTCCTATATATTGGAAACCATAAATACTACTACCCGTTATTCCATTTGGCTGAATACCATAAGCACAGAAGGCAGTCACAGGTGTCGAAATTCGAAGAATAATATTATACTCTACATCAGTATTCCCATCTAAACCTGTTATACTTACTGAATTCTGCGTTGACGTTATATCATTCTCATAGATTAATCTCATCGCTTTTTGTGTAGGTATACCTTCAATAGCCGTCTTAAGACTCGCAAAGTTCGCGTTTATATCACTTGCCTTCATCACATTCCCACTCGTAAATGTATTAAATGTTCCACTTACGGCTACTGCGAATATGCCGGCAGTAGTGATAGCTAACAAGAATCCTATTCCGATACGAAATCCCTTTGCTAAGTCTTGTGCGAAGGACTTAAACCATTCGCCTACTTTATGTTGTAAAAATCTTATTCCATTCATTGTGTTTCTCCTTTTTATATTCTTTGCTTCTTTGTGCTAAGTTTTTGCTTTTTTGGGGTTGTCGGACTTGACCTAACCCCACATCTCACTATGTTGCCGAATACTCCTAAGTAGCCCCTTCCCTAATTCGCTTCGCAGGGCAGGGGACTTTTTAGTATAGAAAAAAATCCTCTTTCCTCTTAGGAAAGGGGCTACTTCGGAGTATTCGACATATTATAAAAAGTGTGGGGATAGGTCTCATCTCCTCGCCCAGACTTCGATTCGTGAGCCTGCACCGATGCCATTCGTTTGAGTCGAAGTAATGTTAATACTTGTTACATTATTCCCAGTATCTGTCCATATCCCATGTCTATTCCATGACGACCATGATGAATTCGAAATGAAAACTATACTTTGATTTAGGCTACTTCTCATAAATCCTGATTTCGCATAAAAGATAGTTTTACCATGACAAATTGCCCCTGAGCCATTGTATCCTCCGCAAATATATAGACCTGGATTAGTATTTGCAGCTGACGCAGTTGGAGCTGTTGCGTTATCCGCATAAATATTTCGCTCTCTATAATTTCCTGTGGTAGAGTCTGAATTTGGTTGAAAATAATAATCAATAGTTCCAGCAGCAGAACCTGAAACCATTCTCACTTTTATTTCATATTCTACATCTGTATTACCATCCAACCCAGTAATATTCACACTTGTAGTTGTCGAGGTTACATCATTCTCATAAATAAGCCTCATCGCTTTTTGTGTCGGTATACCCTCAATAGCCGTCTTCAAGCTCGCAAAGTTCGCGTTTATATCACTTGCCTTCATCACATTCCCACTCGTAAATGTATTAAATGTTCCCGTAACGGCTACTGCTAGTAAACCTCCAGCAATAAGACCGAGTGCGATTGCAAATCCTGCTAAAAAGTTTTTTGTTAAACGATGTTTGATCTGGCTTCGTTTCATATGATCTCCTTTTGTGAACCTGTGACCATCCCCATCACAGATTTTGGTTTTTGTCAAGTCTTTTGGCATGAACGGCACCTACAGGGAACGAACGGTAAAAAAAGTTGTATTTTTCAGATAATGCACCAATAATTTCTTGCAAATTTCAATCAGTAGAGCCTAAATGTATCTGAGTAAATTCAAGTTAAACCTAGGTAACTCACGGATCATATGAGAATATTAATTGCAGAAGAAGAGCCTGTATCCGCTAGACGATTAGCAGAAATGACCCGTAAAATTCTAGGTAGTAGAATCGGAACTCTTCATATCGCGAGAAATTTTGAATCCGTATCTTCCTATTTGGAAACAAATGAAGTAGATTTACTTTTATTGGATTTAACCTTAGCCGATCGGGACGGATTTGAATTTTTACAAAATATTTCGTCGAAAACATTTTCTACCATCATTCTATCCTACCACATAGAACGAGTAGCTGAAGCATTTCAATATGAAGTTCTAGACTTTGTAATTAAGCCTTTTGAGGAAGAAAGATTAGCAATCGCATTATACCGATTTGCCGCACAAACAAACAAACAAACAAACAAACAAACAAACAAACAAACAAACAAACAAACAAACAAATATCTATTGCTTCGGAGGGAAAGATTACTTTTTTAAATTTGAATGAAATTAAATGGGTTGCGGCTAAGGGTAAATTCTGTCACGTATTTACTGAAAATAGCTCTAAACTACCCTATCGAAAAACTTTGGGCGAATTACATTCTGAATTAGGGGAAAATTTCATCCGTATTCATAAATCTTATTTGATCCACAAAACCAAAATGCAAGAAATAGAAATAGGAAAGGGAGGTAAATACTTTGTTATCCTCTCATCTGGCGAAAAAATTCCTTTGAGCCGTAAGGTATATAAAGAGCTAATTACTAAAAATAAATTTATTTTCTAAAATGACTTTACTACGTCTCTAAAATTTCGAATTTCTATTTCTTGAAAAGTTCCCATACTTTTACCCGCATAGATTAATGAAGATTTATAAATGGACTTATCTATTAATTTTTTAAAAAATTTAAGTCCTTTAAGATGATCTTCCGAAAAAGTTTCTGCTGATTTGATCTCTACTGCATGAATTTTCCCTTCCTCTTCAGCAATTAAATCAATTTCATTTCCCGTATTATCTCGAAAATAATATAGATTATCCGCTTTTCCTGCATTGAATTGCGATTTTAAAAATTCAGTCACAATGAAAGTCTCGAAAATGCTTCCTCTAAGCGGATGTGTTTTTAATATATCAGAAGAATGAATTCCAACTAAATAACAAAGTAGTCCCGAATCAAGCACATACATCTTTGGAGATTTAATAAGTCTTTTGCCAAGATTTTTATAATATGGCTTTAGAAGATATAAAATATAGCTAGCTTCCAAAACAGAAATCCAACTTTTTATAGTGGAGTGGTTTACTCCACAATCATTTCCAAGGGATTGCATATTTAATATCTGCCCAGAGCGAGCCGCACAAAGTCTTAAAAAAGTAGTAAAAGTGCGCAAGTCCTTTACATTCAAAAAAGAACGAACGTCACGCTCTATATAAGTCTCCACATAAAAGGAATTAGCCTCAGTAGGATTTAATCTTTTATCATGAATGCGCGGGAAAAAACCTTTGTATAATAATTGATCAACGGAAGGATTTGCGTCAGAATAGGCTTCCGAATAACTAAAAGGTAAGAGGCGCAAAATGGCTGTTCTTCCCGCTAATGATTGAGTAACCTTTTCTATCATTTCAAATTGCGCACTACCAGTAAGAATAAACATCCCTGACCGAGAAGAATTATCTACGATACCTTGAATATAGGAAATAATTTCTGGAACTCTCTGCACTTCATCTAAAATAGCACCTTTAGGAAATCGCTTCAGAAATCCAGTAGGATCATTTTCTGCAAATTTTCTTTCATCCGGATCTTCCAAACTCACATAGTCTTTTGCCGGTAGCAACATTTTACACAGTGTAGTTTTTCCCGATTGCCTTGGACCGGTGAGCGTTATCACAGGGTATTTTTTTAAATAATAGCGGAGTCTGGAATCAATTAGTCTAATATTCATATTTTACATATTGCGAATTGTATTCGCATTTTGTAAAGAATTATTTTTACCAATTCACCATAAAGGTATTTGAATCCCCACCGTATTTTTTCATTGGTTTCGACTTATCAAGAGTAACCTTTGCATTCGGTTTAAACTTTTTAGAAAAGCCTTCTACCAAACCCATCTCGTAAAAAGTAGGAAAACAAGTCGTGCTTGTACATATGGCTTTGCTGATTCCAGGAATCGGTTCCGCTAGAATTTTTCCAGCGGCATTTGACTGTTTTGCGCTATGAGTAGAGTGTGAATCATCAAACATTGTGTTAATTCCGTCACGTGAAATATTTAAAAGATAAGCTCTATTCATATGTTTTAAAGAGGAAACAATATCTTGAATATGATTAGGCAGGGGTGCATACTGAATTGTAGTATATGCCACCTGACGTATTTTTTCTTCCCCTACTTTTTCTTGAATATCTTTCATTCCCAAAAGAAACCTATCTAGATCATACCATTCATCTGGATTAATAAAGAATTTTTCAGGAGCCTGGTCATCTGTAATCTTATGAAATTTCATGATCTTAATTGCTACAGGTTTTGACTCACCAAGAAGTTCAACGAGCGTGCGAATCGCTCTACCCGAAATATACAATCCTCTAACTCTATTTACAAATTCCATTACTGCCTCTTGAAACAATTAAACTGATTACCACCGACTTGCACTGAGCCTGGTCGAACGTGTGGACGCGGATAAAAGATACGATCTAGTCGGATGGCTTCCATATTTATTCATTCTCTAAAACCCGTTAATCCTGTCTAAAGAAATTCTTATCAAATATATATACATCTAGTCTGTGTTTATATATAAAGCTATCGGTGTTCATCGTCTTTATCGGTGGTAAATTCTTTTAAGGTTTCTCGTATATTCTAACGGGATTTTCATTTCACGCCGATAATTTATGCGTGAAAACTCTTTTTAATGAGCGAATACTACCCGATGGGAGTTTTTTTTGCGAGAGTTGCCATAGTAAATCAAAGCTTTCTACTCTTCCGAATAGACCAGGAACTTATAAAATCACATGCTATAAATGTAGACATGAGACATTGGTGAAAGTTGAAGAAGAGGATTCCTCCAAAGGATTCATTCTTCAACCAGAAGAAAAAGTAGAGACACAGATCAAGGCAAAGTCAGAAGCAGAACAAGAACTAACCGAAGAGGAATATAAAAAATACGAAAGTATATTTTTACAAGATACCCAGATCATTTCTGTAGGGGATGCTGTCAGTAAGCCGCTCATCGAAATAAATAAATTTACAATTCCGAAACTCAAGCGAAAAGAAACCTGGTATGAGAAATTTCTACAAAAATTTCAATTGCCTGAATCTGACAGATCAAATCCCTACTTTCAATTTGCAAAAAAATATCGATATTATTTAGCTACTACACTCTTCTTATTGGTTTGTATTTCGATCGCAATTCCAATTAAAAATAGCTATGAAGAAGTAAAAGGCGAAGTTGATGGGCTGCTCGTTGAGTTAAATCGTCATAAGCCGAGTAAAATTCTAGATAGAAACGGAGTACTCGTATCCGAAATTTTTCAAAAGAAAACAGGCTCTCTAAAACTTTCTGATTATCCACCAAAGCTAATTAAAATTATCCTCTCTGTAGAAGATCAAAATTTTTATAAACATGGCGGCATAGATTACTTTGCCTTAATGCGAGCTACTTATAAAAATATAATCAATATGCGTTATATCCAGGGTGCATCTACGGTCACCCAGCAGCTTGCGCGTATATTAATAAAAGATCGCCGTAAGAGTATTACAAGAAAATTTAGGGAAGCGTTAGTAGCCATTGCACTCGAATCAAAACTTTCTAAAGACCAAATCCTAGAAGCCTATTTGAACCAAGTATATCTAGGTCATGGTGCGTTCGGTCTCGAAAACGGCGCAAAATATTATTTCAATAAAACTCCAGACAAATTAAAAACTATGGAGATGATTCTACTATCTTCACTCGCCTCCGCGCCTAATCGATATTCTCCTTTTAAAAATAGAGAGCTTTCCGAGAATAGAGTGCGCGTAATTGTAAATACCCTAGAAGGCAGAGACATTATCAGTGAACGATTCCAAAACAAGGTAAATAAATTCTATGAGACTCTAGAAACCCCTTCGACTCAAACTGTATTTGGAAGCAGATATGACAAAGCCCCGTTTGTAACTGAGCATATCCGCGAATTTCTAAAATCACTCGACCCCAATATCAACATCTACGACATCGGCGGCTACACAGTAGAAACCACACTTATCCAGGAAATCCAAGAAATTCTATCTGATGAAGTAGCGGCTCATTTGAATAACTTAAAAGAAAAAGGAAAAATCAAAAGAGTTAAAATTAAAAACTCACCGGATAACACAGAAGTATCCGATGAATTACAGGCAGCAGTAATAGCACTCGATCCATCAACAGGTGCCGTCCTCTTTATGCATGGGGGCGGGGCGCAATTCAACGCAAAGAATCAATTCAACCGCGCCGTTCAAATGAGACGTCAAACGGGAAGCTCCATCAAACCAGTATTATACGCATCTGCAATCGACTCAGGAATTTTTAACGCGGCAAGTGTGCTGCTCGACGCTCCAATTATGTTTTCTTCTACAGAAGGAAAAGGTACATGGACACCGGATAACTTCGGTTCTGCGTATGAAGGAGAAATGAATTTACGCGATGCACTTGCAAAATCTAAAAACACAATCGCAGTTCAAATAGGCGAACGAATGGGACTTGCAAATTTAGAAAAATACTACTCTGCCTTTTTCTTTCCAGACATCGCTGAAAAAAATAAACGCTACCGAAATGATCTTTCTGTCACGCTCGGCTCACTTGAAATTTCTCCTTTAGAAATGGCAACTGTATTCGGAAATTTTTCCAATGATGGTATAATCAAAAGACCATACCTAATTGCAAGAGTTCTAAATCAGGAAGGAAAAGAAATTTATAAATATGCAGATAAAGATGAATTTCAATTAAAAATTCCAGAAGAAAGAAGAGTGATTGCCTCTGATACAGCAGAGGTAATGGTTAGCCTCATGAAGGGAAGTGCCAACGCAAGTGGAATTAGAAAATACGGCTATTCGAGTGAAATCGCTGGAAAGACAGGAACTACTAATGACAATATCGACGCATGGTTTGTTGGAACAAAACCCAAACTCTCCATGGCAATCTGGATAGGCTTTGACGATGCGTCATACGGCATGGGTAAAAGTGGAATGGGTGCTGAACTTGCTGCACCCCTTTGGGCTCGCATTGGAAAAAAGATCAAAGACTTGCAAGCAGTTCCAGAAGAAAAATTTAATTTCACCAAGAGGGCAACGCGCCTAGTCGTCTGTAGAGAATCCGGTTTGTTAGCCACAGATGTTTGCCCCGACAGAGTTTCCGAATTATTCACGAAAGACGGAAGACCGAATGGCACTTGCAAATTATCCCATGACTACGTCCCCAAATTGAGATAGTTATGCGAAATACTGTCACCTCGAACAGAATACCGTATAAACTTTTTGTAAAACAATTACGTTTTGTGAGAGGTCTATCTTGCTTAAAACTGGCATGTGTAACCTATGTTTTTCTAATAGCGGCTACTTTTAATTTAGCGCAAATAGCTGCAAAAGAATCTACGAATATTTACAATGAAGCATATCGAATTGAGAAAATTTCCCCGGTGCTTGCGATAAATCTATATGAAAAAATTTTGAAGCAAGAAGATATATCTAAGAAAATTAAGAAAAATACAATTAACCGACTTTTTTTTCTTTATATAAAGTTTAACAGGTTTGAAGAAGTTTTTATTTTTAATTCTAAATATCCCACTGATAAAACAAGGCAAAAGAAAACAGATCAACTAGTTAAAAATATTTCTTTAAGATTAAAAATAGATGAGTCTGCCTTCTTAGAAATGGTTAGTATTTCTCTAAGAAAAGATGAAAATGCAAAGAAAGAATTGCTGAGCATTTATAATTATTATCCCAGCTCTTATCTATTACAATATATTTTTACGATTAAATTTCAAACTGGTGACTTAGACTCACTTGCTTATTTGCTTTCGGAGATACCTGACATTAACCCCGTTTTGAAATTGGCTTATATTATGAAAGCTTCTAAAATTTCTACAACAGCGACGAGCATAGAGAAAGCAATCAAGGACGCCGCTTCAATCAGTTCGTTAACAGAAGAGCAAAAATCAGATATACTTTATTTCTACGGAACTTACCTTAGAAATAAAAAGAAGTATAGACAGAGTATCCGCTACTTTCATATGAGTGCCAGTTATGCAAAAAAAGAAGAAGGATTTCTCGCCGAGGAAATGCTAGAAGCCGCGAAGACTCTTTTTATTATAGGCTCAGAGAAAGAAGCCTGCTCGCTCATACAATCCAAAATTCGTGTGCAAAAAGAATCCGACGAAATCTTAAATTTATTTTGTAAAAATAAAACTAATCTAAAGTCTGTTAAACGCTCCCTGTTAAATCTTTCCGAAAAAGACGATGATCCAATTTATAAAAAGGCGTTGAAGGTAATCCATGATTAAATTATTGTCTGCGCTTTTTATCTTCGGATTTGTTAACGAGCTTTCTTTAGTTGCAGTGGAAGAAAGAAATCCGTTGCCTTTTTACTATCTTACAGCTAAGCCGTTCAAAATAAAATTAAATTTAAAAACGCATAAACTCTGTCGTGTAAAGCTAAACGATGTTATCCAATACAAAAATATTGAGTTAGTAGATTGTTACGATTTAGATAAAAAACTTTCCGAAACAATTAAATTAATTCATGAGAAAAATTCTAAAAAGAATGAACTCAACCTGATGTTTGTAGATGAAAATAAAAAGATAGTGAACCCTGAACTACAAACATCAGAGGGAATTTATACCGTTAAATCTATTCTTTATTTCAAAAAGAATAAAGCTCATCATATAGAATTGACAGATAAGAACGAGGGATACTATTATTTTACCTATGATCCAATTCAAGTCGGCGTAGGAGAATAGAATGAGATCACAAAAAATTATTTTCTTTCTATCCATTATCCTTACTTTAATTGCATTTTGGAATTTTAAAATCATGCTGCACTTAAAGGGGCTAATCGTTTTATTCCACGAAATCTGTCATGCATCAGCAGCCATTCTTACCGGTGGTATTGTAGAGAGAATATTTATACACGGAAATGAAACAGGCGAGACAGTCATCTCAGGGCGTATGCAATCCTCGTTTCTGTTTGTAGTTTCTGCGGGTTATATCGGTTCTTCGCTACTAGGCGGAATTTTACTCAACCGTGGTTTTCATAAAAAACAGGCGAAGCAGATTCTAGGATTCATCGGAGTATTTCTCATTTTGTTTACTCATTTTTATTCTGCTAATCATGATTTTACTTACAATACAGGAATTCGTTTCGGGATAATCTTTGTTATCCTGTCTCTTGTTAGTAAAGAAATTTCTTCACTTACTCTAATTTTTTTAGGAACAGGGGTTTCCCTTTACAGCGTATACGACTTAGTAGATTTTACAAATCAAATTCAACATACAGATGCAGGAATTTTAGCAAATTGGATTTTGGGAAAAAAAGAAAGAATATTTGGATTAAATTTAAAAGAGCTTGGAATTTGTATTGCAGTCATATGGTCATCTATAAGTCTTTTTATTTTAGGGACTCTTGTAAAAAAAACTTTTACAGAGAGCGACCCCTTTGCAAGAATGAGCCGATTAAAAAGGCAATTTGCAGAAGCAAAAGTCGAACCAGATGTAGCGCAATGGTTTTTATCTAGAGGTCTTGATCTAAATGGAAAACCGTTAGACAAAGACTGGGCAACACAATTAAAAAAAGAAGGAATGAAAGAGCATGAGTAAACGTATTTTAATAACTGGCGGAGCAGGATTTATTGGTTCACATTTGTGTGAAAAACTTTTAAATGAGGGTAACGAAGTAATTTCGGTAGATAATTATTTCACAGGAAGAAAAAGCAATCTTGCCCGTCTTCTAAAAAATCCAAAGTTTGAAATGATAAGACATGATATTGTAAAAGAATTCAGAGCAGAGGTAGATCAAATTTATAATTTTGCATGTCCTGCGTCTCCCGTTCACTACCAATACAACGCGATCTCGACCATTAAAACAAACGTTATGGGAACAATGAATATGCTGGGACTTGCGAAGAAGGTAAGAGCACGTATCCTCCAGGCATCTACGAGCGAAGTATACGGAAATCCGCTCGAGCATCCTCAAAAAGAAACCTACTGGGGAAATGTAAATACGACGGGAATTCGCAGTTGTTATGATGAAGGAAAAAGAATTTCAGAAACACTTTGCTTTGATTATCATAGACAACATAAAGTGGATATCCGCGTTATCCGCATATTCAATACCTACGGTCCTCGTATGCTTGCCAATGATGGTCGAGTTGTAAGTAACTTTATAGTCCAAGCACTATCTGGAAAAAATATTACAATCTATGGAGACGGAAGTCAAACCCGCTCTTTTTGTTATGTGGATGATTTAGTAAATGGAATTGTCTCCATGATGAACCAGGATTCTTTTCATGGACCAGTTAATCTTGGTAATTCGGACGAATTCACTGTAAAGGAATTAGCAGAGCTTGTAATTAAACTCACTAAATCAAAATCTAAAATCATCTACAATCCACTCCCACAAGATGATCCCGCACGTCGTCGTCCCGATCTCACACTCGCAAAAGAAAAACTGAATTACAAATTCACAGTTCCACTTGTCGAAGGATTAAAAAGAACAATCAAGTATTTCCAGGGTGAGATTAAGAAGTAGTATCCACATAAAAAAAGTCCCTATCTCAATAAATGAAACAGGGACTTTTACAAGACTCAAAACAGAAAGATTAAATAAAAACCTCTGTGTCTCTGCGCCTCAGTGGCAAATCTTAATTTACCGATTAGTAGTTTCTGCGACCACGATCGCGGTCTCTTCCACCACCACCGCCGCCGCCGCCGTATCCACCACCACGGTTTCCACCGCCACCGTTGTCGTCATAAGTTTTTTTAGGTTGAGCTTCGTTAACTTTTAAAGCACGGCCTTTTAGTTCTTTGTCGTTAAGATCGCTAATGGCAGCAAGAGCTTCTTTTTTATTTGTCATTTCGATAAATCCAATTCCACGAGATTGGCCGGTGTATTTGTCTGTAATAATTTTTACAGATGTTACTTCGCCAAAAGTTTCAAAAAGTTGTCTTACATCGTTCTCAGTTGCTTCGTATGTTAGGTTGCCTACGTAAATATTCATATTAAAATCCTTAAATTTTTTTATCTGGAGAATTAGAGAAAAGCGGAAATTTTTAATGTTAAGACAAGAAAAATTAAAACCTTACTATAAAATCTTTTTGTCTTTTTAACGAAAACTGTGAGAGAGAAGGCAGGTAAATGCAAATACTCTAAAAAACAATCATCAATGCTGAAACAAAAAATCCAAATCTGTTTACCAGTATTAATCCGCTGCATTTATTGTCAAACAGTAATTTACCGCTATGGGGCGATTCGGTGCATCTTTTAGTGTAGAGACAGGTCTCAGACCTGTCTCTACTCGTACAACGCACCGACCGCGCTTTCCGCTCCAATGCTAAGAAGCATTTCCACTACAATCGCTATCGCTAGTGAGAAGGAAAACATTTTCCTAAATGTAACAATTTTTTCTGTATTAACTGTTGACTTTTTTGAAAAAAGCATAGAGTTAGAAAAATGTATAGAATTCTAAACGAAGATTTGCTAAAAGACAAACTTAGCTCCATCGCGGCAATTCGTAATTTTACTCCGGATACGATCCAAAAATTGGAAGCAATTCTTAGAAGCGGGAGCGATAAAGATACATTTCGAATTAACCCCTATTCTTTCGTTGAGGATAATCCAAGTTTGCTACATGAAACCATTGATCTATTACTTTTAGCAACTAAGACTGGAATAGTCAAGATGAACTGGGAATTAATTTGTCCTACTTGCGGGCAAATTGTAAAAGGCTTTGACTCTTTGTCTAATCTAGAAGTAATTTATACATGTGCTTTATGTAATCTAGAAACTCGCGCGAATTTAGATGATTACATTGCAATCAATTTTTCAGTTCTTCCTTCCATTCGGGAGAATTCTTATAATGACCCAATGAAGCTTTCTATTAGAGAACATTGTTTGGGTTATCACTATTCACCGCTGGGATATTTTCCTGACGGAGCAAATTTTATTTCTGAAATGGATCATGTGATAACAGATGCATTCTATTTTTCTCCAAATGAAACGAAAGAGTTAGAGTTAACTATTGCTGGAGAAATGGTTGGTGTGCATGATTATAATTCTCATAAAAATTTCTTTATCGCTTTAACAAATGAAATTGCAACCGAAACACAAGAGTTAGAAGGAATTCTATCTGCGACTAATTTTGTTACTCCGACAAATCAATTACGACAGGGAAAAGTAAAACTCAAGTTACAAAATAAATCGAATCATACCGGTGCTGTTGCTATTCTACAGATCCCTCCCGGATTTATTACAAGAGGACGATTAATCTTTAAACCATTTCTCACCGGTAAAGAGCTATTAAACAATCAGACATTTAGAAACCAATTTAGAAATGAAGTAATCCGAGACAATGAAGGGTTATCAATTAGTAACCTTACTATTTTATTTACAGATTTAAAAGGTTCAACGGAAATGTATGAAAGACTTGGAGATCTAAAAGCATTTACCCTTGTGCGCCAACACTTTGATAGCCTCACACACGTAATCAACAAACACAATGGAGCCGTAGTAAAAACAATCGGAGATGCAATTATGGCGACCTTCCTTCATCCAGTTGATGCAGTGTTAGCCGCTATTGCCATGCATTCAGAAATTAAAAAATTCAATATCGAAAATCATGTCGAAGATTTTTTACTAAAAATAGGAATTCATTCAGGAACAGCAATCGCTGTAACTTTAAACGACAGGCTCGATTACTTCGGACAGGCAATAAACATGGCAAGTCGTGTTCAATCTTACGCAAGAGCAAACGAAATTTGCATCACTGAAGAAGTCCTTGAAAGCGAAAACGTAAGAGCGGCTATTGGTTATTACACTCTAATTTCCGAAAAAGCAAACCTAAAAGGAATTAGCCGCGAAGTCTTGGTATACCGGATTTTTTAAAATCAAGAATGAATTCCTTATTTTCAGAGATAGAATTTTCATTTGACCTATGTACGTAAAAATGTACGCTAGGAAAATGCAATCGATCCAAGTAACAAACGCCAGACAAAAATTATTTTCTTTGATAGAAGAAGTGAAAACAAATCACAAACCGATTTATATTACTGGGAAAAAAAGTCAACGTCTTGAGAATGTGGACTCATTCTGAATAATTGGAGAAAAATATGAAGTGGTGGCAAACAACTACAATCTATCAAATCTACCCGAGATCATTTCTCGATACGAATGATGACGGAATCGGAGACTTACCGGGAATCATTGCAAAGCTTGATTATATAAAAGACTTAGGCTTTGAAACGATTTGGATTTCTCCCTTTTATAAGAGTCCAGGCAAAGACTTTCACTATGATATTAGCGATTACACCCAAATAGACCCAATCTTTGGAATGTTAGACGATGCAGAGCGGCTAATAAGAGAAATCCACAAAAGAAAAATGCGAATTGTATTTGACATGGTGCTAAATCATACTTCAGATGAACATCCTTGGTTCAAAGAATCCAGATCAAGCAAGGACAATCCAAAAAGAGATTGGTATATCTGGAGAAAGGGAAAAAGTAAAGATGCACTGCCTAATAACTGGATATCGATGATTAACCGACCCGGTTGGAACTATGATGAGAAAACGGATGAATGGTATTTTGCGAACTTTTTAGATTTTCAACCGGACTTAAATTATAGAAATCCAGAAGTCAAAGAAGCTATGTTTGCCATTATGCGCTACTGGTTAGACAAAGGTGTAGATGGATTTCGTTTAGATATATTCAATAGCATTTACAAAGATGCAGAGTTTAGAGATAATCCTTTTTCGCTTAGGTTCATCCCCACTCCTGATTCCCAGGATGAAGCTTTTTTCCAAAAGAAAATTCATACTTTAAATCATCCCGATTGTTTCGAACTCGCGAAAGAAGTCCATTCGCTACTAGACGAGTATTCGTCTGAGCGATTTTTACTTGGGGAAGTGAGCGGAAATGATGTTATTTTAAAAAAATTTCTCGGTGAGAAACACGACGGGCTGCATCTCGTATTTCAATTTGAGCTCATTCACTTTCAATTCTCTGCTAATTTTTTTCGAGACCTTCTTTCTAAAAATGAGGCTATTTATCCTTACCCGTATACTCCGACTTATGTATATGGAAACCACGATCAAATGCGTTATATCGACAAGATTGATAGAGACCCGAACAAAGCAAAACTTCTCGCCTTATTTCAATTTACCGCCCGCGGAATTCCAGTCGTTTATTACGGGGAGGAAATTGGAATGCAAGACTCCGATATTCCTAACTGGCAGGGCAAAGATCCAATTGCCCAGCAGAATGCTTTTTTCCCTACTCCTCTTGCGAATCTACTCGGTGTTTACATGAACCGAGATAATTGTAGAACACCAATGCAGTGGAATTCTTCTATCAATGCCGGATTTACTACCCCTGCTACAAAGCCTTGGCTTACGGTAAATAATTATTATCCACAAATCAATGTAGAATACGAGCTATCAGATAAAGATTCGCTTTTAAACACCTATAAAGCTTTATTAAAATTCAGAAACGGGAATTCTACTTTTCAATCCGGAAGCCTATTTGTCGAAACCAATTACAAAGACTATTCTGATTTACTGGTATATCGCCGTTATTCGGCAGAGAAATCTTTTCTAGTATTTATTAATTTTAGCGATAAAGATTTAGATATAAAAGTAAATCATGTAAAACAAATTGCGTTAACAGTCGGTGAAACGAAATTGAATGCTAATTCTAGTTTAGAACTTGCGGCTTACAGTGGTATCGTGCTGGAGATTTGAGAGTAGAAATGAAGTTAAACTTCTTCAATTTCTTAAATAAGAATAGTTAGCTTTGCGTATATTTTTTGCCAAAATCCCAGAGAGACTGTAGGACAGGACCCAACTCTCTTCCGAGAGGCGTTAGTGTATATTCATATCTCGGTGGGTGTTCGGAGTATAATTTATTTTCAATAATTCCGTATTCGGTAAGTTTCTTGAGTCGATTTGATAGGAGATTAGGAGATATTTTCTCATCAGCACTTAAAAATTCTTGAAAGTGTTTCATTTTTTTCTTAAACATATCTCTAAGAATTAAGAGAGTCCATCTATCCCCTATGATTTCTAGGCTTCTCGCCACCGGGCACTCATTTCCTTTAATCTGAATTTTTTTATCCATTGTATGGTCTCTTTTCTATAGGTAATTGATTTTACTCATTCATAATAATATTAGAATGTCTTTATGGCTATAATTTTTTATTATTTTCTATTGACAATCATTATAACTATTATTTTATTAGTAACTATTAAAATAATAGTTACTAATAAAAAGGAATTTTATATGGTAAATAGATTCACCACAAGCACAGATAAAGCATTCACCGTTTTTTTAACCGGAGTTCAATGTAGAAAATTTACTTCTATGTGGAAAATGCCACTGGTTGCTAATCGAATGCTAAAGATGCAGTCAGAATTAAAGTTAAATCAGGAAGCGGGATTTTATCATGGGGAAAATTTTTTTACAATGACTCCTCATTTTACAACTCTCTTTTTATCTTATTGGGATTCTGCTAAAAGTATAGAACAGTTTGCAAATTCAAAAATTTTTTCTCATTTGGAGTCAGCCAAGGATTATTTGAAAAATTTTTTATCTGATATTAATTTAGGAATTTGGCATGAGACCTACGTTGTTGAGCCCGAAAAAGTGGAAAGCCTATACTACAATATGGAATCGTTTGGTTTATCTGCCTTTCAGCCACATGTAAGTTTAACTAGTTTAAATAATAAATTCAAACAGAGAATAAACATCGGAGAAAAAGAAAATGCAAAATAAAAAATGGGCGTTAGTCACCGGAGCTTCTAGTGGGATTGGTAAAGATTTTTGCTTTGAACTTGCGAAGAGAAATTTTAATTTAATTCAAGTTGCAAGATCGAGTGATTTATTAAATCAAAATGCAGAATTACTAAAAGAAAAATTTGGCACTGAATCCTTTCTCATTTGTGAAGATTTGAGCAATCGAGAGAAGGTTAAAGTTGTTTTAGAAAAAACTAAAAATTATGACATTAGTATAATCGTGCTTGCGGCTGGGTTTGGCACTTCTGGAGATTTTATCAATATTCCAGTTCAAGACGAATTGAATATGATTGATTTGAATTGTGCAGCAGTTGTGCAAATTTGTTCTGAGTTTGTAAATAGATTCAAGTCTAGAGGGGAAGGAAAAATTGTTCTTTTTAGTTCGATCGTTGCGTTTCAAGGCGTAGCAAAAGCGGCAACGTATTCTGCGACAAAAGCATTTATTCAAAGTTTTGCAGAAGGAATTTACACTGAACTTAAAAAATTTAATATCTCTGTAATTTCTTGTGCTCCGGGTCCGATTGATTCTGGGTTTGGTTCGAGGGCAAAGATGAGTATGGGTCTTTCTGCAAAACCAGATGGAATTGCAAATGAAACGTTAAACGCTATAGGCAAACGCCTAACAGTGCGACCGGGACTACTTTCTGAAATACTAAGCTACTCTCTTGCAACTCTTCCCCGTTTTTTTAGAAGAATCATTCTAAACAAAATCATGGGAGATATGACTAAAGATGTTAAATAAATTGATGATCCTAACTATGTTATCTATTTTCAATTGCAGAATTGCTACACCTTTTCTAATTGTGAAAGAACCTATTAAGGAGCCAGAGAAAATTCTAATTGTGAGTATCACTTATGCAAAGACAGAAGAGAAGAGTGAAAAAAATAAATCATTTTGGAAAAATGTCAATTCGATAAAAGATAATATTAAGGAAAATTCTGGTTTGATTGGAATATCTATTAGTAAAAAAATATTTGGAAACGAAGCATGGACTATGACTGTTTGGGAAACGGAAGAAGACTTAGAAAATTTTATAGTCAGTAAGAGACATTCTCAAGCGATAGACGAAAGCGAAGAAGCACTTGCTACAAGCAAATTTGCAAGACTAAAAATGAAACATAAAGATATTCCCCTACCTTGGGACGAAGCAGTAAAAATTTTAGCAGAACAAAAAAGTAGATTCAAAACATACTATGAGGATTGATTCAAAAACTGTCCATTGTCTTTAATTATATGAAATGAATATGATTTTACTAACTCAAAAAATCTTTTTTACTTGAGTTTTTTTAATTAGAAGGAAAAACTATTCTCATGAAGACGATTACAGTATCCATTTCTGAAAATGAATTCCAAAGCTTTGGATTTAAATCAGATTCAATTGCTTTTAAAGAACTCTTAGAAAGAATCAGCACAGAGTTAGCGAAAAAAGCATTAGCTCGCTGCCACCAAATTGCAAAGGAAACAGGTCTCTCAGAAATGACCCTCGAAGAAATTAATGCGGAAATTAAAGAAGTAAGAAAGAATGCAAAAAATCGTTCTTGGGATAAATATTCAGAGTGACTTACTCTAATTAGCCTCTTTATCGTTTATTGAAAAATTTGAAATCAATCAGAATTATTAGGAGAACTCATTGAAAATTAAAATATTTTTATGGCTTATCGTTGTTTTGCTTCATTGTAGTTCCCCGCAATCATTTTCTTATATACCACCAGATTATCCAGATCCTAAAGTGAAATGAGGAAAGAGAATCGGAATTTTGCCGTTTAAGGATTTACGTCCTGAAAATGGGAAAACTGAGTTTCCTTTTTTCTTAATACCTTTCATTTTATGTCAAACAATAGAGATTGAGCGTCCACTAAAATATGAAGATAATGACAAATTTCAATTCAAATTAGATATACTTGACGCGGTTATAGTTGAATTAGAATCAACGAAAATATTTTTTTCTGTATCCATTCAGGAAAAGCAGAGCGTTATCTTTCAAGGTATGCCTATCATAATGAAAGTCATCAATTCCAAAATGAAATTGAAATCGTCCAAAGAATGTTTCCAGAAATTGCAAACGATATTGTAAATGCGATTACCAAGAAATAAAACGCATAACGCAAGTTATCCTTAAAACACCAAAGCCCCGGGTTAGGGATGGAAGCGGCGTCAATAATTTGCATATGAATAAAAAGCCTGTTCAACTACATTGAGCAGTCGCAAATTATTGACGAGAGCGAGAGCCCGACCGGCGCAATTCCTGTAGGTGACGCATACATGCGTTCACTAAGTATAAAGCCGACGGGAACCCCCAAACAAATCAAATCCAAAAAAGTTTTTTTGTCTAGACGAAATACTAAAACTTTAAAAAAGTCAAATTAAGAAAAAAGAAATACGAAAACTTTGTAGAAATGTAAATCGAATTGCATTGTCACACTGAGCCTGTCGAAGTGCCCTGTTTGTAAACGCATGGATTCGACTAGCTCACCATGACACAAGTCAACTAACAACGTTTATTATTAATTAAAATTCCAAGGAAGAACAATGAAACTCTTAAACCCTAAGATAGAAAAGTATGAGCATCTAGATGAAAAGTCTAGAAACCTAATGTTAAAGACGATAGAATTTTTTGAGACTAAAGGCAAACTCAAAGTTTTAGACGATGACCACAAAAAAGTTTGGTATGCAGACTTTTTAGAGTTCGTGAAAAAAGAAAAAGCATTTTCGATTCTCATGACTCCGAAGGGTTATGGTGCTTCGGATTCTCGTTGGGATTCCAATCGTATCATGGCGTTCAATGAAATATTAGGTTTTTATGGTTTATGTTATTGGTATACATGGCAAGTTTCTATGCTTGGTCTTGGTCCGATTTGGCTTTCTAAAAATGAAGTCATCAAAAACAAAGCCGCAAAACTTTTAGAAGAAGGCGAGATTTTTGCTTTTGGTTTGTCTGAAAAAGAGCACGGGGCAGATTTGATTGGGAGTGATATGATGCTTATCCCCAACGGCGACGGCACTTACAAAGCTAGTGGAGATAAATTCTATATCGGGAACGGGAATAAAGCGGCTATCGTTTCTACTTTTGGTAAAGTGGAAGGAAGCGGCGAATTTACATTCTTCGGTGTAAATTCCCAACATCCAAAGTATGAATTGAAGCAAAACGTTGTTACCTCCCAAAACTATGTAGCCGAGTATGAGTTACATGATTACCCAATTACTAAAGACGATATTATTTCGATTGGTCGTGAGGCTTGGGATGCTTCTCTTGCGACTATCGCATTTTGTAAATTCAATTTGGGTTGGGGCTCTGTTGGGATTGCGACTCACGCATTTTATGAGTCTATTAACCACGCTGCACATAGAAGACTTTTCAATCAATATGTAACTGACTTTGCTCATATTAAACAACTTTTTATGGAAGCATACACTCGCATTGTGGCGATGAGAATGTTTTCTTTCCGTGCAACTGATTATATGAGAACTGCTTCTGCGACTGATAGACGTTATCTTCTATTTAATCCAATGGAGAAAATGAAAGTCACTATGCAAGGCGAAGAAGCTGTAACCGCTCTTTGGAATATCATCGCTGCTAAGGGTTTAAACAAAGATGCTTATTTTGAAATGGCGATTCGTGATATTCAAATGCTTCCACGTTTAGAAGGAACTGTGCATGTGAACATGATATTGATTATGCGCTTTATGCAAAATTATTTCTTTAAGCCTGACTCAACGCTACCTGTAATTCCAAGAGTTCACACTTTGACTGATGATACTTTCCTTTTCAATCAAGGTGCGACTACAAAGGGATTTGAGAAAGTTGTCTTCCATGATTATAACATTGCGTATAACAGCTATAACCTCCCGAACCTCACTATCTTTAAAGAGCAAATTGCAGTCTTCAAAGAACTACTTGAAAAAGCTGCTCCTGACAAGGCGCAAAGAGTGGACATCGACTTTATGCTCACTGTTGGCGAAATGTTTACCCTTGTGGCTTACGGTCAGTTGGTGCTCGAACAAGCTAAACTCACAAACGAAGACGAAGCTTTAATCGATCAAATCTTTGACTTCATGGTGCGAGATTTCTCGCGTTATGCGACTCAGCTCTATTCAAAACCTACTAGCACAAAAGAACAACAAGACTATGCTATGAAGATTTTGCGTAAACCTACTCTTAATCAGGAAAGATTCGATAACATCTACAAAAATCATATCATGGCTCTTGTGGATACGTATGAGATGAATCGTTAATTGATTGTTATCCTGTAGGGGGCTGTGTAAAAACATGATTTTCTCACAGAGCACACTGAGAACACAGAGAAAAGAGTCAATAGCGTTAGCGAAATCAATACTCTCTGTGAATCAAACTCAATGTTGCTTCTTAGGGGCGCAACATAATGTGCCCTCTGTGAGAGATATTTTCTTTGCTTTTACACAGTCCCCTACAGGGATTTGGCAAAGATGTTTTTTTTGTTCAACGTAGAGACAGGTCTCAGACCTGTCTCTACTCGTATTAAGGTCTATTTTATTCTATCTTCCTCATCTCGTAAAAACCAAACTCAAGGATTGTTAATAAGTTGGTTCATTTTATGAAACAATTCTTCGCCAATTTTTTCGATGGCTTCTTTTGTTCCTCGTTTACCGGTCTTATGCAAAGAATGATATGGATTAAGAAAAATTGGCTCGCCTGCTGTTAGCCGCACTTTGTATTTACCCAGATCGGGTCTTTTCTGACCACTGCCGGTTTTTATTTTGGAAATAGTATCCTGTAATAAGAAGGTAATCTCCGTAAACCGCTCAAAGCTAGGCTTCTCTTTAAT
>JANYCR010000400.1 GCA_025360185.1 Leptospiraceae bacterium | reverse complement strand
TTACTGGTTAATTCTGAAAGTAACATAGTTAATTATTAAGGTGTAAGGAAATTTATTTGTAGATTTCAAAGCTTTTGTTTTCGGGAGGGAGGATAAGGGTGATTATCTTTTTATTTGCATAGTCAGATGCCTGATTATTTTTTCTGTATATTGATTCCATTCTTTCGGCTGAAGTAAAAGAGGCAATTCCTACTTTTAATTCATAATTCTTTTTATATAACTCTTCCTTTTTCTGAGAAAGTTTTTTGATCTGACGATTCAAATGCGCATGATCAATACTCTGCCATACCAGGAGAAATGCCACGCTTGCAGGAATTGCAATTTTTAATAAGGCAAGAAAAATCAGGCTAATGGTATTTTTAACGTCTTTTTTATCTATATGGGTTACTATCATAATGCCTTTAATACGCGTAGTTTAGCTGAGCGAGACGACGGATTTACTTTCAATTCTTCTTCACTCGGAGTAATTGGTTTTCTTGTAAGTATACTAAACATTTCGCCTTTGCTTTTTTCTCGAAAAACTTGTTTTACTATCCTATCTTCTAAAGAATGAAAAGAAATCACGCACAAAATTCCGCCTTTATTTAAAAGGTTAGAAAGATTTTCAATACCTTCCCTGATATGACCAAGTTCATTATTGACTTCAATTCGAACTGCTTGGAAAACTCGAAAAGACGGATGCGTTTTATCCGGCCAGAATTTTCGTGGAATGACTGATTCTACTAATTTTGCTAAATCTAAAGTAGTTCGAATCGGATTTTTTTTTCTTACTAAAAGAATCTTCTCCACAATCTTCTTTGTCCAGTTCTCTTCTCCATATTCTCGGAAGATTTGCGATAATTTTTCAGCCTTATATTTATTCAAAACCTCATATGCGGTCAGTTTTCCGCCTTCATCGAGCCGCATATCCAGGTATTCCTCATTTTTAAAGCTAAACCCACGCTCCGAGGATGTCAAATGATAGGTAGAAATTCCTAAATCGAGTAAAATTCCATCTACTTTTGAACTACCGATTCGTTCTTCTAGGTCACTTGCTTCCACTTCAGAAAAATTTCCTTCCAACGGAAAGAATCTTCCCGGAAAAATGCTAAGCCTTGTGCTTGCCCGAGACAGCATAATTGAATCACGGTCGTTTAACACTAATTTTGCGGTAGGAAATTCTTTTAGAATGAGTTCGCTGTGTCCGCCTTCGCCTGCTGTTCCGTCTAGAAAAGTAGGAGTTTCCTTATTTTCTATTTCATGAAAGTATTCTAAAATTTCCTTTGGCAAAACGGGAATATGCGTTGGTTTAAAACTTTCCACTTTTTATTTACAAAACTCCGGAAATAGAGTTTGAGATGTTGCAAGATTTTTTATATATATTTCCTTTTGCAAAATTTGCATTGATTTAATTTCTAGAATTTCTGCTATCACTGTTTTGAATGCAAGAGAATAACAAAGATTATACGCATTTTTCTTTTTGATTCCTTTCTTTAAAATATCATTAATAGTCAGAGCGCAAAAATCCTTTCCTGTTTTGTTTAAGTCTTCGATCGTAACTTCTTCCTTCTTAGTTGGATAGAAATAATTCCATGTAGAGCCAGTTGTAAAAACTTGATAGGAATCATTTAACTTTAATTTTGTAATCGAAGTCAGTCGATTTGATTGTGATAAATTCTCCCTGATAAATTCTTTGCATCTATCAAAGGAGCTGGCTTCACTTTTAAAGAAAGCGGAAATTGGTTGTCTACAAGCATTGATCCCAGGCTTGATATTCGAAAGCTCGTCTAATACCAATTGAATTCCTATCTTACTAGTCAGTACTTTCGGTTCTTTCTGGGTCGCTACTTCTATTGAGTCAGAACCGATTTGTAGAAGTGCAATTTCCTTATTTTGTTTTTTTAAGTCTTTTGCGTTTTGAATGGAACTTAAAGTTAGCTTTGCTTCTTCTTCCCCATTTAGTAATTTCGTTTTTATTTTTAAATTCTCGGAAGTAAAATAATTTTCTACTTCCTTAAAGGTTTGCTTTGCATCAGTATCTTTCCCTGAGGCAAAACTTCCAGTTGTGATATAGCCTATGCTTTGAATTCTTTTTCGAAGAGCAGGTCTTGCTAATTCCATATCTGCAAGACCTTTGTAGATTTGGTCTATAGTTTCTTTGGGATTAGTTGTTGCATAATTAACATTATCCGTAAAATACTCTACACATTTTGGATATTCATTTGGTTTTTGTGCTTTACATACATAGTTTTCATTCTCATATTTTTCAACTTCGAAAAGACAGAATTCAGTTGCGAAGCCAGTTGAATTTAGCATTAAGTGAAGAGTTTTTTCTACTCTTCCTTTTGGTCTGGCTGAAAAAATGCTACAAGAAACAAAGAAAATTCCCGCTAAAAGGAAAAAAATATTCCGAAAAAGAATCATTCCGAAATAATTTTTAAAAACCACAGGAAGTCGAGTCTTTTTTAATCTATCTTCATTAATCTATATACCATAAATGCCATTACGCGACGTGGGGTAAACCGAAGGGAAAAAATACTAAGTTTATTCATAAAGCCTGGCATGACACTTGGGGTTCCCTTCATAAGTCCTTTCACGCCGATTTCAGCGACGGGTCTGCTTTCCATCATGCTGAGTTTTTGGTAAGTGCTAAGTGGTTTCTCCTTGGCAGCGGTTTCTTGGAACCCTGTGCGGGTAACACCCGGTGCCAGTGTGCTTACCTTTACATTGGTATTACGAAGTTCATAGTTTAAGGCTTCGGTAAAATTTAGAACATAGCTTTTTGCAGCAGAGTAGGAGGCGTAGAGTGGAGAAGGTTGGTAGCCGCCGATAGAAGAGATATTTAGGATATAACCGAAGTTACGCGCTACCATGTCTTTCAGGAAAATCTTTGTTAGGTGCATTAGGTTTACAACATCGACCATGAGTTGCATTTCTTCTTTTTCCCAGGGAGCTTCTATAAATTCTCCGTAGATTCCAAAGCCTGCATTGTTTACAAGCGCATCTACAATGATACCCTTTGCTTTTATCGTATTATAGAGAGTAACCGGTGCTTCCTTTGTGCTAAGGTCAGTAGGAATTACCTCTACTTTAATTTTATGAGCTGCTTCGAGCTTATTTTTTAATTCCTGCATTGGCTCTAGTCGTCTTGCAACTAATATGAGATTTGCGCCACTTTCTGCAAATATATTGGCGAAGTCCATCCCGAACCCACTCGACGCTCCTGTGATTAATACCCATTTGCCTTTTAAATTTTTTTCTACTTCTTTCATGTTCTAAATCCTCTATTCTCTTTATTCTATTGGTTCATATTTATGGCAAAGAAAAAAAATGAAGTCGGTGAAGCCTTTTTTGACTTTCTTTTAGTCTCTCTTGATTAAGCTTTCCTTCTTTCCCTGCTTGGATTAGGGCGTATAAGACTTCATAGATTTGCTCTCCGTCATAGGAAACGAGCAAAATATCCAAGCCTGCATTAATTCCTTTTACTGCTGATGCACCAATTCCACCGCGGGCATATATCATCGGACCCATATTCATATCATCTGTAATCAAAACGGTTGTGATTGGAAATCTAGGTCTTATATATTCCTGGATTCCTTTTTCTGAAATGGAAATAGGAGTTGTATTATCAAGGGCGGAAACAGTTGAATGAGAAAGCATGATTATGGGATAGTCTATATTATGCGCAATATGAAGAAAAGGAACTAAATCTGATTTTTCTAAATCAGCTAGAGGAGTGGCAAGGCTTGCATTAAAAAAATGAGTATCTTCTGTAACTCTACCCAGTCCAGGGAAATGCTTTAGCGTTGGAAGAATTTTATTTTCTAGGAGCTTTTTGCTATATACCTCTGCAACAAAGGCGACAGTCTTCGGGATTTTTGAAATAGTGCGGTTATAAATGCGGCTATAGAAATCGAATGGGCTTGGCTCTTTCTCGAATTTTAAATCTACTATAGGACTAAAATTCATATTGATGCCAATTCGATTTAATTCATCAGCCTGGGCTTGCGCATAAAAATTGACTTTTTCTTCTAAAGCTTTTTCTGTTAAGTTTTCGTTATCCGCTAAAATTTCTCCTAAAGAAGTTTGTAGTTGCAAAGGAGGAGAGAGTCTGGATACTTTGCCACCTTCTTGATCAGTTGCAATGAACGCACTTGCAAAATTCTTTTCCTTTCGCACAGCTTGGATTTTTGTGATAAGACTTGCAGTTTCATCTACACTAAGTCCTTTTACATTATGATGGGTAACAAAAAAACCAAAGACGGGTAATTCTAGTAATTCGCTTAATTCTTTTTCTCCATGAAATCCAATTAGTATATGTCTTGCATACGTGGCTAATTCCTTTTTGTCATATGATTGTATAAAATCTTTCTTATACTGGAATGCAGTTTCTTTACCGAGAGAAATTGCCATCGCTGCAAGAATGAATAAAACTGTAATATTCTTTATAGTTTCTTTTTTATGACGATGAATGGTTGAGAATATAATCCATCCGACTCCAATCAGGTTAATTGCGATTAGCCCGGGGTAACGAAATTTTAGTAAGACTGGATCGCGAAGTAAAAAGGATACAGAAAATAGGAAGATGGAGACTGCAAATAAAAAGAGGCTGAGTAGGGTGGAAGGTTTCATCTATAGGTGAAACCTCACCCCGACTCTCTATCACATGTAGCATCTAACCTATGTAATGGGACTCTGTAAAAGCAAAGAAAATATCTCTCACAGAGGGCACATTATGTTGCGCCCCTAAGAAGCAACATTGAGTTTGATTCACAGAGAGTATTGATTTCGCTAGCGCTATTGACTCTTTTCTCTGTGTTCTCTGTGTTCTCAGTGTGCTCTGTGAGAAAATCATGTTTTTACACAGCCCCATACTTATTTGCATTTTACAAGTAGTGAGGGTATGGGGTGAGGTCGTGTAGGCGAAAATGTCTACGACATTATAAACTCTCGATTGAGTCTTGCGATATTACTAACGCTAATTTCTTTCGGGCAAGCGGCTTCGCACTCGTATTGATTGGTGCAATTTCCGAAACCTTCTTTGTCCATAGCGGCTAACATCTTTTTGACTCTATCTTTCGCTTCTACTTTTCCCTGTGGAAGAAGGGCAAGTTGAGAAATTTTTGCAGAAACAAAAAGCATAGCGGATGCATTTTTACAGGATGCAACGCAGGCACCACAACCGATACAGGCAGCAGCGTCCATCGCCAAATCAGCATCTACCTTTGGAATTGGAAGTGCATTAGCGTCAGGTGCGCCACCTGTGTTGATAGAAATAAATCCACCTGCCTGAATGATTCTGTCGAAAGCACCTCTGTCTACGACTAAGTCTTTTATAACCGGAAATGCTTTTGCACGCCAAGGCTCAACTACAACAGAGTCGCCATCTTTGAAGTTGTGCATATGTAGCTGACAAGTAGTAGTTCCTTTTTGGTGACCGTGCGCAGAACCATTTACCATCATAGAGCACATTCCACAAATACCTTCACGACAATCATGGTCGAATGCGATAGGCTCTTCGCCTTTTGTTTCTAGACCTTCATTCACTACATCGAGCATTTCTAAAAACGATGCGTGTGTGCTGATATTCTTAGCATCGTAATCTACAAATTTGCCTTTATCCGCGGAGTTTTTTTGTCTCCAGACTTTTAGTTTAATATTAATTGAACTCATATTATTTGTAACTCCTTTCTGCGAGTTTGATATTTTCATAAACCAATTCTTCTTTATGCTCAACTGGTTTTTGGTTTTCCCCTCTGTATTCCCAGGCAGAAACATAACAGTATTTACTGTCGTTACGTTTTGCTTCTCCATCCTCTGTTTGGTATTCTTCTCTGAAGTGACCACCACAAGATTCTTCGCGGTTTAGTGCATCTCTACACATTAACTCTCCGAATTCTAAGAAGTCTGCAACTCGTCCTGCTTTTTCTAAAGATTGGTTTAATTCTTCGTTAGCCCCTAAAACATTTACATTGTTCCAGAATTCTTGTCTGAGTTCGGGGATAAGCTTGATTGCCTTTTCGAGACCTGCTTTATTTCTTCCCATTCCACAATAGTCCCACATGATTTTTCCAAGTTCACGATGAAATGCATCTACTGTTTTCTTTCCTTTAATAGCGAGGAGTTTGGTTACTCGTGCGTTAACCTCTGCCTCTGCCTGTTTAAATTCAGGAGCATCAGTAGAAATTTTCTTAGATGGATTATTTGCAAAGTAGTCACCGATTGTATAGGGTAATACAAAGTAGCCGTCAGCAAGACCTTGCATTAGAGCAGATGCTCCAAGTCTATTCGCTCCGTGGTCAGAGAAGTTTGCTTCTCCGATTACGTGAAGTCCTGGAATATTACTCATCAAATTGTAATCAACCCAAAGCCCACCCATTGTATAATGCACAGCTGGGTAAATACGCATCGGAACCTTGTATGGGTTTTCTGCTGTTATGCGCTCATACATATCAAATAGATTTGCATATCGGTCTTTGATTACATCTTCACCTAGTCGTTTGATTGCAGCGGAGAAGTCCAAGTAAACTCCGAGTCCACCAGGACCAATTCCTAGTCCATTATCGCAGGCTTCTTTCGCACTTCTAGATGCAATATCACGCGGAGCTAAGTTTCCGTAGCTTGGATATTTTCTTTCTAAGTAGTAGTCTCTTTCGTCTTCTGGAATTTGATCCGGAGACCGAGTATCCCCTTTTTTCTTAGGAACCCAGATCCTTCCGTCGTTACGTAAAGACTCTGACATGAGAGTTAATTTAGATTGATAATCAC
>JANYCR010000349.1 GCA_025360185.1 Leptospiraceae bacterium | reverse complement strand
GAGAGCGCGGCGGCGGTATAATACTGTAGAGACGCACAGCCGTGCGTCTCTACGACGATTGATCTCGACGCAACACCCAAAATCAAATCAAAAAATGACTCGACTATACTTGCATTGTCGAAATACATAAAAAATAGAACTATTTGGAGTAAGTGCGTGAACGAAAAAGTAAAAGCAGCAATCATCGGTGGAACTGGTCTTTATGAATTGGATGGAATGCAAGTTTTAGAAGAATATTTTCCTGACACAGCTTGGGGTAAGCCTTCCGACACAATCACAATCGGTCGTTACAAAGACAAGCTCATCGCATTTTTACCCCGCCATGGAAGAGGACATTTTATCAGCCCTTCTGAAATTCCAAACCTAGCAAATATCGCTGCTTTAAAAATGATCGGTGTTGAAGAAATTGTTGCCTTTAGCTCCGTTGGTAGCTTACGCGAAGAAATCGCTCCGCGGGATTTTGTTTTACCGGATCAAATCATTGACCGCACAAAAGGAATTCGTGAATCTACTTTCTTCGGCAAAGGCGTAGTAGCCCACGCAAGCTTCGGTGATCCATTTTCTAAAAATCTTTCTGATAGAATAAATTCTCTCGCTACCAAACTTGGAATAAAAATGCATACTGGAAAAACTTTAATCTGCATGGAAGGTCCGCTTTTTTCTACCCGTGCTGAATCTAAAATGTATCGCATGGTCGGTGGGGATATTATCAATATGTCGGTGCTTCCAGAAGCAAAGCTTGCACGCGAAGCAGAGATTGCTTACCAAATGGTTTGTATGTCTACTGATTATGATTCCTGGATGGAACACGAAGAGCCTGTCACAGTTGAAATGGTAATTGGTAATCTGACGCATAACAACGCTACTGCGAAGAAATTAATCGCCGACTTGATTCCACTTTTGGGAAATGGAGAGGATCTTTCTTTGATTGGAACTTCTAAATTTTCCATCTTCACCAATCCAACCAAACGCAATGAAGAGCAAATGAAAAAAATCAGGACTCTTTTTCCAGAGATTTAATTATAAATTGTAAATTTATATTATTTTGAAATCATAATAAGGAACTAAATTATTCGGAGGAGCATATTGTGGAAATAATTCATGTAAAAATTAACAATAAGAGAAGCGCAGACTTACTTATCGAAATGCTAAACGCTATGAAATTTGTATCTAAAGTAGAAAAAGAAGATAATACTATTTTGCTTCCATCTAAAAAAAGAAAGCCAAACTATGTAGGTGGCAGTTTAAAAAAATATGCAAATAAAAATTTCATTAAGAAAGAAGCAGACGTTCTAGAAATGGTATTTAAGGAAAAACATGCACGCTAATAAAGTTTATACTTTCGATAAAAAATTAGAGAAGACTTTGAAAACTTTAAATTAAGTCTCCCTTATGAAATTAAAATTATTTTCAATTGTCTATCTTGTCAGTTTGTGGCTAACAATTATATACTCACAGGAAAATAAATTAAATCAAAATGACATAGATGAGGATTACGACGATTCGCCTAGATTCTTTCAAGTAAATACAAAAAGCGGTTTGGTATTAAGAGAAAAACCAGATCGCAATTCTAAAAAATTGGCATTACTACCCGATAAGGAAAAAGGATTCATTATAGACCAAACAAAAAAGCTAGAAAAAATTAGTAACAAAGAGGGTCGTTGGTTCGAGATTGAATACAAAGGAAAGCAGGGTTGGATTTTTTCTGGTTATGTAAATGAATACAAAGAGAATGAAACAGAGGATCCAGTTTTTTTAGATTTAAAAAAATTGAATCGCAGGTTTTTCCTCCTGACCCAAAAGCCTGTATTCTGGGATCGACCTGGAGGCGAACTTATTGATGAAGAAATATATGAATACCCGCAAGTTGGCGAATTCATTGAGATCGATAAAAAGAAAAAATTTAATAATAAAGTATTTTTACATTTCAAGAATGGAAGTGACCAATTTTGGATTTCCAGTCAAAAAGGTATTTTATTTAATTCAGGTCAATTTTCTAATTATACTTTAAAACTTAGCAAGAAAAAATTTACTAAAATGCAAATGCAATATATAAAGCACCTTATTAGAAATAACGGAGAAATTAATAACGATAACTACTTCAATTGGCTTGAAACAAAATTCCTTCCCGTTCAACTTGA
>JANYCR010000325.1 GCA_025360185.1 Leptospiraceae bacterium | reverse complement strand
AGATAGACCTTTGAAAGGAGAATGAGCGCCTACTGCGGGTCCGATTTGTTTCTTTTTGTTTTTTACACTTGAAATTGCAAAATCAAAATAGAATTTTTCGAGAGACGCAATGACAGAATCCATTCTAAGAGATGCACTGTTTCCCTTTCCTTCCTTCGAAGCATATTCACGTAATTTCAATCCGAGTTTAACACCAAATAGCCGCTTGTATGGATTTTCTCTTTGAAATTTTGCTAAGAAGAAAAAGAAAAGCGACTGACAATAAAAATAATCCTGTAATACTTCTGCTCTTCGTAAATCTCTCATTCCACTTTTTGCTTCATTGATAAAATCAAACAAGGTAGAAAGATAAATCCAAGATATAAAACCGATCTGTGGATTTGCATTTTCCAATTTAGATGGATCATTTTGAAAGAAGGCAAGGATCACATCCCAGAATTGGGTGAGTAAATCGTTCCCTTCGACTTCGCTCAGGGAACGAGCTTTATCGTTCACTGCGTTATCTGTAAAAGCCGGTCGGTGAGCGGAGTCGAACCGAACCGTATCCTCCACAAAATTCAAAATCATCTCACCGAGTAATCTCGAGAAATCCCAGAAGAGAGGTGTAAAATTATCTTTCTTCTTTGGAATCACTTCTCCGAAGTCGATTAGCTTACAACTTAAATAGCCTCTTTCATTTTCCCAGACTAAAACATTTTCTGGATTTAAGTCCCCGTGAATGTAAGCAACTTGGTGGTAGGTTGCATTGATATTAAAATAATTTTGGATTTCGTTTGCATCGGGTAGGCTTGGATCTATTTCTTTTAAGGCGGCTAATCCCTGTTTGACTTTGTCAGAGATTTTATCTCCATAGTATTCGGAGAGGTTTACATTCTTTCTTTGTAAATTTCCGTAGAGACCTTTTTTGAGTCCAAGAAAAACTTCCTTCTGCATGAGAAGTGATAGCTCGCGGGAAAATTTTTCTGACTCTTCTGTTTTATCTGCGAGACTTTGGATTCGATTTGTAAAATACTTCGCGATTCCTTTTAAGTCACTCGCCGCAACAGTTCCTACGTCTTGATAGAGAAGAATGCCATATGTAGTAGAGACAGGTCTGAGACCTGTCTCTACGTTGTGTGTAAATTCATCCTCTGAGTAATATTCCACCTGGCTGAAAATATCTAAGAGTTTTTCTCTTGTCTTGACATAGCCTTCGTTTTCCGATTGACAGACTTCTTTCGGAGCAATTTTTAAAACGCGGATGAAAGTAGTTCCTGCATCTTCTTTTTTCTTCCCTTTGCCTTTCTTTCCTTCGATTCCATAACGAGCTACGAACACAGCCGCGCCTGTCTTGCCGCCAGAAAGTGAAGTCTCTATTTGCACGAAGTCGATTGGAATTTTCCCGAGACTTCCTTTTTTCAAAGCAGAATCAAGTCCTCTTTCTACAAGACCTTGTAGTTCTTTGGGTAATTTTTCAATGTTTACGATAGCTGGCATAGTGGCTCCAAGAAAACTGCTTTACGAATGTCTAAAATTTCCTATCAATAAGTCAAGTGTTTTAGGTAGATTACTGAATTGAAAAACAGGGGAGATAAAATTGCCATGCTCAGCATAATGAGCATAATTCTCAACTTAATCTAAAAAAATAATTCTGGTTCAAGTTTTACCCCGATGACTAGCATATCATCTATTTGATTTGTGGAGCCAATCCATTCAGTCATTGTATCTTGGATTTTTATTTTTTGTGAACTCATTTCAAGAGAGTGATTTTCTAGAAGAAGGTCTTTGAATTTCTTGGTGGAAAATTTTTTATTAAACTCTCCTCCAAATTGATGGAAGTATCCATCGGAGCAAATGTAAAAGGAAGTAGTTTTATCTATATCAATTGTGCTTGTGGAAAAGACTCGCATTTCTTCGCTTTGCATTCCGCCGATTGATTTTCTGTTTCCTTTTATTTCATTTAAGGAGTCATTTTGAATATAGAAAATAGAATTCATCGCACCGGCAAATTGCAATTGTCTGCTTGAGCGATCTATGACGCATAACGCCATATCCATTCCATCACGTAAATCAGTCTGCTCCTGGTTTAGGGCAACGCGAACACCTTTATGCAATTCATTTAGGATTAAACCTGGATCCAATATTCTTCGCACTTTTACAATATCGTTTAGAAGTCCGTTGCCAATCATTGACATGAGAGCTCCGGGTACTCCGTGTCCAGTGCAGTCGATGGCAGCAATTACAATTTTTGATTCATCTGCATCTTTGAATTCATAGAACCAATAAAAATCTCCGCTCACTACATCTCTGGGTTTGAAATAAATAAAAGAATTTGGCAGCGCGGACTTGATTGTATTTTCGTTTGGAAGAATGGAAAGTTGAATATTATGTGCATAGCGGATACTTTCTGTTATGTTTTGATTTTTTTCTTCTATTTCTAATTTCTGATTTAGAATTTCTTCATAGGATTTTTCTAAGACTACTTTTTGCTCTTGGATTTCTTTCATTGCAAATTCTAGCTCGGATGTTCTTTCTGCGACAAGTCTTGTTAGTTCTGCTTCGCGCCGTTTTAGAGTTTCGATTAGTTCGCTATTTTGTTCGCCCAATCGCCTGATGAGGATACGGATGATTCCCCGCATGAATTGGTTATTACTTCCCATGATTCGATAAAAATCTACTTGCTCTAGTCTGAGTAGAACACAGTCTTCAAACGCACTGATGGAAGCATTTCTAGGCTCTGAATTTAATAGAGAAAATTCTCCGAAGGTTTGTTTTTCTCCAACCTCTGCTACTTTATGCTCGCCAAAGTGAACAAAAACTCTACCAGAATAAACAATATAAAGACAGGTTCCCGGCTCTCCTTGTTCTATAATCTTTTGATTCTTTGTATAGGACTCCATTTGTAATATATTAGCTATTTCTAATAGAGATGGCTCTGGTGTTTCTGAAAAAAACTCTAAGCCTCTTAAAATTGGTAGGAAATCTTTTGCACTAATCATACTTATAAATCTTTCTGATAAGTTACGATAGTATAGACTTACGTCAAACTGATTTTGTAATGAGCGGACTAAAAACCAATGAAACTAGATTAAATGAATTGAAAACGGACTCGCCTGCTAAAACATCTCCTTCATGTCCCGATTAAATTTCATTTTGGAAAAAGAAGCCGATGGCAGTAAAGCCCGCGCAGGTAGGTTTACAACTCTCCATGGCGAAGTGCTTACACCGATTTTTATGCCAGTGGGAACCCAGGCAACTGTAAAGTCACAGAATGTAGATAGTCTTAAAGCAATGGGCTCACGTGTTTTACTGGCTAATACCTATCATCTGCTACTTAGACCGGGCATAGAAGTGTTTCGCAAATTCGGTGGTATCCATAAGTTTATGAATTGGGATGGACCAGTATTAACTGATTCCGGTGGGTTTCAAATATTTAGTCTACCAAATTCTAGAAATTTAAAAGAAGAAGGAGCGATATTTCGAAGTTATGTAGACGGTCGAAATATATTACTCTCTCCAGAACTCAGTATTGAAACACAAAAAGCAATCAACTCTGATATAATGATGGTTCTAGATCAATGTGTTCCGTCTACTGTGGAGTATGCGCTTGCTAAATCCGCTATGGAATTGACATATCGTTGGGCAAAACGAAGCTTAGCCGCTCGAGGAGATTCTAATCAATCTCTATTCGGGATTATCCAGGGTGCTTGCTTTAAAGATTTGCGTAAACAGAGTGCAGATGCTTTGACACAGTTGTCATTTGACGGGTTTGCTATTGGTGGACTTGCAGTGGGCGAAACCAAAGATGAGCGAAATGATTTTTGTGAATTGTCGGCTTCTTTCTTACCAAAAAATCTCCCACGTTACTTGATGGGAGTAGGCACTCCGATTGATCTACTCGAAGCAGTTCATCGAGGTGTGGATATGTTTGATTGTATATTGCCCGTCGAGCAAGCACAACGCGGAGTAGCCTTTACTAGCATTGGTAAATTGCAAATGCGTAGAGGTATATATAAATTAGACGATACTTCTCTTGATCCAAATTGTGATTGCCCCTGCTGTGCGAGTTATTCCCGTTCTTATTTGCATCACCTGACGAAAGCAAACGAAATTTTAGGTTGGCAGCTCATAGCAATTCACAATCTGAAATTTTATCATAGTCTAATGGCGGATATGCGCAGTGCAATTCTAGATAATACATTTTCTTCTTTTTATGCAAGAAAGAAAGAGGAGCTAATTCAAACTGATGGAAATCCCCCTATGTCCCCGGCGAAGGCGTTGGGCGACCAAAGTCGCAGGGAGGAAGAGAAAGGGGGGCAAGGGGGGATTTCCCGCGCCGAAAAACGCAAGCGGCTGGGGGACTATGAAATTGTAGAAAATGCGAAGGGATTTTGGAGTGTTCGTCAGCGTAGTTCCGGTGAAGTGATGCACTCTGTCAGTAATCCAATTGTCGAAGCCAGGGAGCTTTATATTGAGCAATCCAATCTATCTAAAAGGATAAGTATTAGTAACCACGAAAAAGAAAATGAAATAGCAAAAGAAATTTTGGAACCATTTGTGATTTGGGATGTAGGACTTGGTGCGGCTACTAATGCTATGGCGGCAATTACATGTCATGAGTCTAATTCTAATCCACGTCCTATGCATCTCATTAGCTTTGAATCTGATCTTGATCCTTTAAAGCTTGCAATTAAAAATGCCGGTCGTTTTCCGCATCTCTACCACAGGGCTCCACGAAAACTTTTAGAGCGTGGGGTATGGATTTCTGAATTCATTATTTGGAATTTAATCTTTGGAGATTTCACTTCGACTTTTGAATCACAAAAAATTCCTGATTTAATTTTCTATGATCCCTTTTCATTTAAAACAGATTCATTACTTTGGAAACCAGAATTTTTTAGGCAAATATTTTTACATATTAATTCTTCTGAAAAGAACGTTAGGCTTTACACATACTCTGCATCAACCGCTGTGCGCTCTGCTTTACTTCATGCTGGTTTTTGGGTTGGTAAAGGAATTGGATCGGGACCGAAGTCTGAGACAACGATTGCCTATTCGCAACATCCCGAAACTGAAATCGAGAAAGTAAATTTACTTTCGAGAGAATGGCTGGATCGCAGAGAAAAGAGTTATGCCCGTTATCCGCAAGAATTGGACACAAATATGCAGGCATCTTGGGATGAAAAAATTCTTTCTCATCCCCAGTTTCAGGCGAGTGAATTGCTTGGTCAACCTTTCATTGTGTGAAAGTATGAGATTAATCATAGAAATCTATTGGGGTATGTTGAAAACAAGTTATGATTTTAGTTGACCTAGCAAGCTTTCAAAAAAAGATATAATGTGAGGAAAGATAGAATGAAAATAAAATTTACTTGGAAACATTTAGACCGATCGGAAACGACTGAAGATTACGCAAATGAGAAATTGGGTAGGCTTAAGAAGTATGTACACGAGGTCACCAAGTCGGAATTGAGCTTTGAAAAAGTCCATGGAAGCATCACTGCTGTGTTCAATATGCATGCAGATAAAGCAGACTTTAACGCTCACAATACTGACAAAGAAATTCATGCTTGCATCGATGGCATTGAGGAAAAATTAGAACACCAACTAAGTCATCATCACGATAAACGTGCAAAGCACTAAAGTCTTCTCCTTGGGTGCGCCTTAAGCAAGCCCAAGGTATCTAAACTCTAAATGAATAAGAAAAAATTAACATAGTAAGGAAATAAAAAATTATTTACAATATTAGTAATAACTAACAAATTTAGCCAAATTAGGAAATTTCGATATATAGCAAAGAGGCATCTCCATCATGTGGATTAGAAAAATCTGTCTACCAGTTTTCTTCCTCCTATTTCAAACTTGTAATGCACCCGAATACAATGGTCCTTGTAATTTGGAGAAGGGCGCCTTCCAAAAAATTTATTTTTTAAAGCAGTTAGCAAATGATAAATCCTCTCTGTGTGGATTAGGAAATTCAAGCATAAATAATTCTAGTTCAACAGCACCATCTATTTCTTATAGCAGCGCTCCATTCACATTTGTTGCCCTTAGCCCCGTTGGATCAAATTTGCCTTTAGTGGTTGGAACTTTTAATTCCTTTTTTATCACTCCTTCTCTTCCTAGTGGGCTAAGTTTTAATTCTTCAAATGGAGGGATTACAGGAACTCCAGCTTTTGCAATTTCTTCTGGCTCTTTTGTCGTTACCGCAACGGGTACCTCTGGAACGCAAACTACTAATTTTACTCTTAGTGTCATTCTTCCGGGGAAACGAATTTTTTTAACTACTGGAACGACTGCGGGAAATTGGGGAAGTATTGCCGCGGGGGATACTTATTGTAATTCGGATGCAGCTAAACCGACAGGAACAGGAACTTATAAAGCAATGGTGGGATCGAGCGGAAGAAAAGCGTGCAACAACGCTGGGGGCTGCGTGGGATTTAGCGCTGAAGCAATTGATTGGGTATTGTCTGGAGGAATAAAATACTATCGTCCTGATGGAACTTTTATTGCTCAAACAACCTCTGATAGAATTTTTACCTTTCCTCTTACCAATTCAATCTCTACTACCCTAACTAATGTATGGACCGGACTAGATACAGGCTGGAATACAACTTCCGCTGCTACCTCTGAATGTACTGCCTGGACCAATTCGGGATTTGGAAATTACGGAATTAGTAATAGCACTTCAATGAGTGCAATCCAAATATCCAATAGTTCTTGTCCGACGACCTATAACCTCTACTGTGTCGAACAATAGAAGTTATCCGCCAGAAAAAAATTATTTTAAATTTAAAACCTTCTTCGTCATTGCTCGACTCTTTGTAACGAGTTCTTCATTATTGATAAAAGATTCACCGAAGCTTGGAATCATCTGCTTGAGCTTTGTCTGCCATTCTGGACTATTTGTTTTTCTCTTAAAACAATCAGCCAAAACTTCTAGCATAATGGCAACAGATGTAGACGCACCGGGCGAAGCTCCAAGTAAAGCGGCTAACGTTCCATCTTTAGCAGCAACAACTTCCGTTCCAAATTCAAGAACTCCACCTTCTTTTTCATCTGATTTAATTACCTGTACTCGCTTGCCAGCTATTTCTAATTTCCAGTCCTTGCTCCTGGCTTTTGGAAAATATGCTTTGAGCGCTTTCATTCTATCTACATGAGATTGAAGAGCCTGCTGGATTAAATACTTGGTAAGAGGTAAATTATGCATACCCGCTGAAATCATTGGGAATATATTTCCAATCTCTAAAGACTTCGCCAAATCCCAATAAGACCCTCTCTTGAGGAAACGCGTCGTAAACCCTGCATATGGTCCAAAGAGTAATTCTTTTTTTCCATTGATTAAACGTGTGTCTAGATGAGGAACGGACATAGGAGGAGAGCCTACTGATGCTTTGCCGTAGACTTTCGCGAAATGAGCTTCAATGACTTCTGGGTTAGTGCATCTTAGCCACTGACCGCTAATTGGAAATCCACCGAAACCGTTTGCTTCTGGAATGTCTGATTTTTCAAGTAAGGGAAGTGCACCACCGCCGGCACCGATAAAAACAAAACTTGCCTCGTGGTGTTCTAATTCGTGTGTAGTCTGGTTAGTCGCTGTTAGGTTCCAGAGCCCATCTTTTTCGCGGACAAGGTCTTTGACATCTTCGTGGTATTTTACTGTTACCCCCTCAAGGGTTGCTAAGTATTGGAACATGCCACGTGTAAGTGACCCGAAGTCAACGTCAGTTCCCACAGCCATTCTAGTTCCTGCTACCGGAAGCATTGGATCTCGTCCTTTGATGACAAGGGGCATCCACTCAGCTAACACTTTTCTATCTTCAGAATATTCTAAATCTTTAAATAATGGTTCTTTTTTCATTGCCTCGTAACGCTTTCTAAGAAAGGCTACATCCTCTTCGCCCCAAACAAAACTATAATGGGGAACAGCATGAATAAATTTTTCAGCTTCTAAAATTTTTCTTTCACCAACTAAATAAGCCCAAAATTCTTTTGAGATTTCAAACCAGGAAGCAATCTTGAGAGCTTTATGTATATCTATGGAGCCATCTTCTTCTTCGAGAGTATAATTTAATTCGCAAAACGCAGAGTGTCCTGTACCTGCATTATTCCATGCGTTAGAGCTTTCGCGAGCTGCGGCATCTAATCTTTCTAATACCGTGATCGTAAGATTTGGTTCGAGCTCTTTTAAAAGTATACCAAGTGTAGCACTCATTACCCCCGCACCTATTAGTATAACGTCTGATTTGGTCTTGATTTTTTGCTTTTCCTGTTCTTCTTTTGTAATCTGCGAATTATCTAATGTATGTTTTATTATCATGCGCTATTTGTTGTCTCCCGAACTTTTGGAGTCAATCGTTCTTGGAACCATTCTAAATAAAAGCAAAAATTTTCTAATATAGAGATATATAAACGTTATAGCTTATTCAAAATTAGATTCGAGAATTTATTTTGGTCTTATCGCTTCGCGCTCAAGCTTTTCTGATATTTGAAAACTTGAAGTAGGATATATTTTAGTTAA
>JANYCR010000308.1 GCA_025360185.1 Leptospiraceae bacterium | reverse complement strand
GTAATACTTCTGTTCAAGATATTCTGGACAAATGTAAACTCACTAAGCCGGCGTTTTATTATTACTTTCCTTCAAAGGACGATCTCGGACTTGAATACTTGACAAAACAAGAAGAGTTAAATAGAGAGTATCTCCTTGCATTAATGAACTCAAGTAAGACCCCGGAAGACTTTGCAGCCAAGTGGGTAAATATAATTAAAAAATGGAGCAAAGTCAAAAAATACAATGGTTGTCCTTTTGTAAATTTTCTGAATCAACTAGATATCAATAACACTAAGTTTAATCCAAAATTAAAAGAGATCGAAATGAATTGGACTTCCTTGTATAAAAACTATTTATGGGAGCAAGCAAATAAAGGTCTAATCGATAAAAATACAGACCTGGATAAAGCAGCGCGCAAAATGGCTCTTATCTACGAAGGCTCAGTGAATTTGTGGAAAATGAGTAGAGATGTTAAATACCTTGACTTCATGGCAGAAGAGTTAAAAGAACTAATGGTTTCTCTCAAGGGAAAAAAATGAAATACACAATCGTTGGCTTAATTTTCTTTGGGATACTTGCCTTTAGCTTCAACTATACGATAGTAGAAAAAACAAATACAGATGCAATTTACCCGTATCGAATGAAATTATACTATAGCCGAATCGACGGTCTGCGGGAAGGCACAGAAGTATCTCTAAACGGCGTTGACTTTGGACTTGTCACCGAAATTAAAAAAATTCCTGCCTCCGATGTTCCTGACCAGAGATTTTTAGAACCCGGCAAATCACATGCTATAGAGCTAACGCTCATTATGCGAGAACCCGTTACTCTGTGGGATAATTATGAAGTTAAATTTAAAAATAAAACTAGTTTTTCTGGAAGAAGCATTGATGTCAACCCCGGCAATTTTCAAAATGATGATAGCAAATTTTTTAAGCCTACCTATACTAAAAACGGCAACCCACCCTATCACTCGCCATCCGGAAAATACTATGATGATTTTTTTATCGCCTCTCATAATACCTTAGAAGAGAATCGCGCCGATATACGCAAAACAATAATTAACCTCCGAGAGCTATCGGTCAAAATACAATCGGATAAGGGCACTTTACCGCAGCTTATAAACACGGAAATAGTTTACAACGGACTTCTAGACACTACAGCAGATGCACGAATTATTCTAAAAGAATTTCGTCGTTACGAGGAAGGAATTAGAGAATCGGATACTGTATTTATTCCTTTCTCACTCGTTTTGTATCGCCAACTCGTGGGTTCAATTTACGGAAATCAATATTAACTATAAAGCTCTCATAGTTGAGACGACTAACTCAAATAAAAATTCTCCAGTAATTTCGCCCGGCACTATAACTTTATAAGCACCATTTTGCATCAGGCTTTTCGTTTGATGCATTTCATCAACCGTCATAATAAACTTAGCCTCTGGAGCTAATTTTTTTAATTGCTCTAGTAATCGCTGGTTTGTAATTCCCTTTAAAAATACATCTGAGATTGAGCAAATCACTATAGCTGCATGATGAACTCCAATATGATGAAGGGTATCTGGGTGCGCCAAATCAGCATACTCCCAGCGAAATCCTTTATCCTGTAGAACATTTTTATTTGCAGGATTATAATCTACGACTAAAATTCTTTTTGCCATATCAGGTGAGATATCAGAAACATAATTCACCAGAGATTGCCCAATTCTAAAATAACCCAAGAGGATAATATCCCTTTTATCATCTTCCTGATTATTTTCCACATTTGCATTCGTATCTTTATTTTTCTCTGAAAGACCTAAAGCTATAAGAATTCGCATTATAAATCCTGCAATCTCGTGATTGAAAATAATTAGGTAAGTAGAAAGAACAGAGGATAGAATCATTGAGTTTAAAATTAGAGAGCGCACTTCTGCGGATACATGTCCGTAGCCCTGACCGAGTGCAATGATTACAAGAGAAAATTCACTGATTTGTGAAAGATTTAGAGAGGTTACAATTCCATTTTTCATTCCTCTCTTAGATAAAAATACGACAGGCGCAATAGATAAGAGTCTTATTAAAACAACAAATATTGCAATTACACAAGCTACACCTACCATAGAAAGCGTAGGCATTTGCACTTTTAATCCGAGCGATACGAAAAACAAAGTCACAAAAAAATCTCTAATCCCTATTAGTTTTGAAATTACATCTGTGCCATAAGGATAAGCAGCAATACTCATGCCTGCAATTAGTGCTCCCATTTCTTTTGAAAGATCTACTTTAGCAGCAATACCGCAAATAATAAAGCACCAGGAAATAGAAGTAAGAACTACAAGCTCAGGTCGATTTGCACAGGCTTCATAAATGTATTTGAGAACAAACCGACTAAATACGAAGGCACACACGAGGATAATAATAATTATTCCAATAGATTGAGCAAT
This sequence comes from Leptospiraceae bacterium, assembly GCA_025360185.1. Lineage (GTDB taxonomy): Bacteria > Spirochaetota > Leptospiria > Leptospirales > Leptospiraceae > UBA2033. The sequence continues at coordinate 12,852 of JANYCR010000308.1, read as the reverse complement.
CTTCCAAATCTCAGGGGAAAGTAAATTCGGCTGTAATCCCATAAAAAGGATTGCCCATATATCTTGCAGAACCAGAACTCCTATTGTGAGCTTACCGGAGACAGTGCTAATTTCAATTTTATCTTGAAGTAATTTTACTACAATCAAAGTTGAGCTGAGAGATAGTGCAACTCCAATGTAAAGCAAATCAAAATTATTCCCTTCTATTCTGTATCCAAGTAAAAAAAAGAATCCCATACTAAAACTAACGCAAAGTAAAAACTGCATTATCCCCAGGGTAAACATTGATTTGCCCATCTTGGCAAGTTCAGTAAGATTAATTTCAAGTCCAATGATAAACAGCAAAAGAATTAAACCAATTTCAGAAATAAGTTCAATGCTTGCTTCACTTGTTACATAACCAAAACCCATTTCCTTTCCAAGAATAACTCCTCCTAGAATGTATCCAAGTATGAGCGGCTGCTTTAGAAGGCGAGCAATATGGGATAGAACTGTTGCAAAAATAATTCCAAGCGCAATGTCTTGAAGTAAACTTATATCGTGATGCTCCATTAGTTTGTTTCCTCTCCGTCAAAATTATATATTTTTTGAGTTCGAGTAGGCTTATGAAATCGCGTTCCTAATCTTTTGCCTGTCCACGGATTATAATAAGTAATCGAATCAGTAAAATCATATAGCAAAAGACTATCACCGTAAATTACAAGATTGGCGCGGCTTAATTTAGGAATTCCAACTTTCCAAATTTGTTTTCCTGATCTAAGATCGACTGCTAGGAGGTCACTCGTTGTAGCAATGTACATTGTATTTTTTTCAACAGACGGATGCGGTAAAATAGTTCCACTGAGAGAAATCTTCCAGAGTAAATTCCCATTATCCGCATTCAGACAATAAAAGTTACCATCCGCATCACCGAAAAAAACTTTATCATTAAACACAACCGGGTTTGTATTAATTTTATAATTCGCTAGATGCAACCATTTTTTCGAGCCATGCTTTAGGGTTACCGAATAAATATTTCCGTCAGTGCTACTAAAAACAATTTGTTCCTTATTTGCGGCAGCAGAAGATAAAATTTCACCCGCTGTATTGTATTTCCAAAGCGTTGATCCATTCAGCTTATTAAGAACATATAACGCTCCATCTTTAGAACCAAAAATGACTTTATCATCTAGAATTAAAGGTCTAGCAAATATTCCCGCACCCAGTGTTCTTTTCCATTTAACTTTCTTTGCAGGATAAATTTCTTCGCAATAAAAATCACCGAGACTATTTCCGTAATATTTATAATTACCCTCGACTTCATACAGATCATCTTCAGTCTGATTTAAAAGCAGATTACAACTCTTACCCGCAGCACAATTAAAATTGTATGCAAACTCAGAAGGAAGCAGTCCCGACTGAGAGAATAATTCTAGATTTAACAATAAAATAAAAATAATGGTAAAATGAATTCTCAAACAAAATCCTCCAATCCTTTTTAATTCTTTCGCCATTTTTCAAAATTGACATTCAGAATAAAGCATCTTTAAACCTAATATCGTCAGATTTTACAAATCTCTAGCCTCAGATTTATGGATTAAATATATTTTCCTTGAAGTAAAATAGCTAGTATTATTTACCAATATATAAATCCAAATGAGCCTTAAAAATTTATTAATCTTATTAGTATTTATTTTTTCTCTTACTACCTTTTCTTGTGAATTCATAATACACCGCATGCCTAGCCCATTGCCAACTAGCAAAATAAACTCTCAGCGAAATGAAATTAATAAAGAAATAGAGAGTGGCAAATTACAATTTATTGTTATAGGAGATTGGGGCGAGAAAGGAATTTTTTATCAGAAGCAAGTTGCTTTCGCAATGAATAAAATTATTAGAGAAGAGAAAGTTGACTTTATCCTCACAGCGGGAGACAATTTTTATCCTGCTGGAGTAAACGACATCAATGACTCGCACTTCAAAGAATCATTTGAGGATATTTATCCTTTTGCTCAATTGATACCCTGGTATATTACATTAGGTAATCACGATTATATGGGTGATATACAAACTCTAATAAATTATAGCGATAAAAATTTGTTTTGGATTTTTCCAAGTCCCTATTACTATTTTGAAAAAAATTACTCCGGTAAGAAACGCGCTCTATTTATTGTCACAGATACAAATGAATTTATTGATTTCTTTGGATTTTATTATCGTTCTTATATGAAAGGGGAAAGTAGGATAAACCAATTAAATTGGATGAATACAAATCTAAAAAATAATTTTTTTCAGTGGAAAATCGTCATTGGCCACCATCCAATTTATTCAGCCGGTCAGCATGGAGATACGAAAGCACTACAGGGAAAATTTTTAGATAACTTAGAAAACAATAATGTAGATATATATTTTTCAGGACATGAACATGATTTACAGTATCTAAAAAATCCAAATATAAAAACGCATTTCTTTATATCCGGTGCAGGATCAAAACTGCGTGAAATAAAGAGTAACCCCTACTCTATATTCTTTGCATCGGAGCCCGGCTTTGCAATTACTACATTGGAAGAAAAAGAAGCGACCATTCGTTTTATCAACCAGGATGCAAAGGAAATTTATAGAACAGTTATTAAAAAATGACACCTCAAAAACTTTTCGCTAATAATTCACATACATTATCTATATCACTTGCTTTCACGATCGCATTTATCCAATCAATAGGTATCGCATCATATCCATAATGAATTCCCGCCACACCACCTGCGATAGCGGCTATCGTATCAGTATCCTCTCCTAAGTTTACTGCTTTAATTAGAGTTTCTTTGTAAGTAGAAGAGTTCAGCAAACACCAAAAGGACGCTTCGAGTGAATCAATTACAAAACCACTAGATTTAATTTGCGGCTCGGCAAAATTCTTCAAGTCGTTATCAAATATATTTTGAAAATATCCTTGCTCTGTTTGATTCAAATATGTGTGGTATTTGTTCTTATCCGCAACAATTTTTTGAAAAGAATTTTTAATAGAAGTCCCCTGCAAAATTTGAAGCGCAAAATCAATATAGATATAACAAGAAATCACTGAAAGCGGATGAGCGTGAGTAATCGCAGAGACTTCCTTTAGCATTCTGTATTTAGTTGTTTCATCGGAATTATTGAAATGAAAATAATACGCAAGCGGTAAAGTTCGCATGAGAGACCCGTTGCCATTAGTCTCAATATTTGCATCGCCTGAATTTAATGGAGAAGTGCCGCTTAGCAGTCGCCTGATCGAAGTATTGGTTGAACCACCAATATCATAGGCTGTCCCATAAGGAGTAAGGTAGCCTTTTTGAAACCACTTGATAAAATTATTAGCGATATCGTCTAGTTTGTATCCTTTGCTTAAACTTTCCGCAATACACAAGGTCATCGAAGTATCATCCGACCAACTGCCCGGCGGTAGATTAAATGTTCCATAACCAATCATATCGCTCACAGGTGCTCGCTTAAAATAATTTCTTAGTTTAAATTGCACAGGAAGTCCAAGTGCGTCTCCAACGCATACTCCCCATATGCCACTTTTGATTAATTCTAATTTTGTATTCATTATTTAATTCCCAATTCTTTTTTCCAATACTTAACGGTTGCCTCTGTGCTTGCCATAGAAAGAAAAGGAATCCAATCTTTGTATTTATCTTCGATAGCACTTAACTCTAATTTACCTTCTGCAACAGATTTTGTTTCAGCAAAATAAGTTTGGAATTCGGCTACTAGCTCTTTGCCGCCAACACGACCATGACCGGGAACAATTTTCTCCGGTTGGAATTCTTCTAATGCCTTGTTTAATTTTTCTAAGTATAAAGAAATTTTAGAGCCGTTGTTTTCTTTTAGAAAAGGGTGCATCCCAATCATGAGCATATCTCCCATGAAAAGCATTTTACGATTCTTAAAAAACACTACTACATCGTTATAAGTATGAGCCTGTCCCATGTTCTGGATAATGACTGTTTCCTCCCCAACCTGGATTTCTTTTTTGTCTTTTAAAAACTCCGTAGGAAGTCCGTCGCCCTCGCCGTTTTCCTCTATCCACTGCTCTTTGGTATAAGCACCTGCAATGATTGTATTTCCTTTGTAGAGACCATTTCCACCAGCATGGTCCGCGTGAAGATGAGTATTGATGAGGATAATAGGTTTATTCCCCGCTTTCTCTTTTACTAGCGCGAATAGCTTGTCTTTTCCACCCATGATCTTCGAGTCAACGACTAATACTTCTTTGTCGCTCATTAGTATGGCAGAATTTCCACCACCGCCTAATGCTAGGGTAAGATTTTTATCGACTTCCACTACCTCGAAACTATTCATGAATTTCATGAATGGGTATACTTTTATAATGATGATGATTAAACCGATAGCTAAAATACTACCTAAAACTTTTAAATTTTTTTTCATACAGAGACTCCTGATTATCCAAAATACAAGTAGACAGGAATTTTAGAAATCATAATTTTTGTAGAATAAAAGCAATGTGGAGCATAAACTTGCATCTATTCACTAAAATAATTGGATTTATTACAGTATTAGTTCTCGGCGTGACTGCTGGAGCGATGTTGACAGAGGCGGCAATCATAGTTCCGTTTTGGTTAAGCATCTCACCTCCTGAGTTTTTTGATTGGTATGCAAAAAATCAGGCTGCATTGGTTAATTACTATAGCCCGCTCGAGATTTGGAGCACTATCCTGGCATTACTCACTTCTATCCTCATGTTTATTACAAAACAAGAAGGTAAATGGTCAATGGTTGCATCCACTGTGTTTTCCATTCTTGTAATCCTGACATTCTTTGTCTTTTTCAAAGACGCGAATTCTGCTTTCAATGCTCGTTCTATTGCTAACGACAAACTATCATTAGCCATTACAACCTGGGGAAATTGGCAATGGTTTAGAGTTGGATTAGGATTTGCTGCTTTTGCTTTCGGACTATTTTCCGTTCAGTCTAGTAAAAAATAATTTTAATTTTTCTCGATTAGATTTTCATTCATGATGTGAACGAGCTTTCGATTAAAGTATAAATGATATTTGCCGACGAACTCTTCTTGTAGAATTTTTCCGCGGGTGAGTTCGTCGAGATAGGAATCGTTTTCATTTCAGATGCCGCCCATTGTATCGCGCGCCCGTACATTAATACTTCCTTGTCGGGCTCACTTTGTAGGCTTCCTTGGTACAGTTGTTCCTTTAAAACATTTTCAACAGTTGTCTGTATATGTTCAATTCTAGAACTAGCAACCGCCTCTCTTATGACAGCAGGTGAAATTAAAAGTAAAGGGTTAGGGGCAGAATGAGAGTAGCCTTTGAGCTCAGCCAGTTCCGTTCTTGCTTTGATTAGAGCATCCATATAATCTGCATGAACAAAATCTAAGTCCATTGACAAATCTTCTAAAAGCGACGGCATATTCCGGTTGAATTTCATAGAAGACAATTATCTTAAAAATACCATATATTACAATAAATAAATTTATGTTATATATGGTAAATTATATATAGCAAGAACTGACATATCGATTTTGAAGCATAAAATAGCTTTCTTTAACTAAAAAATAACTTTATAAACTTGCAATGGCTTTTCTTTTCCTTTAACATCAACAGGAGGAAGAGCCTCTGCTTTAATTGTTTGTTTTACTTTTTTATAAACCTCTTCTGAAATTAAAAATTCAGCCTGAAACTGTTTGCAAAGGCTTTCAATTCTAGAAGCAGTATTCACCGCGTCCCCAATGACTGTGTATTCCATTCGATCTTCAAAGCCAATATTACCAACAAATACTTCTCCGCAATGAAGACCAATTCCAATTCGAATTTCCTGCTTCCCTTTTTGTTTTCTTTCTATGTTCCATTCTTTAAGAGAGGATAACATCTGACTAGCCGCATTTACTGAATTCTGCGTATCATTTTCTGAAATTGTAGGAGTTCCAAACGTTGCCATGATTGCATCGCCAATATATTTATCTAATGTTCCCCCGTTCGAGAAGATAACGTTTGTCATCCGCTTTCTAAATTCATTCAAAAATTCTGCAAGTTCATCTGTCGGCATATTCTCTGACATTTTAGTGAAGTCGCGAATATCCTGAAATAGAATCGTAACTTCTTGTCTTTTTCCCTTACTTAATACTTCTGGATTTTTTGTAATCTCTTCCACTATGTCAGGGGAAAAATATTTACTTAGAGATTTTTTTTCTGCCTCGATTGTCCCAATTCTTCTGACCATAAAAATAGTTCGATATACGGAAAAAGCAACTGCTAGCGCCAAACTGCTGTAAGCTATTGGTCGCGCTACCAATAAATCACTCATGTAAATTTGATCACCCATTATATATAATTTCCAATCTGTAGAAGTCGGAACTCCTAAATATATTCCATAAAATATCGAACTAAAGTGAATCCCAATGAAAGTAATAATTGAAACAATGGTAAACGAGAGACGAACTTGAATGAGAGATAAAATGAATGGAAGTAAAAAATAAATGGATGCTGGATTTTTGAGAAAATAATTAAAGTTACCTGGACTATCCAATCTATACCAGGAAAACATCATAGCGGTTAATAGGGCGAAGTCGGAAAGGATTGTAATAAATCCGAATTTATGAATTGTATTTTTATCCTCGCAAAGAGATAATATCCTCGTATGCAACAAAGTAATAGCCAGGTAAAAAGAAAGCCCAATTCCATAAATAATAAATCCCTGAAACTTTAATTCAGCATCCTGCATTCCACCTAAATTAATCAAACCTCCACCGGAGATTAGAAATAGAAAAAAATAACGAAACCTATTTGCAATAATTGCACCGTTCAATTCCTCCTCTTCTAATACTTTTAAAACAGAAGGAGACATTAATTTGCGGTTTTGATTTTGTTTTATTTTTTCTAATAGTTTCATCTTATTTCAACATCCGCATTTGGTTTTTGCGGATCATGACTGTTTTCCTTTGGAACTACAATGTCTGGATTCTTATCATCTTTTGATTTTATTTCAATAGTTTTCTTCTCAGCGTCAAATCGTGCGAAACCTATGAAAGCACTATCCTTTAAACATTTACTTTTTTTATCTCCTTCAATTTCTCTGACACAACCTAGCTTTTGATTTGGATCAAATATGTAAATATCAGGACCTCCCCCCTTGGTAATTAATCCATCTCCCCATGTATTAGATCCAGCCACGCGCATAACGCCTGTATCATCCATTCCCATATAAATCATCACGTGACTAACTGGCGGCTCTCTATCGAGTGGAACGTTATAGGAGTTCTGCCAATAAAGCAAATCTCCAAACTGTAATTGTTTTTTTAGTTCTTCCGTATTAACCTTGTTATCCGCAAGTTTAGGAGGTTCGAATAACCAGCCTTTGTCGCGAAAAAAATTAAACTGGGAATAGGAATCCCGCGGCATGATTTTGCTAAGTGCTTTACTGTATAAATATTGAACTGTGCCAGAGCAATCTAGCTTCACCGGCTTATTGCTATCGGGAGGTGTCCATGCTTTGGAATATTTTATATCGAATGCAGCAAGCCATTCTGCTGTCTTAGTGAGATTGTCTTTCTCGGCTTTTGAAAGCTCGGCATAGAGTGAAAAAGTAAAAAGGAAAACGATGACAAATAGTTTCATAGCAGTCATCGTATCTAATTTATTGAGAATGCAAGAATTTTTTATTTATTGGAATAGATCTGATCAAAAAGTCCTTTATCACTAAAATGTTTTTCTTGTGCTTTCTTCCATCCGCCAGCAATCTCATCTATTGTAAAAAGTTTTACATCTTTGAATGTAGATTTGTATTTTTTTAAAACAGTATCAAGTGTAGGTCGATAGAAATTGTTCGCAGCGAGTTCTTGTGCCTCAGGTGAATATAAATATTTTAAATATTCTTCTGAAACATCTCGCGTTTTATGCTTATCCACGTTTGCATCAACGAGAGCAACAGGAGGCTCAGCATAAATACTTATAGAAGGAACAATAATTTCTACGGGGTCTTTTGGGTCTGCTTCTTTTAAAGAAAGATACGCTTCATTTTCCCAGGCAATTAATACATCACCAATTTTACGATTCACAAAAGTAGTAGTAGCCCCTCTTGCGCCTGAGTCTAATACCTTTACATTTTTAAATAGAGCGGTTACGAACTCTTTGGCTTTAGTTTCGCTTGCGCTGTCGTTTTTATTTTGTTTTAGTGCATAGCCCCAGGCAGCCATATAATTCCATCTTGCACCACCACTTGTTTTTGGGTTAGGCGTTATTATCTCCACACCAGGCTTAACTAGATCATTCCAATCTTTAATTCCTTTTGGATTTCCTTTACGAACTAAAAATACGATAGTCGATGTATATGGAGAGCTATTGTGCGTTAGCCGCTTTTGCCAATCAGCAGGAAGCCGCTTTGACTTTTCAGAAATAGAATCTATATCATAAGCGAGTGCGAGAGTTACAACATCTGCTTCGAGTCCATCTATAACTGAACGGGCTTGCTTTCCTGAACCACCGTGTGATTGTTTTATGTCGATTTCTTTGCCCGATTTGGTTTTCCAATACTTTACAAATAAATCGTTGTAAGCCTTGTAAAACTCTCGCGTCGGGTCATAGGAGACATTTAAAATTGAATCTTTTGCGGCTAATGTTTGTATTACTGTAAAGACTATGAGTATAAAAAATAATTTTATCCGAGTTTTCATGCGTTGCCTACTAATCTAAAAATTTTCTTTTTGAATACTTGCCATTCTTTCATCTAACAAAAATTAGTCAACGATACCGAAAATATTAAGAGTATGCAAAGTAAATTGGAAATTTATCGAAACTTTGGTATTCTTTTTTACATTGACATTGATGAATATTGATTAAGTGTAAACTGATTCAAAGGAAAAAGAAATGTCATTGATAATTGAATGGTATGAATCTATTTTCAACTTTCTCCCCCTACCGCTTCTCGAAGTATGGGGAAGTTTTGGTTATATCGTTGGGCTAATTCTAATGATAGCTTCTTATGGCAGCCTTACATTTCGACCCAAAGGTGAATGGGGCTTAGGCAGAGAAAAACAAACCTGGGACTTACAAGCATTACTCAGTATTCCGTTTACATTTGTTCTTATTTTTGTAACAGGCTATATCGGATCTTTTATTGTATTAGTTCCCGGCGCACAAACATTTGAATCGTTAAAGGACTTGTCTGTCTTTCTTTGCATTGTTTTATTTGGATACCCCGCACTCATAGCCGCGCCATTTGCCTATGGACTATCTGATTTAATCGAAGGTGTTCCGCCTAACTTCTTATTAGACTGGCTAGTGGGTTATTTCATTAACCCGGCTTGCTTCTGGGTGGCTTATCAACTGATAGGACGTAATCCAGATTTTCGTAGGCTTCGCACATGGGGTTGGTATTTTATTTTCGTTTTAATATTCATGAGTATAGAGCCGCAACTCTGGGGCTATATTTGTTCTGATAAATTTACTCCACAGATTTCTTATAGAAATATTACTCCTGCCTTATTCTTTACTACATCGATCACATGGCTCATTGCACCTTTCGCGATGTTAGCCGCATTTCCTTTAGCACAAAAATATAATATGTTTTGGGCAGAAATTCCAAGACATGTAAAAGAAATATTTTTAAGTTATAAAGAAATGAATGTTAAAAAAGATAATGCTGAGTCAAATGATATAGATAGAGCAATCCCTATCCGGATATTCCTTGTTACCCCGATTATTGCAATTGTTTTAATTATGGTTGGGGCAACTGCGTATATGACAATCAGTAGCGCTGAGGTTACTGCAAATAAACTGGCAAGCCGTTTACACCAAGAAATTTCCGAAAATATAAACTTACAACTTGATGATTATCTAGCAAAATCAGAAAATCTAGATGAGAAAGAGCGGCATATATACATAAACCTTCTTTTAAAAAAAACCAGTATAGCTAAGCACGGAAGAGCATTTCTAATTAATCGAAATGCTAACGTGATTGCATCCTCCTTAGAAGAATCTTCCAACGCTGATAATAAATCATTTGAGAAAACAAATGACGACCCGGTAATCCAAAATGTAATCAATCATTTGAATAAATTTTATGAGAGTCCGGAGAAATTAAGAAACACTGTCCAGTTTCAAATTGATATAATAACAGCAAAGCCGCTATCAAGAGAAACCTGGTTCACGCAGGCAACTCCTTACGAAGATAACAATAAAAAAATAGATTGGATAGTAATAACGTCTATGCCTGCATCTTATTATCTCGAAGGAGTGAGAGAGGGTAATAGCAAGTCGGCGATGATATCCGCTGTATCCCTTACAGTATCACTGTTAATAGCAGCCCTTCTAGCGGGAATTGTGGCTACCCCGATTCGCCGCATTGCAATAGCAACACAGGCAATCGCACTAGGTGATTTAAGTCATAGAGTTCCAAATAGTAGATTGGAAGAATTAGGAGCATTATCCGCATCTTTCAATAACATGGCAAAACAATTACAAGAATCTTTTCACCGAACTAAAACGAGCGAAGAGCGATTTCGTCAATTAGCCGAAACAATCCAAGAAGTATTTTGGATTACGAATCCAGAGACTAATAAGATAATTTATATTAGCCCTGCCTACGAAAAAATATGGGGGCAAAGCACTGTAAATCTTTACCTTGATCCATCTGCCTGGTCAAATGCGATTCATGAAGATGATAGAGAGGCTGTAATTTTTGCATTTAAAGAGCAATTGCATGGAGGTGTCTATGATAAGGAATATAGAATTAAAAGACCAGATGGAACTATTCGATGGATTCATGATACAGGTTTTCCTATAAAAAATCAGGACTTTATAATAGAACGAATTGTAGGAGTAGCGAGAGATATTACTGCAAAAAAAGAAGCCGATTCAATAATAAAAGAATTAAATTCAGATCTCGAAAAAAAAGTAGAAGAGAGAACGGAAGAACTAAGAAAATCTAATTTAGAATTACTAGATGCAGTAGAAAATTTAAGAAAGATAATGAAAGAATTAAACGATGCACAAGACCAATTGCTACAAACTGAAAAATTAGCCGCATTAGGTCAATTAGCCGCAGGCATGACTCATGAGTTAAATACTCCGTTAGGCGCAATTGTATCTTCGAATAGGGCAATCTTAGAGATCATTGACCAGGAAATATACACAATCCCTGAACTTATTACTAGTTTAGATAAAGATGATCTAATGAAATTTAAAATTATTTTGAAAGAAAGTTTAAAGGATGCATCTAAATCGGAGAATCTTCCGAATAGGAGTATTAAAAAAGAACTAGTTCAGACTTTAAAAATTGCAGGATTTGCGGATTACGATGATTTATCCACATTCATCATGGATACCGGTGTATATAACTTAGGCGACGAATTACTTGAATTACTAAAAACAAATAAACGAACGGAGATTTTTTCAATAGTAACTTTTTTTGCAACTATCGCGAAGCTAAGTAATATTATCTCCATCGCAACAGGAAAAGCATCTCATGTAGTAAATGCACTAAAAAATTATTTAAACCCGGACGGGATTGGTAACGCAAAAGATGAAATTTCCTCTATAGATATAATTTCTGAAATTGAAACAATCTTAATTCTTTACCATGGAAAGATTAAATATGGGGTAGAGATTATAAAAAAATATGAGACCACTGAAAAATGTATTGGGAACGGAAATAGACTAAATCAAGTATGGATTAATTTATTGAATAATGGTTTGCAATCAATGGACTATAAAGGGAGGTTAGAAATTGGAATTATAAAACAGGGCTCATGGATCGTTACTTCTTTCACGGACTCGGGTCCAGGAATTCCAGAAGAAATCCAAAGTAAAATCTTTGAACCATTTTTTACTACGAAAAAAAATGGAGAAGGAATTGGTTTAGGTTTAGATATATCAAAGAAAATTATCGAAAAGATGGGTGGACGAATCAAATTCGAGAGTGTCCCTGGAAGAACTAAATTTAGCGTATGGTTAAAATCCTCTCAAAGTATTTCGCAGGAGTTTCAAAAATGAACAGTGCAATTAAACAAAATGCAATTTTATGTGTAGACGATGAGCCAATTATTTTAATTTCTCTGAAGCAGGAGTTGAAAAAAAAATTCGGTAGCAAATTTAGTTATGAGACTGCAGTGAATGGAGATGAAGCTTTAGAAATAATAGATGAACTGGTAGTAAATGGAGTAGATGTAATTTTAATTCTTTCTGATTGGTTAATGCCAGGAATTAAAGGCGATGAATTTTTAATTATGGTTCATAAAAAATATCCAACAATCCAATCCATACTAATCACAGGTCATGCAGATGCTAAGGCGGTTGAAAGAGTAAAAAAAGAAGCAGGCACTTATACAGTATTATCAAAGCCATGGAATCCAAAAGAATTGTTGGAGGCAGTGGAAATTTGTTGTGCTAAATATTAAGATTTACCCATGATTTCAAATCAGCCTTTCTTGCATCTCGCACAAACTGAGTAATATATTTGACAAAAAGTTTAATATATTGGATATGGTAAGCATGTTTGGAAAAAAGAATACCTCTGAATCTTTTTTTGTAAAGTTTATTTTAACTTTCATTGCTTTGCTTTTCATATTGATTGTTTTGATTGTGCCGATGTTCTCAATTTTTATCTATGCATTTGAACGAGGATACGAGGTATATATCGAAAGTATAACAGATCCCATTGCAATCTCTTCGATGCAGCTTACCTTTATTGCAGTGATTTTTACTGTTCCCCTTAATTTAATTTTTGGAGTCGCTGCATCCTGGGCAATCGCACGATTTGAATTTACAGGAAGAAGTCTACTCATTAGCTTAATTGATATTCCTTTTTCAGTTTCACCAATCATATCTGGAATGATTTACGTTTTAATTTTTGGAACACAAG